>CADCTF010000013.1 GCA_902805655.1 uncultured Acidimicrobiales bacterium
CCCCTTTCAACGTCAAGGGCGGCCGGTGCGAGGCGTGCTCGGGCGACGGCACCATCAAGATCGAGATGCACTTCCTGCCCGACGTCTACGTGCCGTGCGAGGTGTGCAAGGGCGCCCGCTACAACCGCGACACGCTCGACGTGCAGTTCAAGGGCAAGAACATCGCCGAGGTGCTCGACCTGCCGTGTGAGGAGGCGGCAGAGTTCTTCGCCAACCAGCCGGTGATCGCCCGCCACATGCAGACCATCGTCGACGTGGGCCTCGGCTACGTGCGGCTCGGCCAGCCGGCCACCACGCTGTCGGGCGGCGAGGCCCAGCGGGTGAAGCTCAGCTCCGAGCTGTCGAAGCGCTCGACCGGGCACACCATCTACATCCTCGACGAGCCCACCACCGGCCTGCACTTCGAGGACATCCGCCGCCTGCTCACCGTCCTCGGCCGCCTGGTCGACCAGGGCAACACCGTGCTGGTGATCGAGCACAACCTCGACGTGATCAAGACGGCGGACTGGGTCATCGATCTCGGCCCCGAGGGCGGCGACGGCGGCGGCACCGTCCTGGTGGAAGGCACGCCCGAGACCGTCGCCAAGACCCCCGAGAGCCACACCGGCCGCTTCCTGGCGCCCCTGCTCGGCCTGTAGCCGCCGGGGGGTCAGCCGCCCCGCGTCAGACGATCGCGAGCATCCGCTCCAGCGCCACCTTCGCCCACTGCGCGGTCTCCTCGTCGACGGTGATCTGGTTGACGACCTCGCCGGCCACGAGGCGCTCCAGCACCCAACAGAGGTGGGCGTCGTCGATGCGGAACATCGTCGAGCAGGGGCAGATGAGCGGGTCGAGCGAGACGATGGTCTTGTCGGGGTGCTCGTTGGCCAGCCGCTGCACCAGGTGGATCTCGGTGGCGATGGCGATCACCGCACCCGCCGGGGCCGCCTCGACCTCGCGGATGATGAAGTCGGTCGAGCCGACTCGGTCCGACGCCACGACGGTCTCGTGGGCGCACTCGGGGTGGGTGACGACGAGGCCGTCGGGGTGCTCGGCCCGGAAGGCCTCGATGTGGGCCACGGTGAAGCGCTGGTGCACCGAGCAGTGGCCCTTCCAGAGCAGGAACTTCGACTCCTTCACCTCGCGCTCGTCGAGCCCGCCCAGGTCGAGCCGCGGGTTCCACACCCGCATCTCTTCGAGCCCGTAGCCCATCTGGACGCCGGTGTTCCGACCGAGGTGCTGGTCAGGGAAGAAGAGCACCTTGTCGCCCCGCTCGAAGGCCCAGGCCAGCACGGCCCGGGCATTCGAGGAGGTGCAGACCGCCCCGCCCTTGCGACCCACGAAGGCCTTGAGGGCCGCCGACGAGTTCATGTAGGTGATCGGCACCACCCGGTCGATGTCGGTGACCTCGGCGATGGCTTCCCACGCCTCCTCCACCGAGTCGAGGTCGGCCATGTCGGCCATGGAGCAGCCGGCGTTGAGGTCGGGCAGGATGACCTTCTGGTGCGGGCCGGTGAGGATGTCGGCCGACTCGGCCATGAAGTGCACGCCACAGAACACGATGAACTCGGCCTCGTGCTGGTCGGCGGCGATGCGGGACAGCCCGAAGCTGTCGCCTCGAGCGTCGGCCCACCGCATGACCTCGTCCCGCTGGTAGTGGTGGCCGAGCACGAACACCCGCGAGCCGAGCGCGGCCTTGGCCGCGATGATGCGGTCGGCGAGCGCGTCCGGGCTGGCATCGGTGTAGCCCTCGGGGAGGGGGGACTGGAGCCGCAGCATGTGGGATGGAACCTCCGCAGAGGAGCGCCGCTGAATGGCCGGCGGGAGACAGCCTGGTCGCCTCACCGCGGGTATGTCGGCCACGGAGCTGAAGTATGTCGCCGGATACCAGGCCGGCGTTCATGGAGTGTAAACCGCAGGGACAGCCGTTGTATGCCCGACCCACGGCCGTAGGCTGGAACCGATGGTGAAGCGGCCCCCGGCAGGCACGATCCCGGACGCCCCCGGCTCCTACCAGTTCAAGGATCGCGACGGGCGCGTCATCTACGTCGGCAAGGCCAAGAGCCTCCGTCAGCGCCTGAGCAACTACTTCGGGAACCCGGCCGCCATGCACCCCCGCACGGCGCAGATGGTGCAGACGGCCGAGAGCGTCGAGTGGATGCAGGTCCGCAACGACGTCGAGGCGCTCATGTTGGAGTACAGCCTCATCAAGCAGCACCGGCCCCGGTTCAACGTCCGGCTCCGGGACGACAAGAGCTACCCCTTCCTGGCGATCACCGTCGAGGACGAGTGGCCTCGGGCCATGGTGCGTCGCGGCGCCAAGTCCAAGGGCACCCGCTACTTCGGCCCCTACGGCCACGCCTACGCCATCCGCGAGACCCTCGACCTCCTGCTGCGCACGTTTCCGATCCGCACCTGCTCGGACAACAAGTTCTCGCGCCACGAGAAGGAGGGCCGGCCCTGTCTGCTGTTCCACATCGAGAAGTGCGCCGGCCCGTGCGTCCGTGAGATCTCCAAGCGCGAGTACGACGGGCTCGTACAGGAGCTCATCGACTTCCTCGACGGTGAGACGACCACCATCGTCCGGCGGCTCGAGCAGCGCATGCAGGACGCCTCTTCGAACCTCGAGTTCGAGCTGGCCGCCCGCTGCCGCGACCGCCTGACGAGCGTCCGCAAGGCCATCGAGAAGCAGCAGATGGTCACCGAGCGCACGGAAGACCTCGACGTCATCGGCCTGGCCGAGGACGAGCTCGAGGCGTCGGTTCAGGTGTTCTACGTGCGCAAGGGCCGGGTCGTCGGGCGGAAGGGCTTCGTCGTCGACAAGGTCGAGGCCCTCACCCGGCCGGAGCTGATCGGGCGCATCCTCGAACAGCTCTACAGCGAGCCGACCCTCGACGTGCCCCGCGAGGTGCTGGTGCCGGACGAGCCGGAGGAGCGCGAGTTCTACCAGGAGTGGCTCGAGCTGCTGCGGGGCACCAAGGTCGACGTTCGAGTGCCGCAGCGCGGCGACAAGCGGTCGCTGCAGGAGACGGTGACCCGCAACGCCCAGGAGGAGTTCGTTCGCCACCGCCTGAAGCGCTCGGCCGACCACAACAGCCGGGCCCGGGCCCTCAACGCCCTGCAGGACGCCCTCGACCTGCCCGAGGCCCCGCTGCGCATCGAGTGCTTCGACATGAGCCACATCCAGGGCAGCGACTACGTCGGCTCGATGGTGGTGATGGAGGACGGGCTGCCCAACAAGCGCGAGTACCGGCGGTTCAAGGTCAAGGAGGTCGAGGGCAACAACGACTTCGCCTCGATGGAGGAGGTGCTCACCCGCCGGTTCACCGCCTTGCTGGCCGAGCGCGACCGACCGGTCGAGGGCCGGCCCCGAAAGTTCGCCTACCCGCCGCAGCTGCTGCTGGTGGACGGGGGCAAGGGCCAGCTCTCCGTGGCCATGCGGGTGCTCGAGGAGCTCGGCCTCGACGACGAGATCCCTGTCGCAGCGCTGGCCAAGCAGTTCGAGGAGGTGTACCTGCCGGGTCGGGCCGAACCGGTGCGCATCCCTCGACAGTCCGAGGCCCTCTACCTGCTGCAGAGGGTGAGGGACGAGGCCCACCGGTTCGCCATCACCTTCCACCGCGAGCTGCGTGGCAAGCGGATGACGGTGTCCGTGCTCGACGACATCGCCGGCTTGGGCCCGACCCGTCGCCAGCGCCTCACCAAGGAGCTCGGCGGGGTGGGCGCGGTGAAGGCGGCAACCCTCGAGGACCTCAAGGCGCTTCCCTGGTTGCCCGACACGGTCGCCGAGGCGGTGTACGAGAAGATCCACGGCACCGGGCCGCGTCGATAGCGTGCGGGCCATGGCGCCCTTCGAGACCCGGAAGCTGATGGCCCACAACACGGCCACCACCTCGCAGAACAAGATCCACGACGACGACGTGGCCAAGCGGTTCGGGTTCACGGGTGGCCTCGTGCCCGGGGTCGACGTCTACGCGTACCTCAGCCAGCCCGTGGCGGCGGCCTGGGGCACCGACTGGCTCGAGCGGGGGTCCCTGCAGGGCCGGTTCGTCAAGCCCGTCTACGAGGGCGAGGAGATCGAGGTCGTCCCCGGCCCAGAGGTGGAGGACGACGGCGGGCGCACGGTGTCGTTGGAGATCCGCAACCCCGCCGGAGAGCGATGTGCCGAGGGGTCGGCCCGACTCTCGGCGACGGCACCCGCCGGCGTGGACATCAGTGCCTGGCCCGAGGTCGTGCAGGCGGCCGAGCCGCCGGCGGCGTCGCCGGCCTCTCTGGCCGTCGGGACGGCGTTCGGCTTCGCCGATGTCGGCTTCCATGCCGACGAGGCCATGAGCTATCTCGACGACGTGCGCGACCCGCTGCCGCTGTACCGCGAGGAGCGGGTCGCCCATCCGGGCTGGCTGCTGCGACTCGCCAACCGCGTGCTCGCCACGAACGTCCGCCTCGGACCGTGGATCCACGTCGGCTCGGACACGCAGCACCTCGGGCTCCTACGGGACGGGGAGCGGGTCGGCGCCCGTTCACTCGTCACCCGCGAGTGGGAGAAGGGTGGCCACCGCTTCGTCGAGCTCGACGTGCTGCTGGCCCGCTTCTCCGGCGACGGCGGCCCCATCGCCCGCATCGCCCACACCGCGATCTACCAGCCGCGAGGCGCCTGAGCACCCGTGACCAACCCCGACCCGGCCAACGAGCTGTGGGAAGCGCATGCCGGTTGGTGGCAGGAGGGCTTCACCGCCGGCGCCGACCCCGAGTACGAGGAGCAGATCCTCCCGCTGGCCGCGGTCGAGCTGGCCGGTGCACGCCGGGTGCTGGACGTGGGCACCGGTGAGGGTCAGATCGCCCGCTTGGCCATGTCGGGCCCAGCAGGGGAGGAGCGCGCCGTGACGGCCATCGGCATCGACCCCACCGCCGCCCAGCTCACCCTGGCCGCCGAGCGCGGCGGCGGACCAGCCTACGCCAGGGCAGGCGCGGCCGGGCTGCCGTTCCGCGACGAGGCGTTCGACGCAGTCGTCGCATGCCTCGTCTTCGAGCACATCGACGACGTGGCCGAGGCCATCGCCGAGGTGGCCCGGGTGCTCGAGCCGGGGGGACGCTTCCTGTTCTTCCTCAACCATCCCCTCCTCCAGACGCCGGGGAGCGGGTGGATCGACGACATCGACCTGGCCGAGCAGTACTGGCGCATCGGCCCCTACCTCGTGGAGGACCACACGCTGGAAGAGGTCGAAAAGGACGTGTGGATCCCGTTCATCCACCGGCCCCTGTCGCGCTACGTGAACCTCTTGGCGAGCAACGGGCTGCTCATCCGCCGCATGGACGAGCCGGCGCCCCCCGAAGGCTTCCTCCAGAAGGCGGCCGAGTACCGCGATGCGGCCACGATCCCCCGGCTGCTGTTCCTCCGCACCGAGAAGGTGGCATGACGTGAGCGAGTTCCTGATCATCACCGGCTTGTCCGGGGCGGGCCGCTCGACTGCCGCCGCGACCTTCGAGGACCTCGGCTGGTTCGTCATCGACAACCTGCCTCCAGCACTGATCCCCAAGGTGGCCGAGCTGGCCACCCGTCCAGGCTCGGAGACCGAGCGCGTGGTGCTGGTCGTCTGGTCGAGCCCCTTCCTCGACGAGCTCCTCCCCGCACTGGAGGAGCTGCGGCGGGCGAGCGGGGGCATCGTGCGCATCCTCTTCCTCGAGGCCTCCGACAACGTGCTGGTGCGCCGGTACGAGGCAACGCGCCGGAGGCACCCGCTGGCCAGCGAGGGCGTGGTCGAGAGCATCGCCCGCGAGCGCGGGCTGCTGGAGACGGTGAAGAGCCAGGCCGACGTGGTGGTCGACACCACCGAGCTCAACGTGCACCAGCTGCGCGACCGGCTGATGTCGATCTTCGCCGGCGACGATGCCTCGCCCATGCAGACCAGCGTGGTGTCGTTCGGCTACACCCAGGGGATCCCGCTCGACGTCGACCTGGTGCTCGACTGCCGCTTCCTCCCCAACCCGCACTGGGTGGACGAGCTCCGTCCGATGACCGGCCTCGACCAGCCCGTGCGCGACTACGTGATGGCCCAGCCCGAGACCGCCGTCTTCCTCGAGAAGATGGGAGAGCTGTTCGACCTGCTCCTGCCCGCCTACGTCAAGGAGGGCAAGGCCTACCTGACCGTGGCCGTCGGATGCACGGGCGGGCGCCACCGATCGGTCACCATCGCCCGCGAGCTGGCCCGTCTCATGCAGGAGCGGGGGTTCTCACCGTCCGTGCAGCACCGGGACGTGGCTCGGTGACCTCGGCCGCCCGTCCTCGGGTGGTCGCCCTCGGTGGCGGCCACGGCCTGGCGGCCACGCTGGTCGCCGCCCGCCGCTACGCCGGTGACGTCACCGGCATCGTCTCCGTCGCCGACGACGGCGGCTCGAGCGGGCGCCTCCGGGAAGCGCTCGGCATACCGGCGCCCGGAGACCTCCGGCGCTGCCTCGTGGCGCTCGGGGAGCCCGGCTCCGTGTGGGGGCGGGCGTTCGAGCACCGCTTCGAAGCGGGGGAGCTGCGGGGGCACGCCTTGGGCAACGTGGTCATCGCCGGGCTGGCGGCCACCACCGGCAGCTTCATCGACGCCCTGGTGGAGGCGGGCCGGTTGGTCGGTGCCACGGGACGGGTGCTGCCCGCCACGCTGGATCCGGTGGTGCTGAAGGCCCAGTCGCGCCGTGGAGACGTGGAGGGCCAGGTGGCCGTCGCGGCGGCGGGCGACATCTCGTGCGTGTCGGTCGTCCCGGCCGACCCGCCGGCGCCGAGCGAGGCCCTCGATGCGATCGCCGAGGCTGACCAGATCCTGCTCGGCCCGGGCAGCCTCTTCACCAGCGTGCTGGCCGTGGTGGCGGTGCCCGAGCTCCGGGCCGCCATCCGCCAGGCGCGCGCCCCACTGACCTACATCTGCAACCTGCGCGACCAGGACGGCGAGACGACCGGGTTCGACGTGGCCGCCCACGTGGCGGCCGTGATCGCCCACGGGCTGACTCCTGACACGGTGGTCTACGACCCCGATGCGCTGCCGGTCGGGAGGCTGCAGGTCCGCTCGATCGCGGCCTCGGTGGCCGACGCGGGTACGGGCGGGCACGATCCGGGCAGACTGGCAGTCGTGCTGGCCGATCTGGTCGGATAAGAGGAACTCTCCCTCGGGACAAGCAAGGAGCTTTGGACATGGCCGTACGGGTCGGCATCAACGGGTTCGGGCGCATCGGGCGCAACTTCTTCAAGGCCGCCAAGCAGCGCGGCGTCGACATCGAGTTCGTGGCGGCCAACGATCCTTTCGGCTCCAAGGAGCTGATGGCTCACCTCCTCAAGCGCGACACGATCCAGGGCACCTGGGACGTCGAGATCGAGGTCGTGGGCGACGGCATCAAGGTCGACGGCGACACCATCCAGATCCTCGCCGAGCGGGACCCGTCCAAGCTCCCGTGGGGTGACCTCGGGGTCGACTGCGTGATCGAGTCCACGGGCGTCTTCACGTCCAAGGAGCAGGCTTCGGCCCACCTCACCGCCGGCGCGCCTCTCGTGATCGTCTCCCAGCCCTCGGCCGGGGCGGATGCGACGTTCGTGGTCGGCGTGAACGACGACACCTTCGACAAGGAGAAGCACAAGGTCGTCTCCAACGCCTCGTGCACCACCAACTGCTTCGTGCCGATGGTGAAGGTGCTGGACGACGCGTTCGGCATCGAGAAGGGCCTGATGACGACGGTGCACGCCTACACCGCCTCCCAGGCGATCGTGGACGGCCCGAGCAAGGACCTCCGTGAGGCCCGCGCCGCCGCCGTGAACGTGATCCCCTCGTCCACCGGCGCCGCCCGCGCCACGAGCCTCGTGCTCGAGTCGATGAAGGGCCGCCTCGACGGTTCCTCCCTGCGGGTTCCGATCCCGGACGGGTCCATCACCGACTTCACCGCCGTCCTCAACCGGGAGGCGTCGGTCGAGGACATCAACGCCGCCTTCCGGGCCGCGGCGGAGTCCGGCCCGATGAGCGACGTGCTCGTCTACTCCGAGGAGCCGATCGTGTCGAGTGACATCGTCGGTTCGCCCGCCTCGTGCACGTTCGACGCACCGCTGACCATGGCCATGGGCAACCTGGTCAAGGTCTTCGGTTGGTACGACAACGAGTGGGGCTACTCCAACCGGGTCGTCGACCTGATCCTCCGCACCGCCGGCAAATAGTGCGGCCTGTACCTCAGCTGGAGGACCTGCCGGATCCGTCCGGCAGGTCGGTGCTGCTGCGCGCAGATTTCAACGTCCCGATCACTGACGGCGAGATCGACGACGACCTCCGCATCCGCGCCGCCCTGCCGACCATCCAGTGGCTCCAGGGGCGGGGGGCCAAGGTGACGGCGTGCAGCCACCTCGGCCGCCCCAAGGGCACGCCGGACGCCCGCTACTCGATGGACCCGGTGCGGGCCCGGCTGGCCGAGCTGGCTCCTGGCGTCGAGCTGCTCGAGAACCTCCGCTTCGACAAGGGCGAGGAGGCCAACGACCCCGCCTTCGTCGAGCGGCTCGTCGCCGGCCACGACCTCTACGTCAACGACGCGTTCGGGGCTGCTCATCGAGCTCACGCCTCGATCGTCGGGCCCCCCACCCGCCTGCCCAGCGCCGCGGGGCGCCTCCTGGCCCGGGAGGTGGAGGTGCTCGGAGGCCTGCTCGACTCGCCCAAGCGCCCGTTCGTGGCGGTGCTCGGCGGGTCGAAGGTCAGCGACAAGCTCGGAGTCATCCAGGCCCTGCTCGACCAGGTGGACTCGCTCATCATCGGCGGCGGCATGTGCTTCACCTTCTTCGCCGCCCTCGGCCAGCCGGTGGGCGACTCCCTGCTCGAAGCCGACCAGATCGACACGTGCAAGGAGCTGCTCGCCTCGGGCAAGCGCATCCTGCTCCCGTCCGACGTCGTGGCCCTGGGCCCCGGCGGAGAGATCGGCAACCCCGACGCGGGGGGAGAGGTCGCCATGGTCGGCCAGCGCGTGCCCGACGGTTGGAAGGGCCTCGACATCGGGCCCGGCGCGGCGGCGGAGTTCGCCGAGGAGCTGCTCGCGGCCCGCACGATCCTCTGGAACGGCCCGATGGGCGTCTTCGAGGACCCCCGGTTCCAGTCCGGCACTCGCGCGGTCGCCGAGGCCTGCGCCGAGACGAAGGCGTTCACCGTGGTCGGAGGCGGCGACAGCGCAGCCGCCCTCGCCAAGTTCCGCCTCGACGACGACATCGACCACGTCTCGACGGGTGGAGGTGCCTCGCTCGAGCTCATCGAGCTCGGCGACCTGCCCGGCCTCGAGGCACTGAGGAGCGCCGCCAATGCCCAGTGACACCACGAGCCGGAAGCCGCTGATCTCCGGCAACTGGAAGATGCACCACAACCACTTCGAGGCCATCCAGGTGGTGCAGAAGCTCTCCTACGCCTTGAGCAAGGAGACCTACTCGGCCGTCGACGTGTCGGTGCACCCGCCCTTCACCGACCTCCGCTCGATCCAGACGCTGCTCGACGCCGACCGCATCCCGGTGCTCCTCGGAGCCCAGGACTGCCACTGGGAGGACAAGGGCGCCTTCACCGGCGAGGTGAGCCCGGCCATGTTGGCCAAGCTGCAGGTGGCGTTCGTCATCGTCGGGCACTCCGAGCGCCGTGAGCTCTTCGGCGAGACCGACGAGACCGTCGCTCGCAAGGTGCGGGCCGTGCTCCGTCACGACATGACCCCGATCCTCTGCGTCGGCGAGACGCTCGAGGAGCGGGAGTCCGACAGCACGGAGGCCAAGGTCAGCCGCCAGCTCGAGCGGGGGCTGGAAGGTCTGGCGGCGGACGCTGTCGCCTCGATGGTCGTCGCCTACGAGCCGATCTGGGCCATCGGCACCGGGCGCACCGCGTCCAGCGAGGACGCGCAGTCGATCTGTGGACTCATCCGGTCCAAGATCACCGACACCTTCGGCGCCTCCACCGGCGCCTCCGTGCGGGTGCAGTACGGCGGATCGGTGAAGCCCACCAACATCGCCGAGCTGATGTCACAGCCCGACATCGACGGTGCGCTCGTCGGCGGAGCCAGCCTCGATCCCGACGAGTTCGCCCGTATCGTCCGCTTCGACGGCTGACCGAGCCCTCCGGCTGGTAACTTCGCGCCCACCATGAACAGGAGGGGCGCACCGCTGTGCTGACCGGCGTCGTCATCGGCATCCACGTCATCGTCTCGGTGGCCCTGATCATGTTGATCCTCCTCCACAGCGGGCGAGGTGGGGGTCTGTCCGACATGTTCGGAGGAGCGGTCGGCGGCGCGACCGCCGGGTCGACCGTCGTCGACCGGAACCTCGACCGCATCACGGTGGCTGCCGCGATCATCTTCGCCTTCACCACCGTGATCCTTGGCTTGCAGCTCTCGCAGTAGCGAGCGCCGTCGCGACGGCGCTCGCCCCCGCCGACTCCGGGCGCTCATCGTCGGTGTGGTCGTTCTGGCCCTCACCGGAGCGTGCACGGGCAGCCGCGACTCACCGGGCGCCCGAGAGGCGGCGCGAAAGTCGGCCGACCTCCCCGGCCTGCAGGCGGAGATGGAGGAGCGGGGGGATCGCGGCCGGCTGGTCTACGCCGCCGAGCAGGAGCCGAACGGCTTCAACGGCAGCACGTCGCGGAACGCCACCATCGGGGTCAAGAACGTCACCGAGAACATCTTCTTCTACGCGGTGAAGGCCAGACCCGACTCTGGGGTCGACTACGTCGGGCTCGAGCGGGAGCCGAGGCCCCTTCCCGATCGGCCCCAGGTGATCGAGTGGCAGATCCGCAAGGACGCGAAGTGGAGCGACGCCACCCCCATCACGGTCGCCGACATCCAGTACTACTTCGAGCAGGTGATGCTGAAGGATCCGGCCAAGGTGTCGGCGGGGAACCCGGATGGTTGGGCCAATGACGTGGCCAACCGCGTCGGGTACGACCAGATCACCCGGTTCACCAGGGTGGACGACAAGACGTTCCAAGCGGAGTTCGAGCCCGCCTACGGCGACTTTCGAGGGATGTGGACCGACATCCCCCAGGCCCGATTCATGCAGGCGCAGCCGGGAGGTTGGGACACCGGGCTGAACGACACTCCCGGGCCGTCGGCCGGCCCGTACCTGTTCAAGGAGTGGAACAAGGGCGAGAGCCTGGTGCTGGTGCGCAACGCGGAGTGGTGGGGGAGCCCGAAGCCCACCCTCGACAGCATCGTGTTCCGGTTCCTGCCCGACGCGGCGTCGTCGGTGGCTGCCCTGCGCAACCAGGAGGTCGACATGATCTACCCGCAGCCGCAGGTCGACCTGGTGGCCGAGGTGCGGCGGCTGGACGGCGTCCGCCACTCGATCGGGTTCGGCCCCACCTTCGAGCACCTCACCTTCAACCTCAAGCATGAGCAGCTCGGGGACAAGGCAGTGCGGCAGGCCATCGCCTGGGGCGTCGACCGGAACCGGATCGTCCAAGCACTGCTCCGGCCGTTCTCTGCACAGGCGGCTCGCGTCGACAACTCGGTGGTGCTCCTCGGGCAGCGGGGCTACGAGGCTCATGGCGCCGACTACCACTCGCCGAACCCCGCTCGTGCCCGGGCCGCACTCGAGGGTGCCGGGTACGCGCGCGGTGCCGGTGGCTACTACGAGAAGGCGGGCCGGCGCCTGTCCTTCCGGCTCTCCACGATCGGCGGCAACCAGCTCCGAGAGCAGCAGGCCGAGCTCATGCGCAGCCAGCTGGCGGAGGTCGGGATCGAGATCCGGTTCGAGACGCTGACGCCTCGCGACTTCTTCGGCGTCCACCTGCCATCCGGTGACTTCGACATCGCCAACTTCGCGTGGTCGGGCGGGCCGTTCCCCATCTCGGCGGCGAAGCAGGTCTGGTCGACGGGCAGCGGCTCGAACTACGGCGGCTACTCCAGCCCGGCGTTCGACCGTGCCGCGGAGCGAGGAGCTCGGGAGCTCGACCGCGAACGGCAGCTGGTGCTCGCCAACGAGATGGATCGTGCGCTCTGGGACGACCTGGCCGTGCTGCCGCTCTACCAGAAGCCGACCCTGCTGGCCGTCCGGAACACGTTCGTCAACATCTCCGACAACCCGACCAACGAGGGACCGTTCTGGAACGCGCAGGTGTGGGGAGTGCGGAAGCCTTCATGACCGCGGCCGCCGCTGCCAGCTGAGGGGCCGGCGTGGCCCGGTTCCTGATCCGTCGGCTGCTCCACTCCGTCCCGGTGGTGGTGGTCTCCAGCTTCCTCGTGTTCGCCATGGTGGCCGCCTCCGGCGACCCGCTGGCCGAGCTTCGGGGCCGGCCCGGCGTGTCGGACGCCACCGTCGCGCTCCGCTCCGAGCAGCTGGAGCTGCACAAGCCGGTTCACGAGCGGTACCTGGGCTGGGCGGGATCCGCCGTGCGGGGCGACTTGGGCACGTCGGTGGGCGGGGAGCCGGTGGCGCCGATGGTCCTGCGCCACCTGGGCGTGACGCTGCGCATGGTGCTGCTGGCGGTGGTCGTCGGCATCGCCGGGGCGTTGGTGGTCGGCGTCGGCACCGCGCTGCGGCCTCGGTCCGTGCTCGACAGGGCCGGGTCCGTGCTCTCGATGGTCCTCCTGGCGACCCCGGTCTTCTGGCTGGCCGGCCTCCTGAAGGACGTGGGGATCCGGTTCAACGAGCTGGTCGGCCGCACCGTGGTCTTCACCGCGGGCGAGCGCTCGCCGGCGACCGGGGCCTCCGTGGCCAGCGTCGTGGCCGACCGACTGGGCCACCTCGTGCTCCCCACCCTGACGCTCGCCCTCGTCGCCATGGCCGGCTGGAGCCGCTTCCAGCGCGCCGCGACCATCGAGGTGCTCAACGCCCCCTACGTGCAGTCGGCCCGGGCACGAGGACTCCCGGAGCGGCGGGTCGTCGGCGTGCACGCGCTGCGGAACGCGCTGATCCCGCTCACCGCGGTGGTCGCCACCGACTTCGCGGCCATCCTCGGCGGCGCCGTCCTGGTCGAGGTGGTGTTCGCGTGGCAGGGCATGGGCCGGCTGCTCCTCGACGCAGTGGCGCGCTCGGATGTGCACGTGGCCACTGGATGGCTGCTCGTCACCGCCTCGGTCGTGGTGGTGCTGAACCTTCTGGCCGACCTGGTGTACGCCGCCCTCGACCCGCGCATCCGCAACCCGTGATGGCCAGCACTGCCGGGGCGCGGCAGCTGCTGCGCCACCCGGGAGCGGCGCTCGGGGCGTGCGGATTGGCGGCGGTGTTCGCGGCAGCCACCGTGGCGGGACGCATCGCGCCTGACGGGCACCGCCGGCTCAGCGCCGACTTCTCCCAGGCCCCCTCGCTTCGTCACCCCATGGGCACCGACGCCATCGGGCACGACCTCTTCCTCCAGGTGCTGCACGGTGCGCAGAAGTCCCTGCAGGTGGCCATGGTGGTGACCGTGCTGGCGACCGTGACCGGCACGACACTCGGCGCACTCGCCGGCTACCGGGGCGGCTGGGTCGACTCGCTGATCTCCCGCCTCACCGACCTGGTGCTCACCGTGCCGGTGATCGTGGTGCTCGTCGTGGCGGCCGCCCGGCTTCGCGAGCAGCGGGAGAGCTGGCTCGTCATCGCCTTGCTGATATCCGTCGTGGCGTGGCCCCAGACCGCTCGGGTGGTGCGGGCCGCGGTGCTGTCCGTGCGTGAGCGGACCTTCGTGTCGGCGGCCCAGGCACTCGGCGCGTCCCCCCTGCGCATCCTCGTGGTCGACGTGCTGCCCAACGCGGTCGCACCCATCGCCGTGAGCGCGACCCTCACCATGGCGACCGCCGTGCTGCTCGAGACGGCGCTGTCCTTTCTCGGCCTGGGCGTGGCGGCGCCCGAGACGTCGCTCGGTCGGTTGGTGGCCACCGGGCAGAGCGCGGCCGGTACCCGACCCTGGCTCTTCTACTTTCCTGGCATCGTGCTCGTCACCATGTGCGTGTGCGTCGCGGCGATCGGAGAGGGCCTGCGGTCGGCCCTCGACCCCGGTCGCGACGACCGGTGATGGCACGATGAGGCGGCCCGGCTGCGTCCTGGCGGTGGTGGCTGCGCTCCTGTCGCTCGGCCTGACCGCCTGTTCCGGCAAACCGGACCCCGAGCCGCCGCCGGCGGTCGTGGAGCCCCAGCGTGGTGGCACGCTGCGGCTGGGCGTGGTGACGCCCGCCTCGCTCGACCCGGCCCGGGCCACCTCGACCCACGAGCTGCTGCTCGTCGACCAGCTCTTCGACTCCCTCACCAGGCCCTCGGCGAGGACCGCTGAGCCCCTTCCTTCCCTGGCGGCCAGCTGGTCGGCCAGCGCCGACCTGACGACCTGGGACTTCCGGCTGCGACCGGGCGCCACCTTCGTCAACGGGCGGCCGATCACGGCGACCGACGTCAAGTATTCGCTCGACCGGGTGGCGTCGCCCTCCACCGCCTCGTCGGCCTCGGACCTGCTCGAGTCGGTCACGGGCTACGCGGCGGTCGCCACTGGGGCCGCAACCGAGCTGAGCGGGGTGTCGGCGGAAGCACCCGACCTGGTGCGGGTGCGGCTCGACCGCCCCCAGAGCACCCTCCCGTCGATGCTCGGCTCGCCGGCGCTCGGTGTCGTGCCTCGCGAAGCGGTGGAGGCCGCGGGCGTGCCCTTCGCCGAACGGCCCGTCGGCAGCGGCCCCTTCCGGCTGCTGTCGCGAGATGCCCAGCGCCTGGTGCTCCGCCCGGCCGACCCGGCCAGGGCGTACGTGGACGAGGTGGAGGTGATGCTCTTCGCGAACGAGGGCGCCTCCTACGACGCCTTCGCGAGCGGCCCGCTCGACTGGAGCGTCGTGCCGCCCGGTCGCGCCACGTCCGCCATGGGCCGGGAGCTCGTGCAGCCGTACGCGGCCGAGCTGTTCTACGGGTTCAACCTCCGCAACCCGAAGTACGCCGACGTGCGCTTTCGGGAAGCGATCGTGCGGGCGATCGACCGTGACGGCATCGCCCGGCGGATCTACTCGGGTGCGCTGCAGGCCCGCACCGGCTTCATCGTCGAGGGCATCCCGGGCTACGTCGACGACCCGTGCGGTGAGCGCTGCCGCCTGAACCGGGTTCGATCGCGGGCGCTCCTGGCCGAGGCGTTCCCCGACGGCGTCTACCCGGAGGTGGTGCTCGACCACGAGGACGAGCCAACGCAGGCGGCCGTAGCCGGCGACATCCGGACCGAGCTCAGGGGCGTCGGCATCTCCGTCATCACCCGAGCGACCTCCGCCGCGGCCTACTCCGCCCTTCTGGCCAGCGGCCAGCAGGAGGTCTTCCGCCTCGGGTGGATCGCCGCCTACCCGGAGGCCGACGCCATCCTCGGCCCGCTGTTCGAATCGACGTCGACCAGCAACCTGACCGGCCTCCGCTTGCCCGCCGTCGATGCCAGCCTGGCCGCGGCACTGGCCTCGGCCGACCCTGCGGCGCGGGTCGAGCACTTCCGCGCCGCCGAGCGCGCCGTGCTCGACGCGGTGCCCGTGATCCCGCTCGGGCACTTCGAGACCCGCACCGCTCTCAAGCCGCGGGTTCGCTCCCTGGAGGCCGGTGTCATGGGCACCTTCGACGCGACGGCCGTGTGGCTGGCGGCCGAGCGGTAGGGCAGACGGCTCGGACCAGGGTCAGGAAGCGACTATGGTGACCGGTCCACGCGGTCGTGGCGGAACCTGGTAGACGCGCTAGATTGAGGTTCTAGTGGGTGAAAGCCCGTGGAGGTTCAAATCCTCTCGACCGCACCCAGCAAGGTTGGAGCTAGCAGCGTGCAGCAGCAGGGGAGCGAGGCCTCGGCCTCGCTCCTTTCGCGTCCGGGCTCAGCGGCTCGGGTCGAGCAGCACCTTCAGCACGCCGTCCGTCCGGGCATCGAAGACCCGGTAGCCCTCCACCGCTTCCGACAAGCCGAGACGATGGGTGAACACCTCCTCCGGCTGAAGTCGACCGGACGCCACGAGCGGCACCAGCGCCTCCCACGTGCTCGGCACCGAGGCCAGCGTGACCCGGAACGTGAGGCGGCGCATGAGGGCCAGTGGCAGGGGGAACGGGAACTCGAAGTTCATGTTGACCCCGATCACCGAGACCGTTCCGCCCGGAGCGGCGGCGAAGATGGCGTCCTTGATCGTCGCATCGGTGCCCACCGCCTCGATCACCGCATCCACGCCGCGCCCGCCGGTGAGCTCGAGGATCCGGCGTGCCGCGCTGACCTCGGTCGCGTCCACCGGTTCGGCTCCGAGCGCCTCGGCCCGTGCCAGCCGATCCGCCACGCGGTCGACGGCGAAGATCCGAGAGGGTCCGTAGAGCTGCGCGCACTGCAGGGCGAAGACGCCGACGGGGCCGAGCCCGATCACCGCCACGGTGCTGCCGGGGCGGATGTCGGCCCGCTGCGCCCCGAGGTACCCGGTGGGCAGGATGTCGGTGAGCAGCACCGCCTGCTCGACCGAGATGCCGTCCGGGATGGGCAGGGCGAAGGCGTCGGCCGCCGGGACGGAGACCGCCTCGGCCTGACCCCCGTCGAGGGCGGTGTTGGTGCCGAACACCTTGGGACCGCCGTTGCGGCAGAGCACCGGGTCACGGCCCATGCAGGCCGTGCAGCGCCCGCAGCCGATCACGCCGGAGACGAGCACGCGATCTCCCTTGCGGACGCGGTGGGTCTCTGCGCCGACCTCCTCCACGACGCCGGCGAACTCGTGGCCGAGGTGCACCCCGGGTGCGCCTTGCAGCCCGTGGTACAGGTGGAGATCCGATCCGCAGATGGCGGTGCGCTCGACCCGCACGACGGCGCCGTCGGGCCCCGGCAGACGGGCGTCGGGGACCTCGTCGACGGCGACGTGGCGATCTCCGTGCAACACGACGGCTCTCATGGCCGGACCCTATCCCCACGGTCGTCGGCCGGCGTGGGCGGTCTGTCCGACCTCGTGCCCCCGGGGCTAGGGTTGCGGGTACAACCGTTACCGGGGGGTACCGATGAAGAAGTTCCTGCCAGTGAACGAGCTGGCACGCGACGACCGCTTCACATGGGTTACGGAGGGCGACCGGTTCAAGGATCCCCGGGCCGGCGATCGCAGCAACGGCAACTACCAGCGGGCCAACAAGATGACAGCCCAGAGCGAGGACGCGCCGGAGCGGGCCGCCTCCCTGATGCACGGCATCTTCATGGGCGAGGTGCAGGCTCTGGAGGCATCGGGCCGCACGTGCTTCGACTTCGAGGTCGGCGACTCCCCCGACGAGGCGCCCTTCGCCCTCAAGCTCGACATGGCCCGCCAGTGCTGGGACGAGGCTCGCCACGTCGAGATCTCCGTGAAGCTGGCGGGCTGGATGGGCACCGAGCTCGGTGAGTTCGCAGAGGGCCGAGGCCTCTACCAGGCCGGCTGCAACCCGGATCCGGCGCTGCGGCTCACGGCCGTGAACCGCGGCATCGAGGGCCTGGCCATCGACGTCTTCGCCAACATGAAGAGCTTCGGCGAGGACTGCGGCGACCCGGTGATGACGTTCTGCGAGGACTGGATGCTCGCCGACGAGGTCACGCACGTGAAGATGGGTTCGGACTGGCTCCGCCGCCTCACCGCCAACGACCCCGAGCGGCTCAAGCGGGCGCTGGAGTTCCAACGCCTCGTAGACAAGATCTTCAGTGGGGCCGGGCGCAGCGGCGACGTCGAGGGCGCCCGGGCCTATCGCAAGCTCGCCGGGTTCACCGACGAGGACATGGACGAGGCGCACAAGCCCTTGCCCCGTGAAGAAGAGAAGGCGGCCCGCAGAAGCTTGGTCGCCGGTTCGCAAACCGACCGGTAAAGAGAGAGATGACCGACACCACCACTACTGCCACGCCCACCGCCGACGAGCGCATCGAGGCCGCCAAGATCGGCATGACCTATGCGCTGCACGCGCGCTACGCACCTGACCGAGTGGCGCTGCTGTCGACCAGCGGCAACCGCACCTTCGGTGAGCTGAACGGCAACGCCAACCGGCTCGTCCGTGCGCTGCGGGCGCGCGGCATGCAGGCCGGCGACTCGCTCTCCCTCGTGTGCAGCAACCGGCCGGAGTTCGCCGAGGTCATGGCCGCCGCCGTGCGGATGGGGGTGCGGATCACCACGGTGAACTGGCACCTCACCGGGGACGAGATGGCGTACATCTTCGACGACTCCGACGCCAAGGCCATCGTGGGCGACACGCAGTTCGCCGGCCCCATCAGCGAGGCGGCCGCAGCATCGCCCAACGCCACCATCCTCCTCGCGGTGGGTGGCCCGATCGACGGGTTCGAGTCCTACGACGACGCCATCGCCGGTGAGTCACCCGACGACATCGAAGACCCGACCCTCGGCCGCACGATGCTCTACACCTCCGGAACGACCGGCCGGCCCAAGGGTGTCGACCGCGCCACCGCGACGGCGGTTGCGGCTGCGGCCGCGGCCGCTGCCCCCGACCGGGCCCAGGGCGAGCAGGCTCGGGCCGCCGAATCGGCCACGGCTGCGCAGTACAACGCGACCACCGACATGCACCTGTGCACCGGTCCGCTGTACCACGCCGCTCCGCTGGCCTTCTCGCTGACCACCCCGCTGAGCAACGGCGTCGGCGTCGTCATCATGGACAAGTGGGACGCCGAGCACGCCCTGCAGCTGATCGACGAGCACAAGATCACCCACACCCACATGGTGCCGACCATGTTCCACCGGCTCCTCGCCCTGCCCGAGGAGGTGCGCAACAAGTACGACGTGTCGTCGCTGCGCTACGTCATCCACGGTGCGGCGCCGTGCCCGGTGGCGGTGAAGGCCGGCCTCATCGAGTGGCTGGGCCCGGTGGTCTACGAGTACTACGCCGCCACCGAGGGCAGCGGCACCTTCGTCGGTCCCGAGGAGTGGCTCTCCAAGCCCGGCACCGTCGGCAAGCCGGGTGATCCCGAGCACGTCCACATCCGCGACGAGTCCGGTGAGCTGCAGCCCGCGAACCAGGTCGGCGTGGTGTACCTGAAGTCACCGGCCACCGGAGGCTTCAAGTACTACAAGGACGACAAGAAGACCGAGAGCAGCTATCGGGAGGGCTACTTCACCCTCGGCGATCACGGCTACCTCGATGACGAGGGCTACCTCTTCCTCACCGGGCGCAGCGCCGAGCTCATCATCTCGGGCGGCGTGAACGTCTATCCGGCCGAGGTGGACGCCGTGCTGCTCACCCACCCCGCCGTCGGCGATGTCGGCACCATCGGCATCCCGCACCCGGAGTGGGGCGAAGAGGTGAAGGCCGTGGTCGAGCTGCGGAAGGGCCAGGAGGCGAGCCCCGAGCTGGCCGCCGAGCTCTCGGAGTGGTGCCGGGCTCGCCTGGCCCACTTCAAGTGCCCCCGCTCGATCGACTTCGTGGAAGAGCTGCCCCGGCACGACAACGGAAAGCTGTACCGCCGCAAGCTTCGGGAGCTGTACGTCACCGACGACGACCCCACCGGCCACCGTGCCGCCGCTGCGGCCAACAACAAGGGAGCGTGAGCACATGTCCGTGATCGAAGGAACGTTGCGCGACGAGGCTCGCGCCTGGTTGGCCGAGAACTGGAACACCGACCAGACGCTCGCCGAGTGGTGGCACAAGCTGGCCGCGGCCGGGTTCGCCTTCCCGCAGCTCCCAGAGGGCTACGGCGGTCGCGGCCTGCCGCAGTCGGCAGCCCGCATCGTGGCCGAGGAGCTCGGCCGCATCGGAGCGGTCGCTCCCCCTGGGGGACTCGGCCAGTCGATGGGTGCGCCCATCATCATGGACTTCGGCACCGAGCAGCAGCAGCAGGACTGGGTCTTCCGGCTCTCTGCGGGCCAGGAGTCCTGGTGCCAGTTCTTCAGCGAGCCCGAAGCCGGCTCCGACCTGGCCGGCCTGCAGACCCGGGCCGTCCGCGACGGTGACGTCTGGATCCTCAACGGCCAGAAGGTGTGGACCTCAGGTGCCCGTACGGCCGACCGGGGGATGATGGTGGCCCGCACCAACCCCGACGTGCCCAAGCACAAGGGCCTGTCGTACTTCATCATCGACGTGGACGCGCCCGGCATCGAGATCCGTCCGCTGAAGCAGATGAACGGCCAGGCTCACTTCAACGAGGTGTTCTTCACCGACGTGGTGGTGCCCCACGACCGCATCGTGGCCGAGCCCAACGGTGGGTGGATGGTGGCCGTGGCCACCCTCGCCTACGAGCGTCAGGGCCAGGGCGGGCGCGGCGGTGGCGGCGGGATCCAGGCCGGTTCCCCCGGCGTGAAGAACGGCGACCTCGACCGCCCCCTGAGCGAGCTCATCCAGCAGGCTCGGGCCGAGGGGGAGCAGGCGGCCAACGACCGCAACAAGCGCACGGCCGGGGCGATCCTCCAGCTGGCCAAGGACGAGAAGCGCACCACCGACCCGACGATGCGTCAGCGCATCATGTCGATGTACTCGGAGTCGGAGGCGCTCAAGCACTCCAACGGCCGGGCTCGCGCTGCGGCGCAGAAGGGCAAGCAGCCCGGACCTGAGGTCTCGACCGCGAAGCTGACCATGTCCAGCCTCTCGCGTCAGGCCCGTGACATCAGCCTCGAGCTGATGGGCCCCTACGGCATGCTGGCCGACGACGACGCCCCGTACGACGGCGCCTTCCACACCATGGCGCTGTCCGTGCAGTCGGCCTCGATCGCCGGTGGCACCGACGAGGTGCAGCGGAACATCACCGGTGAGCGGGTGCTCCAGCTGCCCAAGGAGCCGCAGGTCGACCGCGACATCCCGTTCAACGAGATCCGCGGCCTCAACAAGCGCTGACCGCGACAGGCGGGACGCGGAACGGCCCGGCGGGGAGCATCCCGCCGGGCCGTTCTTCGCGTCTCCGTGAGGTCGATCAGGCCTTGGGCACGGGAGGCCGAGCCGGGCGGGCCGGCGGCTTGTAGGCCTGCTCCACCAGCTTCGGGATGACGGAGCCGAGCTCGCTCGGGCTCCACCGGTCGTTCTTGTCCTCGGCCGGGCCGCGCCGCCAGTTCTCGGCCACACCCACCATGCCGCCCGCCACGTTGAACACCTGACCGGTGATGTCCTTCGACTCCGGGCTGCCGAGCCACACGATCAGCGGCGCCACGTTGGCCGGGTCGCGAGAGTCGAACTCGTCGGGCTTGAAGTCCGCCTGCGGACGCCCGGTGCTGAGCGTCATCCGGGTGCGAGCGCCCGGTGCGATGGCGTTCACGGTGACGCCGTACCGGGCCAGCTCCTGGGCGACGATGACGCTGAACGAGGCGATGCCGCTCTTGGCCGCCCCGTAGTTGCTCTGGCCGATGTTGCCGTAGAGGCCTGAGCCGGAGCTCGTGTTGATGACCCGGGCGTCGTTCTCCTTGCCCTCCTTGGCCCGCTCCCGCCAGTAGGACGCAGCCCAGCGGGTCGTGCAGAACGTGCCCTTGAGGTGCACCCGGATGACGTCGTCCCAGTCGTCCTCGGTCATGTTGAAGAGCATCCGGTCGCGCAGGATTCCGGCGTTGTTCACCAGCACGTGCAGGTCGCCGAACGTCTCGATGGCCGTGTTGATGAGGCGCTGCGAGCCCTCCCAGTCGGCGATGTCGTCGCCGTTGGCCACTGCCTCGCCCCCCATGCCCTTGATCTCCTCGACCACGGCCTGGGCCACCTCACTGGTGCGCCCCGAGCCGTCGAGGTCGGCCCCGAGGTCGTTGACGACCACCTTGGCGCCCTCGGCGGCGAAGGCCAGCGCCTCCTCGCGGCCGATGCCGCGCCCGGCTCCGGTGATGACTACAACCCGATCGTCACAGATCCCCACTGCTGCCCCCTTGTTCGTCGCGCCATCCGCGCGCCTAGCACCCGTTTTGCTACCACAACGCCCCTCACGACGCGCCTCTCACGACGTCGTCGCCCCGCCTGCGTCACCACCGAGCACGCCGGCGGTCGCCAGGTCGGCGACCTCTGTGTCGTCGATGCCGAACTGGGCGAGGACCGCCGCAGTGTGCTGACCGAGGGCGGGTGCCGGCCCCTTCACCGACACCTCGGAGCTCGACATGGTGAACGGTGCAGCCAGGGTGTCGAAGGCTCCGCCGTCGGCAGACTCGACCTCGGTGTACATGCCGATGGCCCGCGCCTGCGGGTCGTTCACCAGGTCGGTGAGGTCGGCGACCTTGGCCCAGATGATGCCGGTCCGGTCGAGCCGTGGCGCCCAGTGCTCGTAGGGCTGGGAGGCGAAGATGTCGTCGAAGATGCCGATCAGCTCCTCGGCGTTGCGCAGACGATCGCGAGGCGTGGCAAAGCGCTCGTCGGTGGCCAGCTCGGGCCGGTCGAGCGCCTCGCAGAACCGGCCGAACAGGCCCTGGTTGAACGTCGAGAGGTTGATCCAGGTGCCGTCGCCGCACTGGAAGCGGGTGTTCATGGGGCTGATGGCCTGGCGGCGGCTGCGCTTGTTGGGCTGCACCTTGTCCACGAGCGCCACTGAGACGTCGCAGCCGATCGTCCACGCCGCCGTGCGCAGCAGTGCGGTCTCGACCACCTGGCCCTCCCCGGTGCGGTCGCGCACACGTAGGGCGGCGAGGATCGCCGAGAGCAGCGCCAGGCCGGTGGGGTGGTCGCCCTGGCCGGGACGGAAGGCCGGGGGCGGCTGGTCGGGCTCGCCGATGAGGCTCATGATGCCGCCCCGGCCGAAGAAGGCGGTGAGGTCGAACGCGATGCGGTCAGCGTCGTCACCCGTGCTGCCGTAGCCGGTGACGAGCGCGTAGATCAGGCTCGGCTTCGCCTCCCGCAGCTGGTCGGGGGCCAGACCGAACCGCTCGAGGCGGCCGGGCAGCAGGTTGGTGATCACCACGTCGGCCTGCTCGGCCAGCCGGCGCACGAGCGCGCCGCCACGGGCGTCGGTGAGGTCGACGGCGATCGACCGCTTGCCCCGGTTGTCGAGCTGGAACCCCACGTCGTTCGCGGGTGCACCCTCCGGGAGCACCGGCTGGCGCAGCTTGTTGCGCATCGAGTCACCGGTGAGGGGCTCGATCTTGATGACGTCGGCCCCCATGTCGGCCATGAGGGCGCCGCAGCTGGGAGCGGCCACCCAGTTGGCGATCTCGAGCACCACGATGTCGTCGAGCGGCCCTGGCATTGCTCCCCCTTGCCCCCAGCCCCGAACGGGTTGGGTCGTTGCTACACACCTACCACGGGCCGGAGCCCGTTGTAGCCTCCGGCCAGCCGTACAGGGGGAACATCCATGGACTCGCATGACGTCGAATCGGCCGTGAAGCTCGGGGGGCTGGAGCTGCCCGACGGAGCGGACTACGAGGTGGTCGGCGACGACCCGGTGCTGCCCTCGCCCCACTACCTCGGGCGGGGGGCGGCGGTGGCTCGGCTCCTCACCGGCCTGGCCGCCAACGAGCTGTGGCGCGTCCGTACCGGGCGCAGTCAGAAGGTGACGGTGGACCTGCTGCACGCAGCGGCGTCCCTCCGTTCGTACATGCACTTCAAGACCCTGGACGGTGCCGAACCGAGGCCGGCCATGGACATCACCGCGCGCGGCCTACGGGTCGGCGGCATCGTGCCCACCCGCGACGACCGCTGGTTCCAGCTGCACGGTTCGTTCAACGACACCCCCCAGATCCTCGAGGAGCTGGGGCTGGACGAGACGGTGTCCAAGGAGGACGTGGCGGCCGCGGTGAAGGAGCGCGACGCCTTCGAGCTGGAGGCTGCGTTCATCCGCCGCAAGGTGTGCGGGGGCGTGGTGATGTCCAGGGACGAGTGGGCAGAGCACCCCCAGGGGCGGGCCATCGCCGACTGGCCCGTCGTGAAGATCACCAAGATCGCCGACGGGCCGCCGCAGCCCCTGCCGGAGGGCGACCGCCCGACCTCGGGCATACGCGTCCTCGACGTGACGCGCGTGCTCGCCGGCCCGACCTGTGCGAAGACCATCGGGGAGCACGGCGCCGACGTGCTGCACATCAGCGCTCCCTTCCTCGAGCGTGGTGGCCTGTTCGACGACGACACCGGCATCGGCAAGCGCCAGGCCCATCTCGACCTCAACCAGCCCGACCAGGCCGAGACGATGCGCCGGCTCATCCGCGACGCCGACGTCTTCTCTCAGGGGTACCGGCTGGGCACCCTGGCCCGGCGCGGCTTCACTCCGGAAGAGGTGGCCGAGCTGCGCCCGGGCATCGTCTACGTCTCGGAGAACTGCTACGGCCACGTGGGCCCGTGGGCCGAGCGCCCCGGCTGGGAGCAGCTCGGCCAGGCCGCCACCGGCATGACGTTCCGCGAGGGCCAGGCCGCGGAGGACGGTGTGCCCCGCCTCGCACCCGCCGCGGTCAACGACTACAGCACCGGGTTCTTCGCGGCCTACGGGGCGATGATGGCGCTGTCCAAGCGGGCCACCGAGGGCGGGTCGTGGCACGTGCAGGTCTCCCTCAGCTCGAGCTGCATGTGGTATCAGCGGCTGGGCGACGACAACGACCACGCCGCCGCCGACATCGGGGACCTGCGCCCGTTCTACGGCGAGATGGACACGCCCGACCACGGACGCATCCAGTACCTCAAGCCCGCCGTCACCATGTCGGAGACGCAGGCCCGCTGGGACCTGCCCCCAGTTCCGCACGGGCGGCACGAGCCGGTCTGGCTGCCGCGGTAGCCGTCGGCCACCCCGAGTCCCGACTTCCCCCTGAACAGCACTCAGCGAGTAGAACCGGAGCCACCATGACGTTGAGCTACGCAGACGCAGCCGCCCAGGTCACCGCACCCGGCCAGCGGTTCGAGACGACCGAGATCGAGATCAACGGCGTCCCCACCACCGTCTTCAAGAACGCGCCCGACAACTTGCGCCAGATCTTCGACACGGCGCGCAAGCGGGGCGACGCGACGTTCCTCGTCTACGAGGACGAGCGGTGGAGCTTCGGGGAGGTCATGCGCCACGTCGACGCCCTCGGTGCGCTGCTGGTCGAGACCTACGGGGTGAAGAAGGGCGACCGGGTCGCCATCGGCATGCGGAACTACCCCGAGTGGGCCATCTCCTTCGCCGCCATCACGTCGATCGGCGCCATCTCGGTCTCGCTCAACGCGTGGTGGACCGAGGACGAGCTCGACTACGCCCTCGACGACTCGGGGTCGTCGGTGCTCATCGCGGACCAGGAGCGGGCCGAGAAGGCCCACGCCCCCGCCCAGCGGCTCGGGGTGAAGATCCTCGGCGTGCGGTGCAAGACGGTGCCGGACGGCGTCGATCGCTACGAGGACGTCGTTCCGCTGGGCAAGCCCTTGCCCGAGGTCGACATCGACCCCGACGACGACGCCACGATCCTCTACACCTCGGGCACCACGGGGAACCCCAAGGGCGCCGTGTCCACCCATCGGGCCGTCATCCAGGCCCTGCTCGGGTTCGGGTGCCGCACCACCCTCGATCGGTTGCGCCGGCCGGAGGAGAACCAGCCGTCGGCCGGGGGCGGCGCACCCGCCTTCATCCTCATCGTCCCGCTCTTCCACGTCACCGGCTGCATCCCCGTGATGCTCAGCTGCTTCTCCGGAGGCCTGAAGCTGGTGGTCATGTACAAGTGGGACCCTGACCGTGCTCTCGAGCTGATCGAGCGGGAGAAGGTCACCAACTTCGTGGGCGTGCCCACCCAGAGCTGGGACCTGCTCGAGTCGCCCCGGTTCAAGGACTTCGACACGTCCAGCCTCAACAGCGTCGGGGGCGGCGGCGCCCCCGCTCCGCCCGAGCTGGTCAAGCGGGTGTCCTCCAGCTTCGCCAAGGCCAAGCCGGGCATCGGCTACGGCATGACCGAGACCAACGCCTACGGGCCACAGAACTCCGGCGTCGACTACACCACCCACCCCACCAGCACCGGCCGGGCCACCCCGATCCTGCAGATCGCGATCCGCGACGAGGCGGGCGAGCCGGTGGCGCCGGGGGAGCGGGGCGAGATCTGGTTCAAGGGCCCGCACCTCATCCGGGGCTACTGGAACAAGCCCGAGGCGACGGCGGAGACCATCGTCGACGGCTGGCTGCGCTCCGGCGATCTGGGGCGGGTCGACGAGGAGGGCTTCGTCTACGTCGAGGACCGGGCCAAGGACATGGTGCTGCGGGCCGGCGAGAACATCTACTGCGCCGAGGTGGAGGCCGCGATCTACGAGCACCCCTCGGTGTACGAGGCGGCCGTCTTCGGCGTGCCCCATGAGCGGCTCGGCGAAGAGGTGGCCGCCACCATCTACGTCCGCCCCGGGCAAGAGCTCACCGTCGAAGACGTGCAGGCGCACGTGAAGGAGCGCTTGGCCGGCTACAAGGTACCGACCCGAATCTCCCTGGTACACGAGCAGCTGCCCCGGAACCCAGCCGGCAAGATCCTGAAGCGCGAGCTTCGGGAAGCCTTCAGCGACGCATGACCGCCCGACCCTGACCGAGCCTCCCGTGGGCGCCGTGCCGCAGTCGCCGGGTCCCGACGGCGTGGCTCGGCTGCTCGGGCGGGCGAGGATGCCCGCTCGGTTCCTGATGGTCGTGGCCACGGTGGCGGCGCTCGCGGGGGGCGTGGGCGGGCTCCTGCTCTGGGCGGTGCTGTCCGCGCCTCGGCTCTTCGACTGGTTCGAGGGGACGCTGACGTCAGTGATCAGCCTCGTGCTGCTGCTCCTGCCCGCCGGGTGGCTGGTCTTCGTGCGCTTCACGCTGGCCGAGCTGGTCGAGCTGCCCACCAAGCTGGGGGAGGTGGCACGCCGGCGCGGCGGCCAGCTGCGCCGCGTCCCGCGCCCACCCGAGGGGCCGGGGGGCGCGGCCCGCAGCGTGTACCGGGCGGCTCGCGACTACGCCGAGGTGACCGGAGGTTGGGGACTCGTGGCCCAGCTGGCCACCCCGTGGTTCTGGGCGCTCACCGTCGCCGCCCTGATCGTCGCGCTGATCCTCGCCGCCCTCGCACCGATCATCGCCCTCGGCCGCCTGCTGTTCGGCTGACACCGGTCAGGCTGCCGCGGTCATCGCCGGCTGCCGCGCCACGGGTCAGGGAGCTCTCGACCTCGTAGGGGAACAGCACGCAGGCCCGGGTGAGGGCAGGCTCGACCCCCGGGGGCAAGGCCTACGCCGACGTGGCCGTGAGTGGCGCAGGCAGGTCGGTGCGCCCCATGAGGTGGGTGTCCACCGCGGCGGCGGCCGAGCGGCCCTCGGCGATGGCCCAGACGATGAGGCTCTGGCCCCGGCCCATGTCCCCGCAGACGAACACGTCGGGCACGTTGGTCTCCCACGCCGAGCCGCGAGCCACGTTGCCCCGGGCGGTGAGCTCGACGCCGAGCTTGTCGAGCAGTCCGTCCCGCTCCGGGCCGACGAAGCCCATGGCCAGGTAGACCCGCTCGCACTCGAGCTCGAAGTCGGTGCCTTCCACCTTCTGGAAGCGGCCCTCGACCATCTCCACCTCATGAGCCCGCAGGGCGCGGAGGTTGCCCTCCTCGTCGCCGAGGAAGCGCTCGGTGTTGACGGCGAAGACGCGCTCACCGCCCTCCTCGTGGGCGGACGACGTGCGGTACATGAGCGGCCACAGCGGCCAGGGGGTGGAGTCGGCCCGCTCGTCCGGCGGCCTCGGCATGATCTCGAACTGGTGGACCGACATCGCACCCTGCCGGTGCGCCGTGCCGAGGCAGTCGGCGCCGGTGTCCCCGCCGCCGATGATGACGACCCGCTTGCCCTCCGACGTGACGGGCGGCTCGGCCAGGTCGCCGGCTGCCACCGAGTTGGCGCCCGGCAGGTACTCCATGGCCTGGTAGATCCCCTTGAGGTCCCGTCCGGGGATGGGCAGGTCGCGCCACGCCGTCGCTCCGCCGGCCAGCACGATGGCGTCGAAGTCGGCCCGCAGCTCGTCCACCGCCACGTCGACCCCGATGTTCACACCGGTGCGGAACTCCGTGCCCTCGGCCTCCATCTGCTCGAGGCGGCGGTCGAGGAAGCGCTTCTCCATCTTGAACTCCGGGATGCCGTAGCGCAGCAGCCCGCCGATGCGGTCGGCCCGCTCGAACACCACGACGTCGTGACCGGCCCGAGTGAGCTGCTGGGCGGCAGCCAGACCGGCCGGGCCCGAACCGACGACGGCCACCTTCTTGCCGGTGCGGATCGTGGGCAGCACCGGAGCCACCCAGCCCTCGTCGTAGGCGTGCTCGATGATCTCCACCTCGACCTGCTTGATGGTCACCGGGCTCTGGTTGATGCCGAGCACGCAGGCGGCCTCGCAGGGCGCCGGGCAGAGGCGGCCCGTGAACTCCGGGAAGTTGTTGGTGGCATGCAGCCGCTCGATGGCCTCGCGCCAGCGGTCGCGGTACACGAGGTCGTTCCAGTCAGGGATGAGGTTGCCGAGCGGACAGCCGTTGTTGCAGAAGGGGATGCCGCAGTCCATGCACCGAGCGGCCTGCTTCTGCAGCTTGCCTTCCGGAAAGGGCTCGTAGACCTCTTTCCAGTCCCGCAGGCGGACGGGTACGGGCCGCCGCGAAGGCAGCTCGCGGTCGTACTTCAGGAACCCGGTGAGCTCACCCACGGGAAGCCGCCATGATCGCATCCTCCACGGAATCGCCTCGTTCTCTTGCCATCGCGGCTGCTTCGAGCACCCGCTTGTAGTCCTTGGGCATCACCTTCAGGAAGTGCCGCTCCTCGTAGTGCCAGCGCTCGAGGAGGCGACCGGCCACGGCCGAGGCCGTCTCGGCCTGGTGGCGCCCGACGATGTGGCGGAGCCACTCGCGGTCTTCCTCGTCGGTCGGGTCGAGGTCGACCATCTCGGTGTTGACGAGCGCCGGGAAGCGGTCCATCGGGTCGTAGATGTAGGCGATGCCACCCGACATGCCGGCGCCGAAGTTCCGGCCGGTCGGCCCGAGCACGACGACGCGGCCGCCGGTCATGTACTCGCACCCGTGGTCGCCGACGCCCTCCACCACCGCAGTGGCACCGGAGTTGCGGACGCAGAACCGCTCGCCCACCACGCCGCGCAGGAAGAGCTCGCCGCCGGTGGCGCCGTACAGGATCACGTTGCCGGCGATGACGTTGTCCTCGGCCACGAAGGCGGGCGGCGCGTCGAGCGAGGGGCGGACGGTGATGCGTCCGCCCGACAGGCCCTTGCCCACGTAGTCGTTGGCGTCACCCTGGAGCCGGAGGGTGATGCCCCTCGGCAGGAACGCCCCGAAGCTCTGCCCGGCGGACCCGGTCATGTTGAACGTGATGGTGTCGTCGGGCAGGCCTTCACCGCCGTAGCGCTTGGTCAGCGTGTAGCCGAGCATGGTGCCCACCGTGCGGTTCACGTTGCGCACCTCGACGTCCGCCTCCACCTTGAGGGCGTCTTCGAGAGCAGGTTCGGCCAGCTCGATGAGCTTGTTGTCGAGGGCACGCTCCAGCCCGTGCTCCTGTCCGGTGATGCAGGTGAGCGACGCTCCCTCCGGCAGCGGGGGCATGTGGAGCATGGGGCTGAGGTCGAGTCCGGAGGCCTTCCAGTGGTCGACCGCACCGGACACGTCGAGCGCATCGGCGTGGCCGATGGCCTCCTCGAGGGTCCGGAAGCCCAGCTCGGCCAGGATCTCGCGCACCTCTTCGGCGATGTACTCGAAGAACGTGACGACGAACTCCGGCTCGCCGCTGAAGCGCTCACGCAGCTCGGGGTTCTGGGTGGCGATGCCCACCGGGCACGTGTCGAGGTGGCAGACGCGCATCATGATGCAGCCCGACACCACCAGGGGAGCGGTGGCGAAGCCGTACTCCTCGGCACCCAACAGGGCGGCGATCACCACGTCTCGACCGGTCTTCAGCTGGCCGTCGACCTGCACGACGATGCGGTCGCGAAGGCCGTTGAGCAGCAGGGTCTGCTGGGTCTCGGCCAGGCCGAGCTCCCACGGTGCGCCGGCGTGCTTGAGCGACGTGAGCGGGGAGGCGCCCGTGCCGCCGTCGTGACCGGAGATGAGCACCACGTCGGCGTGGGCCTTGCTCACACCCGCAGCCACGGTGCCGACACCGACCTCGGCCACCAGCTTCACGTGGATGCGGGCCTCGGGGTTCGAGTTCTTGAGGTCGTGGATGAGCTGGGCCAGGTCCTCGATCGAGTAGATGTCGTGGTGCGGCGGGGGAGAGATGAGGCCCACGCCTGGTGTGGAGTGCCGGGTCTTGGCGATCCACGGGTACACCTTGCCGCCGGGCAGCTGGCCGCCCTCACCGGGCTTGGCCCCCTGGGCCATCTTGATCTGAATGTCGTCGGCGTTGACCAGGTACTCGCTGGTGACGCCGAAGCGGCCGGAGGCCACCTGCTTGATGGCGCTGCGACGCTCGGGGTCGTGCAGCCGCTCGGAGTCCTCGCCGCCCTCACCCGTGTTCGAACGGCCGCCCAGCCGGTTCATGGCGATGGCCAGCGTCTGGTGGGCCTCCATCGAGATGGATCCGTAGGACATGGCTCCGGTGTTGAACCGCTTGACGATCTCCGAGATGGGCTCGACCTCGTCGAGAGGCACGGAGGGGCGATCTCCCTTGAGCTGGAAGAGCCCGCGCAGGGTGGCCAGCTTCGCCGACTGCGAGTCGACGAGGGCGGTGTACTCCTTGAAGATGTCGTAGCGCTTCTGGCGGGAGGCGTGCTGGAGGCGGAAGACCGTGTCCGGGTTGAACAGGTGGTACTCGCCCTCGCGCCGCCACTGGTACTCACCACCGACCTCGAGCTCCCGATGGGCGCGCTCGGCGGAGTTCTCCGGGTAGGCCAGGTTGTGGCGACGCCGCACCTCCTCGGCCAGCACGTCGAGGCCGACGCCGCCCAGGCGGCTCACCGTGCCCGTGAAGTACTCGTCGACCAGGTCCTGCGAGAGGCCGATGGCCTCGAAGACCTGGGCGCCCGTGTAGGAGGCGATGGTGGAGATGCCCATCTTCGACATGACCTTCAGGACGCCCTTGCCGGCCCCCTTGATGTAGTTCCGAACGGCCTTCCGAGCGGTGTAGCCGACGTCCAGCCCGCCGTGGGCCACCATGTCCTCGATGGTCTCGAAGGCGAGGTACGGGTTCACGGCCGCGGCGCCGTAGCCGACGAGCAGCGCCATGTGGTGCACCTCGCGGGCGTCACCGGCCTCCACCACCAGGCCCACCTGTGTGCGGGTCTTCTCCCGGATGAGGTGGTGGTGCACGGCCGCGGTGAGGAGCAGCGAGGGGATCGGCGCCAGCTCGGGCGTGGCGTACCGGTCGGACAGGATCAGGATGGTGGCGCCGCCGGCGATGGCGTCGCTGACCTCGAGCCGGATGGCCTCGAGGGCGAGGCGAAGGCCCTCACCGCCATCGGCGACGGGATAGAGCCCGTCGATGACCACCGACTCGAAGTCGGGCGTCTCGCCGTTCTCGTTGATGTACATGAGCTTGGCCAGCTCGGCGTTGTCGAGGATCGGGTACGGCAGCGAGATCTGGCGGCACGAAGCGGGGGTCGGCTCGAGCAGGTTGGCCTCGGGGCCGACGCTCGCCCCGAGGCTGGTGACCAGCTCCTCGCGGATGGCGTCGAGCGGCGGGTTGGTGACCTGCGCGAACAGCTGGGTGAAGTAGTCGAAGAGAAGGCGGCTGCGGTCGCTCAGCACGGCGATGGGCGTGTCGGTGCCCATGGAGCCGAGCGCTTCACCCCCGGTCTTGGCCATCGGGGCGATGAGGATCTTGACGTCCTCGGTCGTGTAGCCGAACAGGCGCTGCTGCTGCACCACGCTCGCGTGCTGGGGGACGAGCATCTCCCGGGGCGGGAGGTCGTCGAGGTGCACGAGGCCGTCCTGCAGCCACTCGGCGTAGGGATGCTCCGCCGCCAGCTCGGTCTTGAGCTCCTCGTCGTCGATGATGCGGCCCTGCGCGGTGTCGACGAGGAACATCTTCCCGGGCTGCAGCCGCCCGCGCTGCACGACGTTCTCGGGCGCGACGTCGAGCACGCCGACCTCGCTGGCCATGATGACCAGGCCGTCGGCCGTGACCCAGTAGCGACTGGGCCGCAGGCCGTTGCGGTCGAGCACGGCACCGATCACCGTGCCGTCGGTGAACGCCACGCAGGCCGGCCCGTCCCAGGGCTCCATGAGGCTGCGGTGGTACTGGTAGAAGGCCCGCTTGTCCTCCGACATCGAGCCGTGGTTCTCCCACGCCTCGGGGATCATCATCAGCACCGCGTGGGGCAGGCTCCGGCCGCCGAGGTGCAGCAGCTCGAGCACCTCGTCGAAGCGGGCGGTGTCGCTGCCCCCGGGCGTGCAGATCGGGAAGATCCGCTCGAGGTCGCCGGGCAGGACGTCGCTGCGGAGCAGCGCCTCGCGAGCCCGCATCCAGTTCTGGTTCCCCTGCACGGTGTTGATCTCGCCGTTGTGGGCGACGTAGCGGTAGGGGTGGGCCAGGGGCCAGCTCGGGAACGTGTTCGTGCTGAACCGCGAGTGCACCAGCGCAAGCGCGCTCTCGACCCGCTGGTCCACGAGATCGGGGAAGAACTCCGGCAGCTGCGGCACCGTCAGCATGCCCTTGTAGACGATGGTGCGGCAGCTGAGCGACGGGAAGTACACGTCGGTCCGCTCGTGCTCGATGCGCTTGCGCAGCATGAAGGCCCGGCGCTCCAGGTCCATCCCCGAGAACGCCTCGCCACCCTCGGACCGACCGCCCACGAACAGCTGGCGCAGGGTGGGCTCGACGCTTGCCGCGGTGGCGCCCAGCATGTCGTCGACCACGGGCACATCACGCCAACCCACCACGGTGAGGCCTTCGTCCTGCACCAGCTTCTCGACGGCGGAAGCCGCGTCCGCAGCCTCTGCCGCGCCCTGCGGGAGGAAGGCGATGCCGGCGGCGTAGGCCCCCGGCTCGGGCAGGTCGAAGCCCGCCACCTCCCGGAGGAAGGCATCGGGCATCTGGATCAGGATGCCCGCACCGTCACCGGTGTTGGCCTCCGACCCGGACGCGCCACGATGCTCGAGGTTCAGCAGGGCCTGGATGCCCTTGGCCACGATGTCGTGGCTGCGGCGGCCGTGGATGTCGACGACGAAGCTGACGCCACAGGCATCGTGCTCGTGGTCGGGCGTGTACAGGCCCTGAGGGCCGGGGGTGCTGGGCAACTGAGTCGTCCTCTTCGGGCTGGATGGCTACGACTGCCTGCCCGGGACGACGTTGGCCCTGCAGAGCGGACACGACGATAGCGGAAGGGCTCCCGATCGCCCCACCCCATATGGTTGGCGCCCGTTCTCACCAGGGGGGCAACCATGGCTGAACCGACCATCCGCGAGCTGGCCGAGCGGCATTGGCAGGGAGAGGGTGACCTCGTCCACGGCGAGCACCCCGTGCGCCCGATCGCCGGACGCCAGTCCGAGGAGATCGCCGAGGGCCTGCTGTACGTGAAGAGCGTGGCCAGTGCGAACACCCTCGACACCGGTGAGGGGCTGGTGATGCTCGACACCGGAGGTGCCTTCGACACCGAGCACCTGCACACCCAGGTTCGCCGGTGGCGCCCGTCCACCCCGTTGGCTTCTGCGGTGTTCTCCCACCACCACGTCGACCACGTCTTCGGCACCGCGCCGTTCGAGGCCGACGCCGAGGTGAACGGGTGGCGCCGGCCCGTCGTCTACGGGCACGAGGAGATGCCTGCCCACTTCGCGCGCTACGCCAGGACGCAGGGCTGGAACACCGCCATCAACCGGCGCCAGTTCGCGGGCGACGGATCGATGCAGTGGCCGGTGGAGTTCCGCCAGCCGGACGTGACGTACCGCGACACGATCACGTTCACCGAGGGCGAGCTCACCTTCGTCCTGAACCATGCCCGCGGAGAGACCGACGACGCGACGTGGACATGGGTGCCGGAGCGCCGCATCCTCCATCCCGGTGATCTCTTCATCTACGCCGTCCCGAACGCCGGCAACCCGCAGAAGGTGCAGCGGTACCTGAGCGACTGGGCGGTCGCCCTCCGGGAGATGGCCGGCCTCGGGGCGGAGATCATGCTGTCGGGGCACGGTCTGCCGATCTTCGGCGCCGACCGGATCCGGGCCGCCCTGACCGACACGGCCGAGCTGCTCGACTCCATCGAGCAGCAGACGATCGCGCTGATGAACGAGGGCAGGCCGCTCGACCACGTGATCCACAGCGTCGAGGTTCCGGCCCACCTTCGGGACAAGCCGTACCTGCGGCCGGTGTACGACCACCCGCAGTTCCTCGTGCGAAACGTCTGGAGGCGCTACGGCGGCTGGTACGACGGCGAGCCGGACAACCTCCTGCCGGCACCCCGCGTCGCCCAGGCCGAGACGTGGGTGGCGCTGGCCGGGGGCGTGGGCCAGGTGCTGGCTCGGGTGCAGGAGCTCGTCGACGCCGACGACCTGCGCCTGGCCTGCCACCTGGCGGAGTTCGCGGTGCTGGCCGAGCCCGCCAACACGGATGCGCACGGGGTACGGGCGTCCGTCTACGCCGCCCGGTCGGAGCAGCAGGAGTCCTCCATGGCCCGGAACATCCTGGGCCATGCGGCGCGAGCGAGTGAGCAGGGCCTTCGGGACATCGCCGGCAGCTACTAGGAGAAGGGCATGATGGGACGCCATGACCGAGCTGACGCTGATGGCGGTGCACGCCCATCCCGACGACGAGTCCTCCAGTACGGGTGGGGTGCTCGCCCGGTACTCCGCCGAGGGCATCCGCACCGTCGTCGTCACCTGCACCAACGGTGAGCTGGGTGACGGGCCCGACCACGTCAAGCCCGACGAGGACGGTCACGACCCGGCCTCGGTCGCAGAGGTACGGATGGGTGAGCTGCGCTCGGCGGCCGCCGCTCTGGGGATCAGCTTCCTGGAGCCCCTCGGCTACCACGACTCGGGCATGCCCGACTGGGACCACAAGGGCCGCCAGGACGTCTTCTGCAACGTGCCGCTCGAGGAGTCGTCGGCCCGGCTGGTGGCCCTCTTCGAGGAGTACCGGCCGCAGGTGGTCGTGACCTACGACGAGCGCGGCGGCTACCAGCACCCCGATCACATCCGGGCCCACCAGCTGACGATGGCTGCGATCGCCGCCACGGACATCCCCGACAAGGTGTACCTGACCGCACGGGGTCGGGCCGACCGGCAGCGGATGCGCGACCTGATGGCGGAGCGCGGGATCGAGATGCCGGAGCCTCCTGTGCTCGCGCCGGACCCCGAGCGGGACAAGCGCATGGCCGACGCCGAGGCCCGGATCACCACCACCGTCGACATCGGCGAGTACGCGCCGCAGAAGCTGGACGCCCTCACCGCCCACGCCAGCCAGCTCGACCGGTCGTTCTGGACCCGGGTGCCGCGTGACGCCTGCGGGCTGATGTTCGCCCATGAGCGCTTCATCCGCCTCATGGACAAGACGGCGGCGCCGCTGCCCGAGGACGACCTGTTCGCCGGGCTGCGCTGAATGGCTGACGCCATGGTGGAAGGCAGCTGCGAGCCCGGCTTCGAGAAGGTGCGGGAGGTCTTCACCTCGAGCTTCGACAAGGGCGAGGTGGGCGCCGGCGTCGCGGTGTACGTCGACGGTCAGGCGGTCGTCGACCTGTGGGGCGGTTGGGCCGACGGGGCCCGCACCCGCCCGTGGCAGCGAGACACGATCGTCAACACCTTCTCCACCACCAAGGGGATGACCGCCACGTGCGCCCACCGACTGGTGGAGGAGGGCCGGCTCGACGTGGACGAGCGGGTGGCCACGTACTGGCCGGAGTTCGCGCAGGCGGGAAAGCAGGACGTGACGGTGCGCCACCTCCTGAACCACCAGGCGGGCCTGCCGGGCATCACCGCCCAGCTCGCACCGGAGAAGCGCTTCGACTGGGACACGGTGACCACCGCGCTGGCCGCGCAGGCGCCGGCCTGGGAGCCGGGCACCCATGCGGCGTATCACGCGGTGACGTTCGGCTACCTGGTCGGGGAGGTGGTGCGGCGGATCGACGGCCGGTCGCTCGGCACCTACTTCGAGCAGGAGATCGCGGAGCCGCTCGGTCTCGACTTCATGATCGGTTTCGGTCCCGAGCACGACGAGCGGTGTGCAGAGATACTCGTGCCCCCGCCTGAGCCGGACGGCACGCTCTCGCCCGCAGCCGCGGCGAGTGCAGGCATGGCTCGCGGCACGGGTTCACGGACGTGGCGCGCCGCCGAGATCCCGGCTGCCAACGGGCACGGCACGGCTGCGGCGGTGGCCCGCATGTACGGCGCGCTGGCGCGTGGTGGCGATCTGGCCGGCGTGCACGTGCTGCGCCCGGAGACCATCTCAGCGGCCACCGTGCGCCAGGAGCCCGAGGCGGCAACCGGCTCGTCGGCCACGGGACCCGGCGGCGGTGACACCGCAGGGCAGCTGGCGGCGCGAGGCCCTGTGGGCATCACCGGGCTGCCGTTCGCCCTCGGCTACATGGTGGTCGGGGACTTCCTCGCTCTGCGGGCCGCCACGGCCGGCGGTCCGACGGGTCAGCCGGTGAGAGGCGCCTCGGCGTTCGGTCACCCTGGGGCCGGCGGCTCCATCGGGGCGGCTGACCCGGTGGCCAAGGTGGGATTCGGCTATGTCATGAACCAGATGCAGGCCGGCATGGTGGGCGGGGCGCACGGCTTCAACCTCATCGCCGCCGTGTACGACTGCCTCGGCTGAGCCAACCCGATCCGCATCGGAACCTTGCGGCGATCAGGAGGCGAGGGCGGTGAAGACCGGCAGGCACTCGCCGTCCGCCTTCGAGCGGTACATGGCCGCATCGGCGGCGGCCACGAGGGCGTCGGGCACGGCATCGCCCTGTGCGGTCCAGGCCACACCGATGCTGGCCCGGATGGCCACCACCTCCTCACCGATCCGAGCGTCGACGTGCAGCGACGCAGCGATGCGGTCGGCCACCTCGAGGGCCACGCGGGGCTCGGTGACGTCTGGCAGCACCACGAGGAACTCGTCGCCACCCAGGCGCCCGACCAGGTCGTTCCCCCGCACGCTGTGTCGAAGCCGGTTGGCCACGATGCGGAGCACCTCGTCACCTGCCGCATGCCCGAGGCGGTCGTTGACCGGCTTGAAGCGGTCGAGGTCGACGAAGACGACGGCAGTGCCGAAGCCGAGGTACGGCCGGCGACGCAGCGAGCTGTCGAGCCGGGCCATGATCGCCTCGCGGTTGTAGCAGTCGGTCAGGCGGTCGTAGGTGGCTCGCACCTCGAGCGCCTGGCGCAGCATGGCGCTCTCGGTGACGTCGGAGATGCAGACGATGGCGCCGGTGGGCCGGTCCGCCCGGTCGAGCAGGGCGCGCAACGAGACCTTGCAGTACCGCTCGTCCCCCAGTCCGTCGAGCCGCAGGCGCAGCTCCAGATCCACCTCGGCGCCACTCGCCAGCACCGAGGCGATGCCCTCCTCGAAGTGCCCGCGCTCGTCGGGGACGATGGTGGCGAGCTGTTGGGCCAGCATCGGGACCCGGCCGACGCCCACGATCTCGTGGAGCCGGTCGTTGGTGTAGATCACGCGACGCTCCGCATCGATCTGGAGGACGCCGAGGGGCAGGGCCTCGGTCAGGCGGCGAAGCAGCTCCCGTCCCTGCCACACCTCGTCCGTCGCCTGCATCTCGTCGGAGATGTCGACCATCTCGGACAGCACGCTGGCCACGTCGGGATCGGCGAGGTAGTTGTGGTTGGTGAACTCGACCCAGAGCCACGAACCATCGGCCCGCATCTGCCGGCCCCGCCAGCGGCGGGCGCGCCCGCCGTCGGCCAGGAGCACCTCGAACCAGTTCTGGATCGCCAGATCGTGATCCTCGGGGTGGATCAACCGGAGGGGGTCACCGCCGAGCAGCTCGTCCGGATCGAACCCGGTCATGGCGGCCACGCCGCGGTCCACCTGCACGATTTCGCCGAGCTCGCCACGCCAGGTGCGTCCGTGGCGCGGTCGCACCTCCTCCAGCACCGGGGGGAGCGCGACCGGGGAGGCCTCGTCCGGCGATTCCGCCACCAGCACCACCAGGACACCATGCTCGTGGCGCACGTCGACGATGAAGACGGTCATGTCGCGGCCGCGCGAGGAGAACCGGCGCTGTGAGGCTCCGTTGGCCTTGGCTTGGAGGAAGTGCTCCAGCACGGACCTCCGGTCGCCGGAAGGCACCAGGTCCATCGGCACCCGGCCTGTCAGCCGCTGCTGCGAGGTGATCGGGAGCGACTCCGGGATGGGAAGGTACCTGCCGTCGTCACCCAGGGCGGCCACGGCCCCGTGCGGATACGCGTCGAGGAGGGCATGCAACGCGCGGACGAGCTCGTCGGGCTCGGGGCGCGCGAGATCCATCCAGCCTTTTCGACCACATCCGAGCCGACCTTGACCCTTCACCGTCCGCCCACGCGAAGCCCGCCGTAGCGTGACGGGCATGTCCTGCGTGGAGCACTTGTGAGGGACCCGGCATCCGACATCCTTCCGTTCGAGGCGGTGGAGACCATGTTGACGAACGGCTTGCGCGTCGTGGTGGTCCCCACCGGCTTCCCCAACCTCGTGTCGCTCCAGATCCCGGTGAAGACGGGCTCGCGCAACGAGGTCGAGCCCGGCAAGAGCGGCTTCGCCCACTTCTTCGAGCACATGATGTTCCGGGGAACCGAGCGGTACCCAGCCGCCGCCTACCAGTCCGTCGTCACCCGCTCGGGCGCCCGCCAGAACGCCTACACCACCGACGACTTCACCAACTACCACATGACCTTCGCCAAGGAGGACCTCGATGCCCTCCTGGAGATCGAGGCCGACCGCTTCATGCACCTGGCGTACTCCGAGGAGGACTTCCGCACCGAGTCGCAGGCGATTCTCGGCGAGTACAACAAGAGCGCGAGCGACCCGCTGACCAAGCTGCTCGAGGTGCAGCGTGACGCCGCGTTCTCGGTGCACACGTACAAGCACACGACGATGGGCTTCCTGGCAGACATCGAGGACATGCCCAACCAGCTCGAGTACTCCCGCACGTTCTTCGACCGCTGGTACCGGCCGGAGCACACCACCGTCATCGTGGCCGGTGACGTCACTCCGGACGAGGTGGTCCCCATGGTCGAGCGCCACTTCGGCGCCTGGCCGCCCGGCCGTCTTCCGGTGCCCGATGTGCCGCAGGAGCCACCTGCGACCGGACCGGTCACGGCCCACGTGCCATGGCCGGCCCCGACGCTGCCGTGGCTGGCCGTCGCCTTCCACGGCCCCGCGTTCAGTGACGAAGAGACTGACTTCACCGCCATCGACATGCTGGTCGACTTGCTGTTCGGTGAGACCTCCGACCTGCACCAGCGCCTCGTGCAGGAGGAGCAGGTCGTCGACCGCCTGATGCCCTACCTGCCGGCCAGTGAGGACCCCGGCCTGGTGACGGTCTTCGCCCGGATGAGGGACGCGGCGTCGGCCGGCCAGGTGCGAGACGCGATCCTCGACACCGTCCGCATGGCCAGGTCGCGCCAGGTCGACGGCACACGTCTCGCGGAAGCGAAGTCGAACGCCCGGTACGGCTTCGCCCGGACCTTGGACAACTCGGAGTCGATCGCCGGCACGCTGGCGCGCTACGTGCGCTTCCGCCGGTCGTACGGGACGCTGAACAACCTCTTCCGCGTCTACGACCGCCTGACCCCGGCCGACCTCCGCGATGCCGCGCAGACCTACTTCACCGACGCCAACCTCGTCTTCACCACGCTTTCCCATGAGGCGCTTCCGGCCGACCTGAGCGCGCTCCCCTCGATCGAAGAGGGCCAGGGTGCGGATGAAGAGGTCACGCCGGCTCCGACCGTCGTGCTCCGGTCGCCGTCTCGGCTGCTGAGGTTCAAGCTGCTCTTCACCGTCGGGTCGGCGCACGACCCCGTCGGTCGGGAAGGCCTGGCCGCCCTCGCGGCCGAGATGATCGCGTCGGCCGGCAGCACCAAGGCCCGCATCGACGAGATCAACCGAGCACTCTTCCCGATGGCCGCCAGCTTCCACGCCGACGTCGACCGGGAAATGACCGTCTTCACCGGCGTGACCCATCAGGACAACCTCGACGAGTACCTCGGCATCGTGCTGCCCCAGCTGCTCGACCCTGGCTTCCGGGAGGTGGACTTCGCCCGGCTGCAGAGCCGGCAGCACAATGCGCTCGTCCAGGACCTGCGCACCAACAACGAGGAAGAGCTGGGCAAGGAGCGGCTGCAGCAGACGGTGTTCGAGGCCACCCCCTACGGGCACCCGGTGCTGGGCACCACCGCGGGCATCGCCGCCATCACCCTCGACGACGTACGAGCCTTCGTCGCCGAGCGCTACTGCCGGGCCAACCTCACCATCGGCCTGGCCGGCAACCTGCCCGACGGGTTCGAAGCTCGCCTGCACGGGGAGCTGGCGGCCCTGCCTGCAGGAGCCCCATCACTCGCAACCGCGGTCACGGGTCGCATCCCGCGAGGCATCCAGGTGGAGATCGTGCAGAAGGAGACGCGGTCAACGGCGATCTCGCTCGGCCACCCGATCACCGTCACCCGTTCACACCCCGACTTCGCCGCCCTCTGGCTCGCCCGCGCCTGGCTCGGCGAGCACCGGGCCACGCAGGGCCGGCTCTTCCAACGGCTGCGTGAGGTGCGCGGCCTGAACTACGGCGACTACGCGTACATCGAGGCGTTCCCCGGTGGCATGCACCAGTTCTTCCCCCCGCCCAACCTGGCCCGCCGGGCCCAGCTCTTCGAGATCTGGATACGTCCGGTGCTGCCGGAGAACGCCGTCTTCGCGCTCAAGCTGGCCCTGCACGAGCTGAGCGGCCTCGCCGAGCGAGGCATCTCCGAAGAGGACTTCGAGGAGACGCGCAACTACCTCTCGAAGAACGTCTTCGTGGCCACGAAGACCCAGGACCAGCAGCTCGGCCATGCCCTCGACGCCCGGTGGTACGGCACGGCCGAGTACACCGAGCACGTGCGCGGCGGGTTGGCCTCGCTCACGGTCGAGCAGGTGAACACCGCCGTCCGCCGTCACCTCTCTGCGGAGAACCTCTTCGTGGTGATGATCGCCAAGGACGCCGAGCGCCTGCGCGACGAACTGGTCTCCTCGGTGCCCACCACGGTCGCCTACGACGCGCCCAAGCCGGACGCCGTGACCCGGGAGGACGCCGTCGTGGGGGCTCGCGACCTCGGCCTCAGGCAGGACGCGATTCGCGTCACGCCGGTCGACGAGGTGTTCGCCTAGCCCGTCTCCGGTAAGACAGTGGGATATGGAGGACGGGCGGGACCTGGCAACGGCACTGGCCGAGCTCCGGAACGCGGTGGCCGCCACGCGCTTCGACCTGGCCGCCGAGGGGGCTGCGGACGCCACCCAGCACCGGGACGCAGTGGTGCAGCAGGTGGACGACTACCTGCTGCCACGTCTCCGCTCGCTCGACGCGCCCCTGCTCGCCGTCGTCGGCGGCTCGACGGGTGCGGGCAAGTCGACCCTCGTGAACAGCCTGGTCGGGGCGCCGGTCTCCCAGTCCGGCGTCCTGCGGCCCACCACCCGGGCTCCGGTGCTCGTCTGCCACCCGGCCGACCGTCGGTGGTTCGAGGACGACCGAATCCTGCCCGGGCTCGCCCGCACCACAGGAGCCGAGGGTGGGCCCGGCACGGTGCACCTCGTGACGTCCGAGGGGATCGGGCCGGGGCTGGCGCTCATCGACGCGCCGGACATCGACTCCGTGGTGACCGCCAACCGCGACCTGGCCGCGCAGCTGCTCGCGGCCGCGGACCTCTGGGTGTTCGTCACCACCGCAGCCCGGTACGCCGATGCCGTGCCGTGGGACCTGTTGGCCGCGGCGGCGGAACGCAGCGCGGCGGTGGCCGTGGTGCTCGACCGGACGCCGGCGGCGGCGGTGGCGGAGATCTCCGCCGACCTGCGCCGGATGCTCGACGAGCACGACCTGCGAGACGCCCTGCTGCACTCCATCGAGGAGAGCGTGCTCCGCGACGGCCGGTTGCCGGACCGCCAGGTGGCGCCCCTGCACAGCTGGTTGACCGGACTGGCCCGGGACGCGGACGCGCGAGCGGAGGTCATCCGCATCACCCTCGAAGGCGCCCTCACGAGCATGGAGCAGCGCATCGTGGGGCTGGCCGATGCCATCGAGGAACAGGAGCGCACGGCCGAGGCCCTGCGTGAGGTGGTCCGCCATGCCTACAACCGGGCGGGCCGCGAGATCGACGAGTCGATCCGCGACGGCACGCTCCTGCGCGGTGAGGTGCTGGCCCGATGGCAGGAGCTGGTGGGCACCGGCGAGCTCATGCGCTCGGTGCAGGCCGGCATCGGGCGTTTCCGCGACCGGGCCTGGTCGCTGCTGTCCGGACGCCCCAACGCGGCCGACGTCGTGCAGGAGGCGGTGGAGTCGGGGGTCGAGGCCCTGGTGCACGCAGCGGCAGACCGCGCCTCGTGGGAGACCGTCGACGGGTGGCGCCGGCTCGGGAGTGGCCGGGCGCTGGTGCAGGGCCGTGAACGCGCCATGGCGCAGGCGTCCGAGGAGCTCATGGCCCAGCTGCCCGAGGAGGTGCGGCACTGGCAGGGCGAGGTGCTCGAGCTCGTCCGGGAACAGGGAGGCGACAAGCGGACGAGCGCCCGCATCGCCTCGTTCACCCTCAACGGCGCCGGCCTCGCCGTGATGCTGGCCGTCTTCGCACACACGGGCGGCCTCACCGGTGCGGAGGTGGCCGTGGCCGGCGGCACCTCGGCGGCGAGCCAGAAGCTGATCGAGGCCATCTTCGGTGACCAGGCGGTGCGGGCGCTCGCCCGGCAGGCTCGGGAAGACCTGCTCGACCGCACCGACGCGCTGCTCGCGAACGACGCCGCCCGGTTCCTCCGGATGGTGGACGACGCGGCTCCGACGGACGAGGGCGACGTCCTCCGCAAGGCGGCCAAGGCATGGCTGGCCGCCCGCCGTGCGACAGGGACCTCGCGGTGAGGATCGGGCGATCGCGTCCGGCGGAGCTCGATCTCGACGAGCGGCTCGCGTCTCTGAAGGCGGCGATCGACGCCGGTCGGGGCGTGGTGGACGACGAGCAGCTCGACGCCGCGGCCGCCCTGGTCCGCCGGGCGGGGGAGCGCCTGGGCCATGGGCTGGAGCACACCGTGGTGGCACTGGCCGGTGCCACCGGGAGCGGCAAGTCCTCGCTGTTCAACGCCCTGGCCGGTGAGGAGCTGTCCACCGTGGGCGTGCGCCGGCCCACCACGTCTACGACGCACGCCTGCGCGTGGGGGAGCGACGCCACTGCTCTGCTGGACTGGCTCGCCGTCGGGCGCCGCCACGTCGCCACCGCTCCGGGTCTCGACGGGTTGGTGCTGCTCGATCTGCCCGACCACGACTCGACCGCGCTCGAGCACCGGCGCGAGGTCGACCGCGTCGTGGCGGTGGCCGACATGGTCATCTGGGTCCTCGACCCTCAGAAGTACGCAGACCGAGCCGTGCACGAGGGGTATCTCCGCCCGCTCGCCGGCCATTCCGGTGTGCTCCTGGTGGCTCTCCATCAGGCCGACCGGCTGAGCTCTCAGGAGCTGGCTGCCTGTCGAGCCGACCTGGCGCGTCTGCTCGCCGACGACGGCTTGGCCGAGGTCGCCCTCCTCACCACGTCAGTTCGCGAGCCGCAAGGCATTGCCGAGCTGACGCGAGCCTTGGCCTCCCGCGTGGCCGCCCGCCAAGCGGCAGTGGATCGGCTCGGTGCGGACGCGGACCGGGTGGCTCAATCCCTGGCTGCTTCCTGCGCAGAGCGTGCACCCGCGGGAGAGGTGGGCGAGGCGTCTCGCCGCAGGGTGGTCGACGCCCTCGTCGGCGCAGCCGGGGTCGACACGGTCACCGCCGCGGTGGCCGGCTCCTACCGGGCCCAGGCCGCCGCGCGAACCGGCTGGCCGCTCACCCGCTGGCTCCGCCGGCTCCGCCCGGATCCGCTTCGCCGGTTGCACCTCGGGCGCGGTGACGGCGCTCGTACCTCGCTTCCGCCGGCCACGGCCGTGTCGGTCGCCAAGGTCGAGACGGCGCTCCACCGAGCGGCCGACGAGGCCGGCGCAGGTCTGCCGCTCGCATGGTCCGACGCCGTCCGGGGCGTGGTCGCCGGTCGGGCCACATCCCTGTCCGGACGCCTGGACACCGCTGTCGCCCGCACCGACCTCGAAGCCGACGCCGCCCCGGCCTGGTGGCCGGCCCTGGGCGCGGTCCAGACCCTGCTGGCCCTCGTGGCCATCATCGGAGGACTGTGGCTCGGGCTCCTCGCCGGCCTGGCCTACCTCCGCATCGGCGATCTCGACACACCCGAGGCCGGACCGGTGCCGCTCCCCCTGCCGACGGTGATGCTCATCGGCGGCGTGCTCGCTGGCCTCCTGCTGGCGCTGATCGCCCGTTGGATGGCGGCAGTGGGCGGCCGCAGACGAGCGCGACGTGCGCGCGCCCGTCTCCACGCCGCTGTCCGAGAGGTGGGGGAGTCGGAGGTGTTCGTACCGATCGCCCAGGTGCTCGATCGACACACCCGCTTCTGCGAGGGAGTCCAGGCGCTGGGCCGGGCCCACCGCTGAACGATCAGCGGTGGGGACCGACCCTCAGCCGTTCAGCCGGTGCGGGTAGGTGCCCTCGGACACCAGCTCGGCCAAGCGGGCCTGAGCCCACGACAGGTCCTCCCGGTGGGTCACCCCGATCCACTGGTCGGAGCTGGCCTCCACCCGCACCCGGATCTCGCCGGAGGCCAGCAGCTCGGCCACGCAATCGGGTATCTGGTACTCCGCGTCGGGCTCGTGCCCACGCGAGGAGATGAACTGGGCCAGCCGGTCGGCCAGCCGGTCGACCATCTCGGGCGAGAAGCCCCAGAGGTTCATGGAGACCAACGTCCCGGGGGCCAGCGCGGTGCTCCGGTCGACACCACGTGTCTCACGGATGCCGACCAGCCACCCCTCGTCGTCCACCTCGCACACGCCGCGGTTCACCGTGCCGGTGGGCGCGAGCGTCTGCGTCCAGTCGAAGCCGACCAGGTGCTCCACCCCCGGCGGCCACTCCTGCTCCAGCAGGGCAGCGGCTGTCTCGAGCGAGCGCGGGCCGTACATGTCGTCGGCGTTCACCACCGCGAACGGGGCCTTGAGGTGCTGGCGCGCCGACACGATGGCGTGGGCGGTGCCCCACGGCTTGGCGCGAGCTGGAGCGGATGTGTCCCGGTCCTGCTCGGCGTACAGAAAGCGCTCGGGATCCCATCCCTGGGAGACGAGGTGGGCGTTGACGAGCTCTCGGATGTCGCTTCGCACCACGAGCACGATGGGGTCGAACCCGATCCGCACGGCGTCGTGCAGGGTGTAGTCGATGAGGGCCTCACCGTTCGGCCCGACGCCGGCGATCTGCTTGTCACCGCCGAAGCGGGAACCCAGGCCGGCGGCCAGCACGAGCAGTCCGCTGGTCATACGGCGGCCCGCAGGGCGTTGTGTGCGTTGCTCTCGTGCAACTCGTCCATCTCCTCCGAGGTAAGGGAAAGGTCCCAGGCAGCAAGGCTGTCGTAGAGCGTCTCGGTGCGGCGGGCTCCCACCACCGGGATGAGCGCCTCCGACTCGCCGAGCAGCCAGGCCAGGGCGATGCGCTGGGGAGACACGCCGCGGCGAGCGGCAACGGCGGCGAAGGCCGGGTGGGCCTCGCCCAGACGCCCCGCGACACCGGCGCCGCCGAGGGGCGCCCAGGCGAGGAAGGCGATGCCGAGTCGCTCGCAGTGCCGCAGCTCCGGCAGGCTGCTGCGGAAGCTCGGGCTGAGCTCGTTCTGCACGCTGGCGACGGGCACCGCGGCCCGGGCCAGGTCGATCTGGTCGGGGTCGACGTTCGACAGGCCGACGGCGCGCACCTTGCCCGCGGCCACCAGCTCGGCCAGCGCACCCACGGACTCCTCGAACGGCACGGCCGGGTCCGGCCGGTGGAACTGGTAAAGACCGATGGCTTCTACGCCCAACCGGCGCAGGCTGCCTTCACAGGCCTGGCGGAGGTGCTCCGGACGGCCGTCGACGGGCCAGGAGCCGTCTGCGCCCCGAACGTGGCCACCTTTGGTGGCCACCAGCACGTCGTCACGGTCGCCGCCCCACGCGCGAAGTGCATCCTTCACGAGGACCTCGTTGTGGCCGGTGTCGGCCGCGTCGAGGCAGTAGGCGTCCGCCGTGTCGATCAGGCGGACACCGGCGTCGAGCGCGGCATGGACGACGCGAAGCGCCTGAGCGCGGTCGGGCCGCCCGTCGGTCGACAACGGCATGGCGCCGAGGGCTATGGGCGCGAGGGTTCGCCCGGCCACGAGCCGAGGCTCGTGGCCCTCAGACGTCGCGGGCACTGCGTCCTTGCGTCTCGACGGCCCCGGCCGGGGCGGCCACGACGGCGGCCGCCATGCGATCTGCGATGCGGTCCCAGTTCTGGGCCTTGACGACGGGGTGCACGGGGGGCACACCGACCGGCCGATTCGCCCACGCGCTCCGACACGCAAGCGCGAAGCCCGGGCCGTCGTCGCACAGCGCCACGACGGTGCCGTAGTCGGCCACCACGTCGGGCACTCGGGTCGACGCGACGGGCAGCCCGGCCGCGAGGTACTCCAGAGTCTTGGTGGGGCTGATCGAGCGCGTCGCCTCGTTGAGCGCGAACGGCATCAGGGCCACGTCGAAGCCCGCCATCACGGCCGGCAGCTCGGCGTACGGGCGGGCGTCGCACCACCTGAGGTTGGGACGGGTGGGGAGGGTGGCGAGGTCGATCTTGGCCACGGGGCCCACCATCTCGACGTCCCAGTCGGGCAGCGCATCGGCGATCGCAGCCACGAGGTCGAGATCGATTCTCTCGTCGATCACCCCGACGTATCCGGCAACCGGGCGGGGACGTGACTCGGGGCGCAGGTGGCTGGCTTCGGCATAGTGCTCCGGCTCCACCCCGCTGGGGAAGCAGTGCACGTCCTTGTGCCGGAACGCGGTGACGCCCCGGTGGAGTGAACGGCCACCGGTGAAGACGACGTCGGCCGCCTTGAGGGCGGCCTGATGGCGCAACCGGTGCTCGGGCACCGCACCCTTGAACGAGGAGAGGTCGTCCATGACGTCGTAGACGAGCACCGACGGGTCCAGTCGCATGGCCAAGGGCAGGGCGGCGGCGGTGTACAGCCAGACGACACGGCCCGGTTGGGGCGGGAGCAGGTCGACGAGGCGGTCGCCGTAGTCGCGAGCCAGGAGGTCACCGAACCCGATCCAATGGCCGTCGTGGTCCACCTTCAGCCACGCTCGGTTCACGCCGCCGGAGGGCTCGACGTGCATGGACGGCGCCGGCAGTCCCGGAACTGGCATCGGCTCCTCCACGAACCAGGTGGGCAGGCCCTCGCCGAGGCGCGACACGAGGTGCTGGGGACGCTGCCACACCCAGTCCCAACGGAGGTGGGAGAGGACGACGAGCTCGGACATGCCGGAAAGGCGCACAGGATCAGGTTGCATCGGTCACCCTCAGTTCCATCTCGTAGAGGACGGGATCTTCGATGACCTCGGCCTGGGGCGGATCCTGCCACTCCCAGTGGGCCATCTGGTCGGCGTACCCGGTGAGCCAGTCGGCGGCAGGCCGCTGGAAGCGGTAAGCGGGAAGCTCCGCCGCCGGCGTTCCCTTCGCGGCTGCGGCGAAGGATCTCGCCATGGATGACGGCCGCCGGCGGAGGTGCTCGTCGAGCCAGTAGACGCCGACCGGATCGATCTCGCTCTCGCACCGGGCGAGCAGGGACCCCCAGTCGGCTGAGTCGATGAACGGGAACCAGCAGACACCGTCCATCTCGACGCCAGCCTGAACGGCCAGCTCGCACTGCTCCAGCGTGTACTTGAGCCATGAGGCGAGGTCGCTCGGCGCGCCACGGAGGTTGGTCTCGCTCAGCATGCAGGGCAGCTGGTACCTCTCGGCGTACTCGATGATCTGGCGGTGCAGCGGCGTGGGCGTGCGGGTCGGTACCGTGCCACCCCCGTCGGCGAAGTCCCACTGGCAGTGGGCGTAGTAGTCGAGGCCCAGCACGTCGATGCGCAGCGGCTCGAGCCTGAGCAGATCCTCCCCGCCGGCGCGGACGATCTGGTCGACGAACGGCCGGGAGCTCCCGTCGTCGAGGCGGCCCAGCAGCGCGTCGATCACGAAGAACCGGCGGTCGTTGGCCATCTCCGCGTACTCGCGACCCCAGGCGTCGCGACCGTGGTGGTGCTCGCACGTGTCGATCCAGACGTGGCGGGCATCGGGCAGGAGCGCGTTGGCGATCGAGCCCGCCTCCGAGATGGCCGGCAACGTGGCCCGGTAGACCTCGAGCAGCCCCTCGATGCCACTCAAGTACGGCGGCCAGATGGCTTCGTGCCCGCACAGGAACAGCGTGGAGAAGGGCTCGTTGAAGAGCGTGTACTCCTCGACGTCCGGGTACCGCCGGAAGAACGCCTCGACGAAGCGGGTGTACGCACCGGCGAAGCGAGGATCGGCGAAGCCCCGCTCGATCCAGCGCGGGTAGCTCGTGTGGTGCACGAGGTCCACGATGGGGCGCAAACCGTTCTGGCGCATGTGCTCGAACACGGCGTCGGTACCCCTCCAGTCGAAGCGACCCTCCCGCTCCTCCACCCGGTGCCAACGCACCGGGTAGCGCAGACGCGTCACCCCGGCGTCCAGGAGGAGCTGCAGGTCCTCACGCCATCGAAGGTGGTGGCCGGTCGTCTCGAAGACATCCCGGTCGTGGCCGGGTATGTAAGTCGACTCGAACGAGCCGAGCAGCTCGAGCGGCATCAGCGGATGCCTTCGCCCTCGGTCCCTTCGCCCCGGGGGATCCAGGTGACCTCGGGCTCCCCGTCGAGGACGTGGTTCGCCCACTCGACGCCCTGCATGCAGGAGTGGTCCATGTTGCCGATCTCGTACAGCCAGGCGCCGAAGCGGCCGCGCGACCAGATCGACTGCGAGCGAAGCCAAGGCTGGATGGTGGCAAGGGCCCGGTCGCGGTTGACCGACGGCACGGGATAGCTCATGTCCGGGGAGCACAGCCACGTGGTGACGATCCGCTCGCGATCCTCAGGTTGAAGCAGGCCGGTGGTGATGAAGCCCTCGACCACGTCCGCCACGATCGTGTCCGCGTCCACCGGCTTGTGCGGCGAGCGCGAGACCTCGGCCAGCAGCAGGGTCTGGTCCGGCTTTGCGGTCATGTACGGCGAGTAGTTGGAGAGGTACGTGATCCGGTAGAAGGGCACGTCCGGCTCCGGGAAGTAGATCCAGTTCTTGGTCGTGCCGGCAGGCCGGTCGATGCCGACGCCGACGATGTGGCTTCCCGACCACACCAGGTCCTTGGTGGCCGCCCGCACCGGCTCGGGCACCGTGGTCAGCTTGTCGACGCAGACGTTGAGCGGCATGGTGTTCAGCAGCACGTCGTACGGCCAGACCCGACCGTCGGCGGTGCGGACCTCCTTGGCCACCGGGTCGATGCTCTCCACCTTCTGCTCGAGGTGGATGAAGCGCTCGAGCGGACGGGCCATCTCGTGGTACAGCGTGCCGGTGCCGCCGCGCAGCGGGTACTTGAACGTGTTGTTCGGTCCCCACGAGATCGCCGGCGTGTCGAACAGCACGTTGCGCAGCACGGACTCGATGTCCACCACCGAGACCCGCTCGCCGATCCACTGGAAGCCCATCAGCTCCGCCGGGGTCGCCCACACCTTGAAGTTGTAGGGCCGCATGAAGTGGCGAGTGATCCCCTCGCCGAACGTCTGCAGCATCCACTCGGCGAAGCTGGCGGGTGACTCCGCTTCGGCCGCCTGGGCCCGTACCAGGCCCATGATGCACTCCAGCACCGTCTCGGGGTCGAGGTCCTTGATGTTGTTCTGAAAGGGGTACGGGATGAAGCGGTTCTCCATCCACACCCACGCCTCGCGGTTGAGCTCGGTGTAGTCCCCACCCATGAGCTTGTCGACCAGGTCGTCGTAGTACTCGTAGTGGCTGAACATGACGTGGCCACCGATGTCGTAGGTGAAGCCAGCCTCATCGGTGAACGAGGTGGCCAGTCCGCCCACGTAGTCGTTGGCCTCCAGCACCACGAAGTCCTCGTGGCCCTGCTCGTGCAGCCGGTGCGCAGCTCCCAACCCTGTGGGACCGGCACCGATGATCACTGCGCGCGGCGACTGGGCGGAACTCGTCATCATGTCCTCCTGAGCGTCGAACGAGGTGCAACAAGGCGTCACATCTGCGTCGGTCCCCAAGGCGCCCTACGGCGCCATGGAGGGTGGCCCTCGCTGCTGAAGGCGCACGGGCACTACCCGCGCCGGCGCGACCGTTAAACGCCGCGCGCCCTCGGTCGGCGGAGCCGGCGCTCGCGTCTGCGATGCTCGCTGGCATGGACGCCGGCCCCCGCCCCACCCATCCGGCCACCGGATGAGCCCCCCACTGCAGCTTCGCTTCGTCACCTCCGCGCCGGACGTGGCGTCGTTGCCGGCCGCCACGGCGGAGGTCGCGATCGTCGGTCGGTCGAACGTCGGCAAGTCGTCCCTCATCAACGCGCTGGCCAACCGCAAGAAGCTGGCCCTCACCAGCAACACCCCTGGGCGCACGCGCATGCTCAACCTCTACGAGCTGGAAGGCGGCGGCAGCCTCGTCGACCTACCGGGCTACGGCTACGCGGCGGTGTCAGGCTCGACCCGGTCGGGATGGCCGAAGATGATCGAGGGCTACCTGCTCAACCGTGAGGCGCTCGCCATGATCATGGTGCTCGTCGACGGCGAGATCGGCCCTACGAAGCTCGACGTCACCATGCTCGACTGGGCGAGAAGCAGCTCGCTGCCACACACGGTCGTCGCCACCAAGCAGGACAAGGTCAAGCCGTCGCAGCGACAGCGCCGCCAAGCGGAGCTGGCCGCCGGCTGCCATCTCGAGGTGGGGGACATCGTCTGGGTCAGCGCCGTGAAGGGAACCGGGATCCTGCCGCTGCGGGGCCTCGTCAAGCTGTGGCTCTCCTGAACCTGCAGGGACCGCGAATGCGGTTGGCCATGGGTGCGGTCGTCACCGCAAGCGCGCTCGTCCCCTTCGCCGCATCCCTGGCTGATGTAGGACGGGGCTGGCTCCCGGTGGCCGACACGGCGATCGTCGTCACCCGGGCCCGTGACGTGTTCACTGCGGACTCGCCGCTGCTGGGCCAGCCGAGCACGGCGGGTGACCGCACGGGGGTGCAGGTGCACCACCCGGGGCCGTTGGAGTTCTGGGTGATCGGGGCCGCACAGAAGCTCGTCGACCGTCCGGCTACCAGCCTCGTCGCCATCACCGTGGTCAACGCCGTCGCCACGCTCTGCCTGCTCTGGTGGCTCCGGCGCCTGGGCGGCATCCGCACCGCTGCGCTCAGCTCGCCGATCGTCGTCGCTCTGCTGTGGTCACTGCGCGGCGACATCCTGGTGAGCCCTCTGAACCCGCTCGCGGCCATCCTGCCTCTGAGCGCCACGCTCGTCTGCCTCGTCGCAGCTTCGTCGGGACGGCGGTGGGCGCTTGCCTGGGCGGTGGTGCTCGGCAGCTACGCCGCGCAGGCCCACCTCACCGTCACCGGGCTGGTGGGGGCCGCGGCGTTGACGACGACCGGGGTCGCGCTGGGGCGGTGGGTCCTCCGTCGGCGCTCACCACGGACCGCGGCGCCGGAGCCGCGATCGTGGCGACGGCCGCTTCTCGTGGCTGCGGCACTGCTCGTGGCCTGCTGGGCCGGGCCGCTGGTCGACGTGGTCGTGAACCGGGGCGGGAACGTCGTCGCGCTCGTGTCGACGGGTGCGGCGCTCGACGACGGCACCCTGGGCTGGGCCCGGGCGGCCGACGTCTCGGTCAGGGCCCTCGCCGGCCGCCCGGTCTGGGCTCGCCCCGGTGTCGAGACCCGAGCCCTGGGCGCTCCGGCCACGACCGGTCAACGATGGTTCGTGGTCGGCCTCTGGTGCATCGGGCTGGCCGGCGCGGCCGCCAGCCGTCGTCGAGCGCCAGCAGTCGGCATCGCCTTCGCGACCGCAACTGCGGTCCTCGTCACCGGCACCCTCCTCATGACGCGGATTCCCGACAACCTCTTCAACGTCATCGCCTTGGGCAACTACCTCTGGCTCTGGCCGGCGGGCGCCTTCCTGTGGGCGTCCGCCACCGCCGGCTGCGTCGTGGCCGCCGCGCCCCGAACCGCCCGATCGCTGGGAGACGGCGCCTGTCTGGCGGCGGTGGGTGTCGCCTGCTCGCTGGCCGTGGCCTGCGTCGTCACTCCGAACCCCCGGCCAGTGCCCCGTGCGGAGGCGACGTACACGCGCGTGCTTTCGACACAGCTGGCCACCTCGCTGGATCGGGGGTCCGTGTACGTGATGGACATCGACCGGGCCATGCAGGACAACGAGGTGGCCCTCGGCGTGCTGCTCGAGCTGGTTCGGCAAGGCTTCGAAATGCGGGTCAACGGCTTCGCCCCGAGCTTCGGCCCCCGGCGCAGTCGGGCAGCCGACGCCGACGGTGGCGTGCTAGTGCTGCAGAGAAGCCGCGTCGGGGCCGACGCCGGGCCTCCGGGACCGGGCGCGAACCTGATCGCTGAGCACACTCCCTCCGATGTGGCGATCCGGGAGCTGGCCGAGGCGGAGGACGCGCTCACGGAGCGGATCAGGCGGGTTGGCGGGGCGTCGCACGTGGTGGCCCTGCCTGAGCTCCACGACGAGGGCACGTCCGACCGCGAGCTGGTGGAGGGCAGCTTCCTGGGGTTCCAGCAGACCGGCTTCGTCACGCGCGACGTCGCGGCCTGGCCCGAGACAGCCGCGTTGGTTCGGGCCCGCTCGGCGCCGGTCGACCTGGTCACGGTGCACCTGGTGCCGGCCACTCCCGCAACTGCCCAGCAACGTTGACGGCGATGGTCACAAGGGACTACGGCGACCTCCCTCTCGTGCCGACAACTTCCGAGATGATCTGCTTCGGCGGACCCGAGGAGGCAACGTGAAGAGTTCTGAAACACGAGACCGGGGTGCCTGCTTCCGCGTCGTCATCGTCGATGACGATGCCGACGTGCGCTCGTTGCTGGAGGTGCTGTTCGACGTGGACCGTCGGTTCCAGGTCGTCGGCACGGCGGTCGACGGTGCACAGGGCGTCGCCCTCGCCGAGCGCGAGCAGCCCGACGTGGTGGTGCTCGACCTCCGCCTGCCGGTGATGGACGGCCTGACCGCGATCCCGCTCCTGCGGCGGTGTGCCCCCGAGGCGCGCATCGTCGTCTTCTCGGCGTTCCCCGACCCCTTCACCCTGCTCGACGTGCTTCGCCGCGGTGCGGACTCCTACATCGACAAGGCCATGGCGTGGTCCGACCTCCTGCCCACCATCGCCGGGCTGCTGACCGCCGAGCCGGAGCCTGACGACGACGCCCAGCCCCGGCCTGAGCAGGTATCCGTGAGGTAGCACCCGTACCGCGCGTCGGCCGTTAGTCTCTCTAAGTAATGAGTCGACGCACCCAGGCAGACCCGGAGCACGACGCCGAGGGGCACGCAGGCGAGCCGCGCCCCGGCACGTTCGTCGCCCTCAAGGACCCCGTGTACCGCATGCTCTGGATCGGGGGGCTGCTCGGCTTCCTGGCCGTGCAGATGCAGTTCGTGGCCCGGGGCTGGCTCGCCTACGACCTCACTGGGAGCAACAAGGGTCTGGGTGCCGTCTACCTCGGCTTCGGAGTGCCGATGCTCCTGCTCACGCCGTGGGGGGGCGTCGCGGCCGATCGCCTCTCCAAGCGGAAGGTGCTGATGGGCTGCCAGGCGCTGCTGGCGACCAGCTCGGGCCTCATCGCCGTGGCGATCGCCTTGGACCTGATCGAGTACTGGATGCTGATCGCCTCGGCGGTCGCCCAGGGTGCCGGGTTCTCCTTCCTCGGGCCGGCCCGGATGGCCTTCACCGGCGAGCTCGTCGGCCGTGATCGCCTGGCGAACGCGATCGTCCTCCAGCAGATGAGCATGAACGGCACGCGCATCTTCGCCCCTTCGGTCGCGGGTGCACTGATCGGCATGGCGTTCTTCGGCGTGGCGGGCGTCTACTTCGCGACCACCGCGTTCATGCTGTGTGCACTGGCCGTGACCGTGCAGCTCCCGCCCGGCTCACCCCGTGCCGACCGGCCCGTGCAGTCGCCGGTGGCCGAGCTGAAGGCGGGCGTGTCCTACGTCTTCCGTCGACCCCTCCTGCGCCTGCTGATCCTCACGTCCTTCGTCGTGGTGATGTGCGTGTTCCCGTACGTCGCGTTCCTGCCCGCCCTGGCCGCGGAGGTCTACGAGACCGGCCCCAGCGGCTACGGGTTGATGAACGGGGTGAGCGCGGTCGGGGCGCTGTGTGCGACGTTCTTCATCGCCAGCCGGGCCGACGGAGAGCGCGCGTGGCGCATCCAGGCCATCGCCGGCGGCGTGTTCGCGGTTGCCGTGGCGGTGCTCGGCTTCGCACCGAACCTGCCGGTGGCGCTCTTCGTCATCCTCACCGCCGGAGGTGCTTCGTCGGCCTTCCAGGCGCTGAACAACACGCTCGTGCTCGGCAACAGCGATTCGGAGTACCACGGCCGGGTGCAGTCGCTGATGATGCTCAGCTTCAGTGCGTTCGGCATGGCCGCCCTCCCGATCGGCATCATCGCTGACGCCGTGGGGCTGCGAAGCACCATGCTCGGCATGGGCATCATCGGCCTCACCGCGATCGGCCTCTACACCCTCAGCCGGGGACGCATCCGGCGGCAGGACGCTGCCGTCACCGGGGCCGCACAGCCGGAGCCGGCACCGGCCACCTGAGGTTCCCGCCGCCTCCGTCAGGGGATGAGAGCGGCCATGCGATGGTCGAGAGGTGCAGGCGCAGGGCAGATCGAGGACCGCAGGGGGATGGGCCGCGGGGCCGGAGCCGTCGGTGCCGGTGGCGGGCTCATCGGCCTGATCGTGCTGGTGGTCAGCCTGCTCGGCGGTGGGGGAGGCGGTGGTGGGCTCGGCAGCATGCTGGAGCAGATCCCTGCCGCCGGTGGCGCCGCTCCCTCCCGCACCGGGCCGGTGCAGGGAGAGAGCGCCGAGTTCGTGCAGGCGGTCGTGGGTGACGTCCAGGAGACGTGGACCCAGCAGTTCGCCCGGTCCAAGCAGCGCTACGAGCCAACGGTGCTGGTGCTCTTCGAGCAGGGCACGAGCACGGGATGCGGGTCGGCCACCTCCGCGGTCGGTCCCTTCTACTGCCCGGCCGACCGCAAGGTGTACGTGGACCTGAGCTTCTTCGACGAGCTGAGGGCCCGCTTCGGCGCACCCGGTGACTTCGCTCAGGCGTACGTGATCGCTCATGAGTTCGGCCATCACGTCCAGAACGTGCTCGGCGTCAACGCCGATGTGCAGCGCGAGCAGCAGGCCAAGCCCCGGGAGGCCAACGCGCTGTCCGTCAAGCTCGAGCTGCAGGCCGACTGCCTGGCGGGCGTCTGGGCGCACTCGGCCGCGCGCCGCGACCTCCTCGAGCCGGGCGACCTCGAGGAGGGGCTCGGCGCGGCCGCCGCCGTGGGCGACGACCGGCTGCAGCGCCAGGCCGGCGCGAGGGTCAACGCCGAGTCGTGGACCCACGGGTCGTCGGCCGATCGCGTGAAGTGGTTCCGCGCCGGCTTCAACCGCGGCGACCCAGCAGACTGCGACACCTTCGGCTGAGCTTCGCGTCGCGTGGGGGAGTCCGGTGCCCTACGCCCGGCTCCGAGTGCGGTAAAACCTGTGGCATGAAGGCCGTCATCATCTACGAGAGCCTCACCGGCAACACGGAGAACGCAGCGAAGCTCATCGCCGGCGGCCTCCGCGCGGCCGGCCACCAGACGTCGGTGCACTCCATCACCCGCATCGACTACCAGGCGCTGGCCGACGCCGACCTGGTGGTGGTGGGGTCGTGGACCGACGGCCTGATCTTCGTGGGGCAGCGGCCCGGCCGTGCCGGGCGGCTCAAGCAGTTCCCGTACCTCGCCGGCAAGCGCTGCGTCGTCTTCTGCACCTACGCCGTCGACGTCGGCCGCACCCTGGAGAAGCTGTCCACGATCATGGAGGACCGAGGCGCAGACGTCATCGGTGGCATGGCCATCAGGCGCAGCGACCTGGAGGGTGGAGCCCGGGACTTCGTGGACCGCCTGCTCGACGCGGTGGCCGTCTGACGACGTAGCGTCTCGGCCATGAGCGATGACGCTGAGGTCCTGCTGGAGCGCGACGGATACGTCGCCACCATCACCTTGAACCGCCCCGAACGGATGAACACCATCTCGCGGCCGATGCTGACGCAGCTGGCGGCGCGGCTCACCGAGGCCGACGCGGACTCGGGCGTGCGGGTGATCATCCTCACCGGCGCCGGCCGCGCCTTCTGCGCCGGCCTCGACCTCCAGACCGCCAGCGGCGGCACGGGCATCGGCAGCGAGAGCAGCGGCGGCGGCGCCGGCATGGGCGCCGACTTCAACATGCGCAACTCGCCGCCCATCGTCCTGCAGCAGATCGACACGCCCACCATCTGCGCCCTCAACGGCGGCGCCGCCGGCTACGGGATGGACATGGCCCTGCTGTGCGACCTGCGGGTGGCGGCCGAGAGCTCGAAGCTCGCAGCTGCGTTCACCAAGCGGGGCATCGTGCCCGAGAGCGGCGGGACGTGGGTGCTGCCGCGCATGGTGGGATGGTCGCAGGCCGCCGAGATCATCTTCACCGGTCGCACGCTCTCGGCCAAGGAGTGCCTCGAGCTCGGCCTGGTGAACAAGGTCGTGCCCGACGCCTCACTGGTCGACGAAGCTCGCGCGCTGGCGGAGGAGATCGCGGCCAACGCGCCGCTCGCCGTGCGGGCCAGCAAGCGCATGATGCGCAACGGGCTGAACGAGGACTTCGAGGACCACGTCGAGCGGGTGCTGCTGCAGCTGGCACCGCTCTTCCGCACGAAGGACTTCCGCGAGGGGATGGCGTCGTTCCTCGAGAAGCGCCCTCCGTCCTTCGAGGGTCGCTGATCGAGGAGGGCGCTCAGCCCTCTCCGTCGATGGGCCGGAGAGTCGGCGCCTCGCCGGTCGAGCCGTGGCTCACGCCGGCGTAGCCGGAGAAGACGCTGGGCCCCTCGTCGCGAAGGCGTTCGAAGATCGCCGGCCCTGCGGCCAGCAGCCCGCCGTCCACCACGAGGGCCTCGCCCGTGACGAACGATGCGTCGTCGCTGGCCAGGAACAGCACGGCGGCGGCGATGTGCTCCGGCGTGCCCGCCTCGCGGATCGGCTGCAGCGACTTGAGCCGTTCGCCCACGCCCTCCGGATCGCCACGGTGGAGCAGCGGCGTGAGGATGCCACCCGGGCAGATCGCGTTGATGCGTATGCCCAGCGGTCCCAGCTCGATGGCGGCCGAGCGGGTGAAGTTGATCACTGCGGCCTTGGACGATGAGTACGCGTGCGGCCCCGAGCCTCCCGTGACACCGGCCACCGAGGCGGTGTTGACGATGGCGCCTCCGCCGCCCTGGCGCTTGAACGCACGCGTCGCGTACTTGGTGCCGAGGAAGACGCTTCGCACCAGCACGGCGAACGTGTAGTCCCAGTCGTCGGCGGCGATGTCGGTGAGCGGCCCGAACGCACCACCGACACCAGCGTTGTTGCACATGACGTCCAGCCGCCCGAACTCGTCGACCGCCGTCGCGACCAGGGCCTCCACGTCGGCCTCGACGCTGACGTCGGTGTGGACCAGGCGCAGCTTCCCGCCGCGGCCCTGAGCCTCCACCTCGGCGTGCAGGTCCTTGCTGTTGGCCTCGTTCAGGTCACCCACCACCACGGCCGCGCCTTCGTCGAGGAACCGCTGCACGATCGCCCGGCCGATGCCGCTGGCCCCACCCGTGATGACCGCCACCTTGTCGTCCAACCGCCCCATAGGGCCCCCTGTCGTCGAGAATCCCGTCAGTCTGGCCGAGCGGGCATCATCGAAGGATGGCTGTGCCTTCACATCGGGGCCGGTTGCTGGTCGCCGGGCCCCTGCTCGACGACCCCAACTTCTCTCGCACCGTCACCGTGCTGGTCGACCACAACCGCTCCGGGGCGCTCGGCTTCGTGCTCAACCGGCCGACGGAGGTCCCGGTGGATGCGGTCGCGCCGGGTTGGGGGCGCTGGGCGTGCGCGCCCACCGTCGTCTTCTCGGGGGGCCCGGTCGCCCCCGACTCGGCCGTCTTGTTCGCCGAGGTGTCCGAGCACCCACCCGCGTTGCGGTTCACACCTGTCGTAGGTGGGGTCGGGATGATCGATGCGGCCGCCGACCCGGACACGCTGGCTGCCGGGGTGGCGCGGCTGCGCATGTTCGCCGGGTGCGCGAGCTGGGGTCCGGGCCAGCTGGAGGCCGAGCTGGACGAGGGCAGCTGGCTGGTGGTGGACGCGGAACCGGCCGACCTGCTCGACCCGGACTCCGGCGAGCTGTGGCGCAAGGTGATCCGCCGTCAGCCGGGCCCGGTCTCGATCCTGGCTCGCGCGCCCGACGACGTGTCCCTCAACTAGCTCCGAGGCTTCGGCCCGACCGCACGTGCGGTGAACCGGTCGTCACGCCGGTCGATCGACACGTCGACGTCGAAGCAGGCCGACAGCGCTTCCGAGGTGATGGTGTCGGCCAGAGGCCCGGTCGCCACCACGCGGCCCTGGCGCAGCAGCAGCGCATGGGTGAAGCCGGGCGGGATCTCCTCGACGTGGTGGGTGACGAACACCATCGGAGGCGTCGCCGGGTCGACGGCGAGGTCGTGCAGCCGCGACACGAGCCGTTCGCGGGCCCCCAGGTCGAGCCCGGCGGCGGGCTCGTCCAGGACGAGCAGCTCGGGGTCGGCCATGAGGGTGCGGGCCACCAGCACCTGCTGGCGCTCGCCTTCGGAGAGCACGCCGAAGCGCCGATCGGCAGCGGGGCCCAGCCCGGCTCCGTCGAGGAGGGCCACCGCCTTGGCCCGGTCATCCTCGGTGTACTCGTGCCACCACGGCTCCAGTGCCGCGTGCTTCGCGGTCATCACCACCTCGGCCGCGGTGAGATCAGGCCGGAGGAGCCGCGTGACTGCGCCGCTCGCCAGCCCGAGGCGAGGCCGAAGCCACCGGACGTCCACCCGGCCCAGCCGGTGGCCGAGGATGTCGACCGTCCCGGAGGTGGGATGCAGGTAGCCCGTCGCCAGCTGCACGATCGACGTCTTGCCGGAGCCGTTGGGGCCGAGCACCATCCACCGCTCGCCCTGGGCCACCGTCCAGGTGAGGCCGCGCAGGACCGGCTCGCCGCCGCGCACCAGGGACACGTCGGTGAACGCCAGAGCCGCCGGGGCGCTCACAGGCAGCTGGCGGCTGCCTCCTGGACCGCCGGGACGATGGCGTCCCAGTCGCCGCCCGCGCTGCGGGTCACGGTGATGAAGCTGGCCGTGCCGAAGACCGACCCCACACCGTCGATGGCCATCAGCGCCTCCAGGAAGGCGTTGCCCTTCGCCTCGTCGGGGCTGGAGGCGGTCAGGGTGTCGGGCAGCGCCGTGTCCAGCGCGAAGCGCAGTGCGTTCGGGTTGGGGGTCGGCGAAGGTGTAGCGGTGGCCATGTCTGGATCCTACGGGCGGGGAGTGCGCCCCCGACCACAGGGTAAGTAGCGCCCATGAACGATGGACACCTCGAAGACCACGTCACCGGCGTAGAGCTGCAGATCGTGGAGCTGGTCGAGCGTCGGGAGCGGGCGACGGTGCAGGGCGAGCCCGCCGAGGCGGCGCGCTACCAGACGGAGATCGATGCGCTGCAGGCGGAGCTGGCCCGCACGGCGGAGGAGATCACCGGCAGCTGACCGCTCGCCTCAGGTAGCACCCAGGAACTGGAGTGCGGCGTCGAGGAACTTGAAGTCCTTCGGGGTGGCGAAGTGGTCCGTGCCCTTGAGCACGACCAGCTTGGCGTTGGGGAACGCCTCGACGAGGGGCTCCACCGGCAGGGCGAAGTCCTGGTCCCCGATGACCACGAGGACGGGGCACGTGATGCGGCCCAGCTGCTCGGGCGTGAGCGGAGCCGTCTTGCGACGCAGGAAGGCGGCCAGCGCCTGGCGGTCGTTGCCCGAGCCGGCCGCGAACTGCGAGAACAGGCGGCCGATGTGCGACGTCTCGTCGTTGCTGCCGTGCTCGATGGTGTCGGCCAGGTCGCTCGACCCACCGGTGGCGAAGACGCCGGCACCGATGCCAGAGACGATCAGGCTGCGGAAGCGATGCGGCTCGGCCGCCGCCACGCCCAGGAGGATGCGGGCGCCCATCGAGAAGGCGACGGCGTCGACCTGGCCCTCTTCGGGCAGTGCGGCGCGGATGTCGTCTTCGACGTGGTCGTAGGCACTCGGGTCGTGGGGCTTGTCCGCCGACCCATGGCCGAGGAGATCCACGCCGATCACTTCACGACCGGCATCCGACAGGAGGTCGACCCAGCCTGTCTCGCGCCAGTTCAGCTCGAACGACGAAGCGAAGCCATGGACCATCAGGACGGGTTCTACGGGCACGTGGCGGACGCTAATGGGAGTCGAGCACCCCGCTCCATTGCCGACCGCCGGTGGCGCCGGCGCCCGGCTCCCGGACTCGAGGAGCTAGGCGGTCGGGTCGACGCGAGCTCGCAGCCCGCCGATGAGGGTGTCGAGCACCGCGTCGACCTCGCGTCGGGCGGCCTTCGGCTTGGGTGAGCGTGCAATGAAGAGCGCAGCCCCGTAGAGCCCGCCGAGGGCCACGTGCACCAAGGGTTCGACCCGGACACCGGGGAGGACGTTGCTGGCCACGAGGGGCGTCAGGACAGTGCGCAGCATGGGCAGCTCGTTCTGCTCGATGCCCCCGTCCCAGACCTCGTGCTGGAGCACCGACACGCTGTCGAGCACCACGATCCGCCGGAACGTGGGCTCGAGGCAGGCATCGAGGAAGGCCGACAGGCCGGCCCGCACGGCACCCCAGGGCTCCGGCACGGCGAGCGCCGCAGCCATGACCTTCGCGACCGCGTCCGCCACCACGGCGTCGTAGACGGCCCGAAAGAGCACGTCCTTGCCGCTGAAGTGGTGGTACAGGGCGCCCCTTGCGACCCCGGCGCGCCGGATGACGTCCTCGATCGAGGTCGCCGCGTAGCCGCGCTCGGTGAACAGGTCGCGCGCCACCGAGATCAGGAGCTGACGGGTCTCCTCGGCCTGGCGAGCCCGCAGTCCCTTGACAGTCACGCTCCAACTCTAAATACTGACTCTTGGTCGGTGACCGACCATCGGTCGGCGAATAGGGAGAACACATGATCGAGACCCAGAAGCCACTCCCCCCGGGCCAGCGCAGGATCGGGACGTTCCCTCGCTTCGGCACCCACATGAGCCGGCCGGCGCCGGCCGTGCCGCCGGACCCGACCATCGAGGTCTGCGGTGCGGTGGGGGAGCGCTTCCACGTGCCCGTCGTCGCTCTCGCCACGCTGCCCAGGCGGGAGGTGCGGGCCGACTTCCACTGCGTTGCCGGCTGGTCGGCCACCGACCTGCTGTGGGAGGGCGTCCCGTTCGAGAGCTTCTTCCGCCAGCTCATCGCGCCGGCGGTGCGGGACGACGCCGTCGTCACGCACCTCGTGTTCCGAGGGATCGACGGCTACCAGTCGACCGTCATGCTCGAGGACGCGTTGGCCGAGGACGTGCTGATCGCCGATCGTCTCAGTGGCCGTCCGCTGGGCGGCGACCATGGAGCACCGGCCCGGTTGCTCAGCCCGGCCCAGTACGGCTACATCAGCACCAAGCACCTCTGCCGGATCGAGGTCCACACCTCCGAGCCGGAGGACCCCGACTCGGCGAGCATCACCGCTCGTCTCCTGAAGTCCCATCCCCGGGCCCGGGTCTGGGAAGAGGAGCGTCACGGCTCCCTGCCGGGCCGGCTGGTGCGTCCCTTCTACCGCGTCCTGAAGGTCCCCCTCCTGCACCTGTCCGCTCGCGGACCGCGGCGCTAGGAGGGTTGGTGGCCGGCTAGCGCCGGCCCCGGCCGCGGCGGGCGCCACCGAGAGACGCACCGGCACGGGTCGGGCGCTTGGCCGGGGCTCCGCCGGCCTCGTTGGCGGCGGCCAGCGCCTTGGTCGTCGGCTGTCCCAGCTGCTCCGACTCGGCCGGCGCGAGCGATGCGAGATCCCGCAGCCGGACGTCGTTGGAGAAGACCTCGATGAGGTGGGGCACCAGGCCGAGCCGCTTCTGCAGCTTCTCGGCGTCGTGCTCCTGGTCCCACAGCACGAGGCTCGCGGCCACGCCCTTGGCACCGGCGCGCGCCGTGCGCCCTGACCGGTGCAGGTAGGCCTTCTCGTCCTCCGGCGGATCGAAGTGCACCACCACGTCCACGGCATCGATGTGCAGCCCCCGCGCCGCCACGTCCGTGGCCACGAGGAGCGGCAGGTCGCCCTGCATGAACTGCTTGAGCGTGCGCTGCCGCACGCTCTGGGCCAGGTCGCCGTGCAGCGCACCCGCCTCGATGCCGTCCCGCTTGAGCTGCAGGGTGAGGCGATCCGCCCCCCGCTTGGTGCGGACGAACACCAAGGTGCGGTAGGCGCCGGCGGCGATGGTGGCCACCACCTTCACCTTGTCCATCTCGTGCACCTTCAGGAAGAGGTGTGACATGGCGTCGACGGTCGTCGACTCGGACACGACCTCATGGCGCACCGGGTCGGTGAGGTGGTTCTTGACGAGGTAGTCGATGTCACCGTCGAGCGTGGCCGAGAAGAGCATCGTCTGGTGCTCGTGCTTGAGCCGCCGGAGCACCCACTCGACCTGGGGCATGAAGCCCATGTCGGCCATGCGGTCGGCCTCGTCGAGCACCAGGCACCGGACGTCGGCCACGGTGACATCGCCGCGGTCCCCGAGGTCGATGAGCCGCCCCGGCGTGGCGATGAGCACGTCGATGCCCCGCTGGAGCGCCCGGATCTGCTTGTCGATGGGGGCCCCGCCGAAGACGGCCAACGTGCGCAGGCCGAGGGCCTCGCCGAGCGGGGCGATGACCTCCTTCACCTGCAGGGCGAGCTCGCGGGTGGGCACCAGCACGAGTGCCTGTGGCCGGCGGGGCTCCGACTTCCCCGCCCTCATGAGCAGAGGGATGCCGAAGCCGAGCGTCTTGCCCGACCCCGTCTTGGCCTTGCCGCACACGTCTCGTCCAGCGAGCGCATCGGCGATGGTCATGGCTTGGATCGGGAAGGGCTCGGTGATGCCTTGCCCGTCCAGGACCTCGACCAGCTCAGGGGCTACCCCAAGGGAGGCGAAGGTGGTCACGTGGACTCCTGTGTTCGTTCTGTGGTGACGGAGGTGGCCGGCCTCGGGGCGGCTTCGGCACGTTGACTCGTACACAGACGACGCAGTGAGGTGACCTGCGAGCGGCCCGGCGGGCTGCGCTCGACCTGCCCATGATAGCCGACCTGGCCTTTCGCGCAGGTGCACAGGGGCGGCCGAGCGCGTAGACAGGAGGGCATGTCCATCTACGACGTCCCGGTCAAGACCCTGCAGGGCGAGGAGACCTCGCTCTCCGCGCACCAGGGCAAGGCCCTTCTCATCGTCAACGTGGCCTCCAAGTGCGGGCTCACACCCCAGTACGAAGCGCTCGAGAAGCTGCACGAGCAGTACGGCCCACGCGGGTTCTCCGTGGTCGGTGTGCCCTCCAACCAGTTCCGTGGGCAGGAGCCGGGGAGCGCGGAGGAGATCCAGGAGTTCTGCAGCACCACCTACGGCGTCACGTTCCCGCTCCTCGAGAAGACAGAGGTCAACGGGGAGAACCGTCACCCGCTCTACGAGCAGCTGACCCAGGCGCCGGACGAGGCCGGTCAGGCCGGTGACATCCAGTGGAACTTCGAGAAGTTCCTGGTGTCCCCGCAGGGCGAGGTGGTCGGTCGGTTCCGGCCGAAGACCACGCCTGACGACCCCACGGTGATTGCCGCGATCGAGGCCAACCTGCCCGCCTGAGAGTTGCCGCGCCCATCCGGGCGTACTAGAAAACTTGACTGGTGAGTCAAGTCGAGGGACGACTCGCTTCAAGGGGGAATGCAGGTGAGCGGACTTCGAGGCAAAGCCGCGATCGTGGGCGTCGTAGACGCCGCGTCGCCGACCGGTGAGCTCGAGCTGACGGGACGCGCGCTGGAGGTCGACATGATCTCCAAGGCGCTCGACGATGCCGGCCTCACCATCGCCGACGTCGACGGCGTCACCCACACGTCGTCGTCGATGCAGCTCGCAGAGCACCTCGGCATCCACCCCACCTTCACCGACTCCACCAGCACAGGCGGCTCGAGCTTCGAGGTCCACGTCGAGCACGCCGCGGCGGCGATCGCGGCCGGCCTGTGCGAAGTCGTCATCGGCGTGTACGCCTCCACCCCGCGCAGCGACCGCAAGCGCCCGCGGGGCGGGGCCGGCCGGGGGATGCCGCCCGGCGGAATGGGCCCGATGGCCGAGTGGGAGATGCCCTACGGGCTGCAGGCACCGAAGGGCGCCTACGCCCTGTCGGCGAGCCGCCACATGGCCCAGTACGGCACCACCTCGGAGCAGCTGGCCCAGATCGCCGTCAGCACGCGGGAGTGGGCCTCGATGAACCCGGAGGCGCGGTTCCAGGACCCCATCACCATCCAGGACGTCCTCGACTCGCCGATGCAGGCCTCACCGCTCCACCTGCTGGACTGCTGCCTCGTCACCGATGGCGCCGGAGCGTTCGTGATGACGTCGGCCGAGCGTGCGAAGGATCTGAAGAAGCCGCCGGTCTACGTCCTCGGCGCCGGCACCTGCCACGACCACATGATGATCAGCCAGATGCCGGACTTCGGCACCACGCCGGGCGTCCAGTCCGGGAAGAAGGCGTTCGGCCTGGCCGGCGTCAAGCCGGGCGACGTCGACCTGCTGATGGGCTACGACAGCTTCACCATCACCGCCCTGCTGCACCTCGAGGACCTCGGGTTCTGCGAGAAGGGCGAGGGCGGACCCTTCGTCGAGGACGGCAAGACCGGGCCCGGCGGCTCCCTGCCCATGAACACCAACGGCGGCGGGCTGTCCTACACCCACCCCGGCATGTACGGCATGTTCCTCATCACCGAGGCCACCAAGCAGCTGCGCGGTGAGTGCGGCCCTCGGCAGGTCGAAGGGGCCGAGATCGCCGTGGCCCACGGCTCCGGCATGGTGCTGTCCTGCATGTCCACCATCGTCCTCGGCACGGAGGCCTCCCTGTGAGCGATTCGACAGACACCGCATCCGCCGCCAAGCCGACCCGCTTCGAGCCCCCGGTGAGCGACGCGAGCCAGCCGTTCTGGGACGCCACCCGCGAGCAGCGCTTCCTCATCCAGTGGTGCACCGCGTGCGATCAAGCCGTGTTCTATCCCCGTGAGAACTGCCCGGCCTGCCTCGGCACCTCGTTCGAGTGGAAGCAGGCGAGCGGCAAGGGCACCGTCTACGCGTCGAGCGTCCAGCACCGCGCCGCCAACCCGATGATGGCCAATCGCGTGCCCTACGTGGTGGCCATGGTCGAGCTGGAAGAGGGCATCCGCATCATGTCCAACGTCATCGATTGTCCCCCCGACGACGTCGTCGTCGGCCAGCCCGTGCAGCTCACCTGGGAGCCGCTGTCCGACGGCCGCAACCTCCCCCAGTTCTCACCCCTACAGGAGGGTTGACCATGTCTCTCGAAATCGATCTTGGCCCCGCAGCCCAGAAGTTCCGCGACGAGCTACGCGAGTGGCTCGAGGTGAACCGCCCCGAAGGTCTGCAGGAAGTCGACGGGGAGGGCGCCGGCGCAGGCGACCAACCCGGCATGGCCGAGTGGACCCAGAAGCTCTACGACGCCGGCTACATGTGCGTGTCGTGGCCCAAGGAGTTCGGCGGCCGCGGCCTCAGCGGCATCGAGGTCGCCGTGCTGAACGAGGAGTTCGCCAAGGCCGGCGTGCCGCGCGTCACGCGAGGGATGGGCGAGTGGCTGGTGGGTCCGTCCATCATCGTCTGGGGCACCGACGAGCAGAAGGCGCACTTCCTGCCGCGCATCATCGACGGCACCGACCGGTACTGCCAGGGCTTCTCCGAGCCCGACGCCGGCTCCGACCTGGCCGGGCTGAAGACCAAGGGCGTCATCGACGGCGACGAGGTCATCATCACCGGCCAGAAGGTGTGGACCTCCGGCGCCCAGGCCGCCAACATGATGTTCTGCCTGGCTCGCACCGATCCCGATGCGCCGAAGCACAAGGGGATCTCGTACATCCTCACGCCGATGGAGCGTGAGAACGGCGAGTCCAACGGCTTCGAGCTCCGCCCGATCAAGCAGCCGACCGGTGGCTCGCACTTCACCGAGACCTTCATCACCGAGGCACGGGCCCCGTTGTTCAACGTGATCGGCGGGCTCAACAACGGGTGGCGCGTCACCATGACGACGCTCGGCAACGAGCGCGGCGGCAACGCGACCACGCAGCACGTGCAGTACACCAAGCAGTTCTGGGACGCGGTGGAGCTGGCCAAGCAGTACGGCAAGTCGCACGATCCTGTGGTGCGCCAGCAGCTGGCCTGGGCCTTCAGCCACGTGGAGATCATGCGGTTCAACGGCTTGAAGACCCTGTCCGAGGTCGTGGCCAAGAAGGAGCCGGGGCCGGGTGCGTCGATCAACAAGATGTTCTGGTCGGAGTACGCCCAGCGCTTCGCCGAGATCATCATGAACATCCGCGGCGCCGACTCCATGGTGATGCCCGACGGTCCTGACGGCTCCTACGCCCCCGACAAGTGGCAGACGAACTTCCTCTCCACCCGCTCCGTCACCATCTGGGGCGGTACCGCCCAGGTGCAGCGCAACATCGTCGGCGAGCGGGTGCTCGGTCTGCCCAAGGAGCCCGACTCCGAGGCGGCCAAGAAGGCCAAGGCCGAAGAGGCGGTGCGGTGAGCGAGTCGCCGTCGGCGGCGACTCTCGCGGCCGCGGCCGAGGCCATTGCGGCTCCGGCCCCCCCGGCCGACCCTCGCATGGCGGCCGCCATGACCGGCATGGGCGTCTCGTGGCGAGCACAGCAGATGCCCGAGCAGATGGCCATCATCTCGGCCAACGGCAACCGCACCTACGCCGCCCTGAACGCCCGCGCCAACCAGGTGGTGCGGGCGCTGCGGGCGCGGGGGATGGGTGTCGGCGACTCGCTGGCCCTCATCTGCACCAACCGGCCCGAGTTCGTCGAGACCTGGGCTGCGTGCGCCCGGGCCGGCTTCCGCCTCACGCCGGTCAACTGGCACCTCACCGCCGAGGAGGCCGGCTACATCGTCGACGACTGCGAAGCCAAGGCGGTCGTGGCCGATGCCCGACTGGGTGACCAGGCCCGCGGCGCGGCCGAGATGGCGCCTCGCGCCACCGTTCGCCTGGCCGCCGGCGGCGCGATCCCCGGCTTCGAGTCGTACGACGACGCCGTCGGCGTCGAGTCGGGCGAGGACATCGACGACCCGACGCTGGGCTCGTCGATGCTCTACACGTCGGGCACCACCGGGCGGCCCAAGGGCGTCCACCGTCCTGCGGCCCAGACGGCAGCGACAGCCACCATCAACCTCTTCGGGTACGCCGACGACGGCACCGACGTCGAGCTCTGCACCGGCCCGCTGTACCACGCCGCGCCGCTCAGCTTCTCGCTCGCCATCCCGCTCAACTTCGGCGCCACCGTCGTGCTGATGGACGGCTGGAGCGCGGAGGAGACCCTTCGGCTCGTCCAGGAGCACAAGGTCACCCACATGCACATGGTGCCGACCATGTTCCACCGCATGCTGGCGCTGCCGGACGACGTCCGTGCCAAGTACGACCTGTCCAGCCTGAAGCACATCCTGCACGGCGCGGCACCGTGTCCCGTGCCCGTCAAGCAGGCGCTCATCGAGTGGCTGGGTCCGATCGTCGTCGAGTACTACGCAGCGACCGAAGGGGTCGGCAGCTTCGTCGACTCGGCCACGTGGCTGTCGAAGCCGGGCACCGTGGGCAAGCCGTTCGGCCCCGACCAGGTGCGGATCGGCGACGAGGACGGCAACCCGCTCCCCGCCAACGACATCGGCCTCGTCTACATCAAGGCACCCGAGGCGACACGCTTCGAGTACTTCAAGGACAAGGACAAGACGGCCAGCAGCTTCCGCGGCGAGTACTTCACCCTGGGCGACGTCGGGTACCTCGACGAAGACGGCTACCTGTTCCTCACCGACCGCACGGCCAACCTGATCATCTCGGGCGGCGTGAACATCTACCCGGCCGAGGTGGATGCGGTGCTCCTCACCCACCCCGCGGTGGGAGACGCCGCCACCATCGGCATCCCAAACCCCGAGTGGGGCGAGGAGGTCAAGGCCGTGGTCGAGGTCAAGGCCGGGCTCACCCCGAGCCCGGAGCTGGCCGCCGAGCTCATCGCGTTCTGCCGCGAGAGGCTGTCGAGCTACAAGTGTCCGAAGAGCGTCGACTTCATCGACGCCCTGCCCCGTCAGGACAACGGGAAGATCTACAAGCGTGTGCTGCGTGACCGCTACAGAGAGGAAGCTGCAAGATGAGTGGAATTGTTGAAGGCAAGGTTGTCATCGTCACCGGTGCCGGCCGGGGGATCGGCCGGGGCCACGCCCTGGAGTTCGCCCGTCAGGGGGCCAAGGTCGTCGTGAACGACCTGGGCGCGACCCTCGACGGCAGCGGCGGCTCCGACGGACCCGCCGGCGAAGTGGTCGACGAGATCCGCGGCATGGGCGGCGAGGCCATCGCCAACGGCGAGAACGTGGCCGACTGGGAGGGTGCGCAGCGGATGATCAACGCCGCCGTCGAGCACTTCGGCACCCTCGACATCCTGGTCAACAACGCCGGCATCCTGCGTGACCGGATGCTCGTGAACATGACCGAGGAGGAGTGGGACGCCGTCATCAACGTCCACCTCAAGGGCACCTTCGCCCCCACCCGGTGGGCTGCGGCCTACTGGCGGGAGAAGGTGAAGGCGGGGGAGACCGTGAGCGCCGCCGTCGTCAACACCAGCTCGACCTCGGGCATCTTCGGCAACCCGGGCCAGACCAACTACGGCGCAGCGAAGGCCGGCATCGCCTCGTTCAGCATCATCGCGGCCAAGGAGCTCGCCCGCTACGGCGTGCGCGTGAACTCGATCGCCCCGGCCGCTCTGACCCGCATGACCGAGAACCTGGGCATGGGCCAGCGCGCTGCCGAGCGCAAGCCCGAGGAGTTCGACCGCTTCTCGCCGGACAACGTGGCCCCCACCGTCGTCTGGCTCGCCAGCGACCAGGCCAAGGACGTCACCGGTCAGTGCTTCATCGTCTCCGGCGGCACCATCGCCCTGGCCGAGGGCTGGAACCGCGGCCCTGTCGCCAACCAGGACGACCGCTGGGACCCGGCCGAGCTGCACAAGGTCATCCCTGACCTCATCGGGCAGTCCGAAGCCGCCAACGCCAAGCCCGCGAGCTAGGAGGTCAGATGCCCATCGATCCGTCAGGTGCCACCGGCGAGTGGAGCGAGTGGAGTGAGCGCTCGTGGAACTCGAAGGACGCCCTGCTGTACTCCGTCGGCGTCGGTGCCGGGTCACTCGACCCCACTGGCAAGGAGCTCGAGTTCACCACTGAGAACTCCAAGGGCGTGCAGCAGAAGGTGCTTCCGACCTTCGCCGTGATCATCGGCGGCGCCGGAGGCGGCATGCGCAACATCGGCACCTTCAACCCCGCCATGCTCGTCGACGGCGGGCGCACCATCGAGCTGCACCGCGAGATCCCGGTCGAGGGCCGCATCAAGTCCCGCGGCCGCGTGGTGGGCGTGTACGACAAGGGCTCGGGTGCGGTCATCATGAGCGAGTCCGAGTCGGTTGACGCCGAGACCGAGGAGCCGCTGCTCAACCTCAAGTCCCAGGTCTTCATCCGGGGCGAGGGGGGCTTCGGCGGCGATCGGGGGCCGTCCGGTCCGAAGAACGTGCCGCCGGACCGCGCTCCGGACAAGCAGGTGACCTACGACACCCGCCCCGACCAGGCGCTGACCTACCGGCTCTCGGGTGACCGCAACCCGCTGCACGCAGACCCCGAGTTCGCCAAGATGGCCGGCTTCCCGAAGCCGATCCTCCACGGCCTGTGCACCTACGGGTTCACCGGGCGGGCGCTGCTGCACGAGCTGTGCGGCTCGAACCCCGCGAACTTCAAGAGCATGGAAGGCCGCTTCTCCAAGCCGGTCATGCCTGGTGACGCACTCACCGTCAAGATGTGGATCGACGGCAACGAGGCGCTCTTCTACACGGAGACGCAGAACGGTGACGTCGTGATCGATCAAGGCCGGTGCACGTTCACCGCTTGATCTCCTTTCTGGAGCCCGGGTCTCGTTCGGGGGGACGAGACTCGGGCACCGGATGCACACACATCCGCCTGCACGACAGGCTCCAACGTCAGGCAGAGGCAGACCCATGGCTGTGATGCCCATCGGCTCGGCGATTCGCTGGCTGGCCGAGCAGGACCCCGATCGACCGGCCATCACGGACGACGCACGCACCGTGACCCGCCTCGAGCTCGACCGGCGGACGAACCGGCTGGCCCGCCAGCTCAAGGCTCTCGGTGTCGGGCAGGACGACTTCGTCACCATCGGCGTGCCCAACAGCGTCGACTTCTACGAGACGGCCGTCGCGGCGTGGAAGCTGGGCGCCACACCGCAGCCCGTGTCGCACCGGCTGCCGCAGCGCGAGCGCGACGAGATCGTCGCGCTGGCAGGAGCTGCTGCGGTCGTCCTCGAGCCGCTGGCTCTGGACCTCTCGGTGTCCGACGAGCCCCTTCCGGAGCGCACGGCGTCGTCGTTCAAGGCCCCCACCTCGGGGGGCAGCACCGGTCGCCCGAAGATCATCGTCTCCGGCAGTCCCGGCGTCGTCGACCCAGAGGCGGCCGGTGGGTTCGGCATGGACCCCAACGGGGTGCAGCTGGTTCCCGGCCCGCTGTACCACAACGCCCCGTTCCAGTTCTCGTGCAACGGCCTGCTCAAGGGCCAGCACCTGATCGTCATGTCCCGCTTCGACGCCAGCCGCGCCCTGCAGCTGATGGAGGAGCACCGGGTCACCTGGGTGCTCATGGTGCCGACGATGATGCACCGCATCTGGCGGCTGCCGGCCGAGGAGCGCGAGGGCCGTGACCTGTCCGCGCTGAAGGGCATGCTGCACCTCGCAGCACCGTGCCCCCCATGGCTCAAGGCGGCGTGGATCGACTGGCTCGGCCCCGAGCGCGTGTGGGAGCTGTACGCGGGCACGGAGGCGCAGGGCGTCACCATCATCAGCGGGCAGGACTGGCTCGACCACCGCGGCTCGGTCGGCCGGCCCACACCCGGCACCATGCGGATCCTCGACGCGGACGGCAACGAGCTGCCCCCTGGCGAGATCGGCGAGGTCTGGATGAAGCCACCCGAGGGCCGGACGACCTACCGCTACATCGGCGCCGACGCCCGCACCATGGAAGGCGGCTGGGAGTCCCTCGGCGACATGGGTTCGATGGACGCGGACGGGTTCCTCTACCTTGCCGATCGTCGCACCGACATGATCCTCGTGGGCGGCTCGAACGTGTATCCGGCGGAGGTCGAGTCGGCGCTCGACGAGCACCCGGCGGTGCGATCCTGCGCGGTGATCGGCATGCCCGACGACGACATGGGGCATCGCGTGCACGCGGTCATCGAGGCCGGTGACGACGTCACCGACGACGACCTGCGGCGGTTCCTCGCCGAGCGGCTCGTGCCCTACAAGATCCCCCGCAGCTTCGAACGAGTCGACTCGCCCGTGCGGGACGATGCCGGGAAGGTGCGCCGGTCGGGCCTGCAGGCGGAGCGCGCCGAGACCCCCTGAGCCGGACGGTCCCGTTCAGCCAGCAGCCGGACGGATAGCGTCGGCGGCCGGGCGCACCTCCGCAGCCAGCAGGGCGATGTGGTCGAGGTCGTCCAAGTCGAACACCTGCAGGTACATGCGGTCGGCACCGACCTCGGCGTAGGCCGCCAGCTGGTCGACGACCTCCTGGGGCGAGCCCGTCAGCCCCTGTCCTCGCAGCGTCGCCAGCGGCCGGCCGATGGCAGCAGCCCGGCGCTCGAGCTCCTGCTCGCTCTCCCCGCAGCAGACGACCTTCGCCGCCGACAGCTTCAGGGACGCCGGGTCCCGGCCCTGACGCTCGCACGCTCCCCACACCCCCTCGTACATGGCTCGGGCGTCGGCGGGCTGGTGCGGCGAGGGCGGCACGTTGAACTCGTCGGCGTAGGTGGCCGTCAGGCGGGCGGTGCGCTTGGGTCCGCGCCCGCCGATGATCACGGGCGGGTGGGGCTTCTGCGCGGGCTTCGGAAGGGCAGGCGAGTCGGCCAGCTGGTAGTGGCGCCCGTCGAACGAGAACCGGTCGCCCGAGGGTGCCCCCCAGAGACCGAGCACGATCTGCAGCTGCTCCTCGAAGCGCTCGAAGCGCTCGCCGAGGCTGGGGAAGTCGATGCCGTAGCTCTTGTGCTCCTGCTCGTACCACCCGGTGCCCAGCCCCAGCTCGACCCGACCGCCGCTCATGGCGTCCACCTGGGCCACCGAGATGGCCAGCACGCCCGGGTAGCGGAAGGTGGCCGAGCTCACCAACGTGCCCAGGCGGATGCGCGACGTGTCTCGGGCCAGGCCGGCAAGGGTGATCCACGCGTCGGTTGGCCCCGGCCCGGCGTCCCCCGGCCCGATGCGCAGGTAGTGGTCGGACCGGAAGAAGGCGTCGAAGCCTCCGTCCTCGGTGGCGCGGGCGGCGGCCAGCAGCTGGTCGTAGGTGGCCCCCTGCTGGGGCTCGCTGAAGATGCGCAGGTCCATGGGAGGAACCTACGTCGCAGTGCCGTGGGCGAGGACCCGAGCCCGTGCGATGTGCTCCACCAGGGCGGCAAGAGGGGAGTGGGCGTTGAGTCCGCTGGTGCTGGGCATCAGGTACAGCGGCCGTCCGCCCAGCCCGCCGGTTACCGGACCCGCCGTCGCCACCCGGTCGACGGCGGCCCGCCATCCCTCCAGGCCGACGAAGCACACCACCTCCGGCTTCAACCAGCGCACGAGGTGCTCGACGCGATGGAGCCCCTGCACGTACTCGGCTGCGGCCAGCTCGGCCGACCGGACCGTCGCACGCTTCACCAGATCGGTGATGCCCACCCCGTTCGACCGAAGCGCTTCCAGGGGATCGCGGTCCACCGACACCAGACCGCTCGCACGCAGGGCGGGCCAGAAGCGGTTGCCGGGACGCGCGAACGCGATGCCGCGCTCGGCCGCGTAGATGCTCGGGTTGAGCCCGCAGAACAGCACCTGCATCGCGGGAGCCACGGTGTCCGGCAGTGACACCTCTCGGCGCGTCCGGAGCACGGCCCGCTTCGCCTCTCCGGTCAGATCGAGCACCGAGAAGCCGGCCCCTCCGACGACGTGCTCCAGCGCACCGGGCGACCACCCGCGGGGTGCACGACGTACGCGTACGTGCAGCTCGACGCGTTGGCCGGCAGGGACAGACCAGTGCAGCTCGGCCAGCGCCAGCGGGAGATCGGCAGCCGCCACATCGAGTCGCTGCACCGCGTCGGATGCCGTGCTCACGCCCGTAGGGTAAGGGGGATGGATGGTGACGTAACGGCCCGGTTCCTTGGCCTGGTGGAGCGACCCGAGCCCGATCTCGCCGCCCGACTCGACGAGGCGGCGCTCCTGGTCGCAGCCCACGTCCGACGTGATCTCGACGTGGGCGCGTACCTCGACCGGCTCGACGACCTGGCTGCGACGTGCCCGAGTGCCTCGCTCGACGGGCTGGTCCACCACCTCTTCGTCGCCGGCGGCTTCGCCGGCAACTCGGCCGACTTCGGTGATCCCGACAACTCCTGCCTCGACCAGGTGATCGACCGTCGGCTCGGCATACCCATCACCCTCGCCGTCGTCATGCTGGCCGTCGGCCGACGGGTGGGCGTCGACCTGGCGGGCGTCGGGATGCCGGGACACTTCCTCGTGCGGTGGGAGACCGACCCGACGGTGCTGATCGATCCCTTCTCCGGTGGCGTGCGGCTGTCCCACGCCGACTGCGTGGCCCGCTTCCGCGCGACGCAGGGTGACGTGGCCTTCGAGCCCTGGATGCTCGACCCTGTCGGGCCCCGGGCCATCGTCACCCGGCTGTTGACCAACCTCGGCGAGATCTACAGGTCCCGGTCGGACACGGCGTCGCTGGAGTGGGTGCTCAGGCTGCGGGCCGGCGTCCCGGGCGCCTCTGTGCGCATGCGGGCCGAGCACGGAGGGGCGCTCGCGTCCCAGGGACGCTTCCTGGAGGCGGCGGCGCGCTTCGAGGAGCTGGCCGCGCTGACCGAGGGCGAGCGCTCGCAGCGGCTCCACGCACGCGCCGTCGCTCTGCGCGCGCGCCTCAACTAGCCGATCGGGTCCGGCGGGAGCAGCTGCCGGTGCCGCAGGTGTCGGAGGCAGCCGGCCAGGCTCTCGTCGGCCACGGTGACCGCCTCGTCCCAGCTGAACCAGCGCACCTGCTGGCTCTCGGCCGGGCCGGGTGCCGGATCCGCATCCGGCGCGTGGAGGAGGTAGCGGACGTCGAGGTGGGTGTGCCCGCCGGCGGGGTGGACGTCGACGTGCACCAGCTCGGGCCCGGTGGCCGGGTGCGTCACCGCGATCCCGACCTCCTCGACCGTCTCCCGCAGGGCAGCCTGGGCGGGGCTCTCGCCGGCCTCGATGTGGCCGCCGGGCTGCAACCAGATGCCGATGCGCTTGTGCAGCAGCAGGATGACGCCCCGCCGGCCGACGACCACGGCGGAGCCTGTGACGTGGGTGGGGTCGGCGTGCTCGTCGTACGGGTGGTGCAGCCGGTCGAGCTCGGCCAGCGTGGTGGCGATCGAGCGACGCTCGCGTTCGTCGATCGGCGTGCGGGCGGTGAGCTCGGCGCGGAGGATCTCGGTCATGGCGCGCACAGTGTCGCCGATCTCGATCGGCCGCGGCCCACCGGCATGGGACAATCGGCCTCATGGGCAGCCTGTTCGACGAACTGACGTGGAGAGGTCTCGTGCACCAGCACACCGATCCCTCCGTACCGGAGCTCCTCGACAAGGGTGGCCTCACCGTCTACATCGGCTTCGACCCGACGGCCCCCTCGCTCCACATCGGGCACCTGCTCCAGCTCTGCAACCTGCGGCGCCTGCATGACGGCGGGCACCGCCCCATTCCCGTGGTCGGGGGAGCGACCGGGATGATCGGTGACCCCGGCGGCCGCAGCGACGAGCGCAACCTCCTCGACTCCGACGAGCTGGCCGAGAACGTGGCCGGCATCCGCCGGCAGGTGGAGGAGCTCGTGCCGGGCGTGCTGGTGGAGGACAACGGCTCCTGGCTGAAGCACCTGAGCGCCATCGACTTCCTCCGTGACGTGGGCAAGCACTTCACCGTGAACCACATGGTGGCCAAGGAGTCGGTGAAGGCGCGCTTCGAGGGCCGCGACGAGGGCATCTCCTACACCGAGTTCAGCTACATGCTGCTGCAGGCGTACGACTACCTCCACCTCTTCGACACGCACGGGTGCACGCTGCAGATGGGGGCCAGCGACCAGTGGGGCAACATCACCGCAGGCATCGACCTCATCCGCAAGGTGCGCGGCGCGTCGGTCTACGGCCTGACGACCCCGCTCGTGCTCAAGGCGGACGGCACCAAGTTCGGGAAGAGCGCCTCGGGCACGGTGTGGCTCGACGCGGCCAGGACGTCCCCCTACGAGCTGTTCCAGTTCCTGGTCCGCAGCGAGGACACCGTGGTCGGCCAGTACCTCCGGTACTTCACCTGGCTTCCACAGGAGGAGATCGCCGAGCTGGAGCGCGTCACGGTCGAGCACCCCGAGCGTCGGGAGGCACAGCGCGCCCTGGCCGTCGAGGTCACGACCCTCGTACACGGGAAGGCCGAAGCAGAGCGGGCCCTGCTCGCCTCGCAGGCCCTCTTCAGCGAGGACATCGCCATGCTGGACGAGCGAACCCTGTTGGGCGTGTTCGCCGACGCTCCCTCCACCGACCGGTCCCGGGGCGAGCTCGACGGAGAGGGCCTGGGCCTCGTCGAGGTGCTCGTTGGCTCGGGGCTCGCTTCCTCCAACGGCGACGCCCGCCGAGCGTTCCCCGGGGTCTACGTCAACAACGTCAAGGTCGCCGATCCGGAACGGCGACTGACTTCGGCGGATCTGCTGCACGGCGCGTACATCGTCGTGCGCAAGGGCAAGCGGAGCTTCCACCTGCTGCGCTTCGGCTGAGCCTCCTAAGGTGACCGCCATGGCCGTGAACCTGACCAAGGACTCCATCGATCTCGGCATCGTCACCACCGATGCCGCCGCCGCCGTTGCCTTCTACCGGGACGTGCTGGGGTTCGAGGATCTGGGGGAGTCACCGATGCCGGGTGGTGCGATGCACCGGCTCCGGTGCGGCACCAGCGCCATCAAGATCGTGTCGCCTCGCCGGCCTCCGGCCGGTTCCGCCCCGGCGGGCGGCATCCAGGGCGCGACGGGCTACCGGTACTGGACCATCTCGGTCTCGAACCTCGAAGAGGTCGTGGCCGCGTGCGAGGCGGCCGGCCGCACCATCGCCGTGCCGAAGACCGAGCTTCGTCCTGGTGTCACCATCGCCATCGTCGAGGACCCGGACGGCAACTGGGTGGAGCTGCTGCAAGCGTCATAGGGCGGGGCGGGCGAACGGTCCCCGCGGGGACGGTCACGCTCGCCCGAAGTCATCCTCCAAGCGGACGATGTCGTCCTCGCCGAAGTAGTCCCCGCGCTGCACCTCGATGAAGACGAGCTCGGCCGGGCCCTCGTTGGCGACCCGGTGCGCGACGCGGACGGGGATGTCCACCGCCGCGCCCTCACCGACCACCATCCGCTGGCCGTCGAGCGTCACGGTGGCGGTCCCGGCGAGGACGAACCAGTGCTCGGCGCGACGCTCGTGGCGCTGATAGCTGAGGCGCTTGCCCGGCGCCACGACGATGCGCTTGACCTTGTGACTCTCGGCGTCCTCCAGGACGGTGTAGCTGCCCCATGGGCGCAGCTCGAAGGGGAAGTGGTTGGCCACGTTGCTCTCCATGCCGATACAGCGTAGCGCGGCCGGCTGCCTACGCTTCGTGGTCGACGCTACGCAGAGGTTCCGCCAGGGCGGCCCGGACGCGAGAGGCAGTGGCCAGCATCTGCTCCTCGTCCTCGTACCGCTGCCGTGGCCAGAAGAAGCCCCGCAGCCCGTCCTTTCGGCGGCGTGGGACGACGTGCACGTGGAGGTGGGGCACGCTCTGGCTGACGGTGTTGTTCATGGCGACGAACGACCCGTCTGCGCCCAGGGCTGGCAGCACCGCGGCGGCCACGCGCTGGGCAGCACCCAGCAACGGCGCCAGCAGCTCCCCCGGCAGGTCGACGAGCGTCTCGTGATGGTGTCGGGGCACTACGAGGACGTGACCGGGGAAGACCGGCCGCACGTCGAGGAAGGCGACGATCGCCGCCTCCTCGAGCACCATGGCCGCCGATGCCGAGCCCCCGGCTATGGCGCAGAAGGCGCACGTCACAGGCGCACGGTACCGCCCCTCCTGAAGCTGCGCGAGCATGCGACCATGTCCGACTCACCGGTCAACCTCACCGCCGGCCTCCCGGAGACGGTGCTACCGCCGTCGTCCCGTGAGGTCGCCCAGCGCCTGAACGACGCCCTCGTCGCGCCGGTCGAGCAGCGGAGGGCGTCGGTGGCTGCGGTAGTCGCCGACAACCCCAAGCTCCTGGAGGGTTGGGCCGAGCTGGGCGACCTCGCCGGCGACGACGTCGAGGCATACGCGTACTACCGGGTGGGCTATCACCGGGGCCTCGATGCCCTGCGGGCCAACGGCTGGCGAGGCTCGGGGTACGTGCGCTGGCGCCACCCCACCAACCGCGGCTTCCTGCGTGCCCTCGACGGCCTCCGGCGCAGCGCCGAAGCCATCGGGGAGGTCGAGGAGGAGGAGCGCTGCGACCACTTCCTCCATCAGCTCGAGCCTGACTGGGACCGGCGGCTCTGAGCGCGCCGTCGTAGCCCGGTGTCCCGACGCCCGGGACCGCCGGGCTAGGGTTGCCGGTCGTCGGGACCAGCCGACCTGACGTCCCGGGGCCACTCGCCCCTGGAGCGGGTCGCAGCAGTGACCGTCCAGCACTTCCCCATGACGCCCTCATCTCCGCTCCTGCCGCCCCATGCCCCGCGCCGCCGGCGGGTGCGCCGCCGGCTCGCCCTCGTGAGCGTTCTCGTCATGGCCGCCGGCGCCACTGTCGGCATCGCTCCGACCGCAGCTGATGTGACCCTGGTCAACGTCGAGCGCAACAGCCACGGGCTGGGCGACCTTCGACCGCACCCCGGCTTGACGGCGCTCGCTCTGGAGCACTCCGCAGCCATGGCGGCGCGAGGCTCGACGTTCCACGGTGACTCGCTCGGCGCGGCCGTGAGCAGCGTTCTCGACGACTGGACCGGTGTGGCGGAGAACGTCGGGACGGGCGACTCGGAGAAGAGCCTCGTCGCCGCCTTCATGGCGTCCCCGCGACACCGGGCCAACATCCTGGGGGACTACACCGCCGTAGGCGTGGGCCTGCACAGGGACGCCGGCGACCGGCTCTGGATGACTCAGATCTTCGCGAAGTCGGGGTCGGTCGTCGTGATGGCGAGGATGGGGGGCACGTCTGAATCGTTCGCACCTCCGCCTCCACCGCCGCCGCCGGTCACGACCGCGCCGCCGGTGCCGGTTACGACGGCGCCGCCGACACCGACCTCCACGGCACAGCCCGCACCGGCCTCCGCATCGCCCCCCACTGCGGCGGTGACGCCACCACCCACGGGAGGGGGTCGGACCACCATGAGGCGATCGCGGTCATCGCGGGCCGCCGCCGTCGCCGCGCTCTCGGCCGCTGTGTCACGCGCCGCCAGCACGCCGCCTGCGCCGAGCTCGGCCGGCGCAGCCTCTTCGGTCGACGAGCCGCCGGCCGTTGCCACCGCCGGCCTGCTCCCGCCGGGTGACGGGCTGATCACCGCAGATCTCTCTTCTCAGCCGCTGCCTGTCCCGGCCGTCGCCCCGACCGCCACCGACGTGGCGGCTGGGGACCTCAACCGTGCGGGCAGCGCCGGCACGTCGGTGCGGAACGCCATCGCCCTGTAGCGCTCTTGAGCGCCGGCACGGCGCCGCCGGCTCTCAGTCCAGCGAGTCGAGCACCTCCGCGGTGTCCGCGCCGAGCGGCCGTCCCAGCCACCGGATCGAGCCCGGAGTGGCGGAGAGCCGCGCCACCGGGGCCTGCACGAGGAGCCCCTCGACGTCGACCAGGGCGCCCCGCTCCCGCACATGGGCGTCCTGCACGACCTCGGTCATCACCAGCACGGGGGCGATGGCTGCATCCGCGGCCACGAAGGCCGCCATGGCCTCGTCAGCGGATCGGCCGGCGATCCAACGGCCGACGGCGGCGTCGACGATGCCTCGGTGCTCGGCGCGGCCGGCGCTCGTGCGCAACCGGGGGTCATCGGCCAGACCGACCAGAGCCAGGACCCTCTGCGCGACGGCCTCCGAGGTGGTGCTGACCGCCAGCCATCGTCCGTCCGAGGCCTGGTACGTGCCACGGGGGACGCTGTAAGGGATGCCGGCGCCCAGGCGGGGCTGGTCGTAGTCGAGCAGTGCCGCAGCCGCGGGCAGCGGCCCCATCATCTGCAGCATGGACTCGAGGAGGTTCACGTCCACCACCTGCCCCACACCGGAGCGCAGGGCCACCATGGTGGCGAACGCGGCGGCCAGCGCGGTGACCTCGTCGGTCAGCGCGATCGGAGGGAGCAGCGGCGGCCCGTCGGGTTCTCCGTTCAGGCTGGCGAAGCCGCTCATGGCCTCGGCCAGCGTGGCGAAGCCAGGACGCTGGGCATAGGGACCGGTCTGGCCGAAGCCGCTCACGCGAGTGACGACCAGCCGCGGGTTGCGCGCGTGGAGCACGTCCGGGCCGAGCCCGAGCCGTTCGAGCACGCCCGGGCGGAAGTTCTCGATGAGCACGTCCGCCGTGTCGCAGAGCCTCAGCATCGCGTCGAGGCCCTGGGGCGTCTGCAGGTCGAGCTCGATGCAGCGCTTGTTGCGGCTGAGCAGCTTCCACCACAGCGTCACGTCGTCGCGGGGATCCACCCAGCCGAGCGTGCGGGTGCCCTCACCGCCGGGCCGTTCCACCTTGATCACGTCCGCACCGAAGTCGGCCAGGTGACGCGCGGCTCCGGGCGCAGCCACGACGGTGGCACAGTCGATCACGCGGACATCGGCCAGCGGGCCGGGCACGGTCGACGGGGGTGGGGCGGCCATGCGCGAACCCTACCGAGGGGTGCGTTCACACCCGACCCGCGCACGGTTCACCTAGCGTGCGGCCGTGATCGGTGAACCCGCCCGTGACGACCTGGCCCGATCGGCCGAGTGGATCGACACCCCCGAGGGCCTGGCCGACGTCATCCGCGCCCTGCGCTCGGAGCCGAGGTACGCACTCGACACCGAGTTCCACCGCGAGCGGACGTACTTTCCGAAGCTCGCCCTGGTGCAGCTGGCGTGGCCGGGCCGGCTGGTGCTCGTGGACCCCCTGGCGGTCGATCTCGCACCCTTCGCCGAGGTGCTGGAGGGGCCGGCGGTGGCCGTGCTGCACGCGGCGGACCAAGACCTGGAGATCCTGCAGCTGGCCTGTGGGCGGACCCCTGCGAGGTTGTTCGACACACAGGTGGCCGCCGGCTTCCTCGGGTTCAGCTCAGCATCCCTGGTCTCCCTGGTCGAGCGGCTCATCGGTGCGCGCATCCTCAAGGGGGATCGCCTGACCGACTGGATCCGGCGCCCGCTCACCGACAGCCAGCGGCTCTACGCCGCGTCCGACGTGCTCCACCTCCTCCAGCTGCACGATCTCCTGATCGAGAAGCTGGAGGGATGCGGTCGGCTGTCGTGGGCGGAGGACGAGTGCCAGCGGCTGCTCGAACGGGCACGCAGCGGCCAGGATCCCGAGACGGCGTGGTGGCGGATCAAGGACTCGCGCTCGCTGCGCGGGCCTGCCCGCGGCATCGCCCAGGAGCTGGCCGCGTGGCGGGAGCGGCGGGCCGCCGAGCTCGACCGGCCGTCGCGCATGGTGCTGTCGGACATGGCCCTCCTCGGCATCGCCAACCGTCGGCCCTCAGGAGAGCAGGACCTGAAGGACATCCGGGGCCTGGACGCGCGTCAGCTGAAGGGCGCGGCGCTGGCCGGCGTGCTCGAGGCCGTCCGCACGGGTGCCGCGCTCGGCAAGGACCAGGTGAGGGTGCCCCCGGTGGACGACTTCGACCGCCAGCTGCGTCCGGCGGTCACCCTCGTGTCGGCCTGGGTCGGTCAGCTGGCGCTTGACCTGCGCATCGATCCGGCGCTGCTGGCCACCCGGGCCGACCTGCAGGCGTTCCTTCGGAGCGACCCGGGCGGTCGGCTGGCCGCGGGCTGGAGGAGAGAGCTCGTAGGCGAGCCCATCCGGCGCCTGGTGGAAGGCGACGCCGCTCTGGCGTTCCGCCCGGGCCGGGGCGACCTGGTGCTCGAGGCACGATCCCGCGAGGAGATCGTGGTGCAGGCGGCTGTTCCCGACTTCGCCACACCGGAGACCCCGGGTGGCGAACCCGAGGTCGTCACTCCGGCCTGAAGCCGTCCAGGGATGCCTCGATCCGACGGTTGGCCTCCCGGCCGGCCGGAGTGGAGTTGTCCGCCACGGGATCGGAGGAACCGGCACCCACTGCCACGACGCGCGCTGGGGGGATTCCCTGGGAGATCATGTAGTCGACGATCACCTGGGCCCGTTGCCGCGACAGCGACAGGTTGACCAAGGGGTCCCCGGACGAGTCGGAGTGTCCGGTCACGATGAGCACCGTCTCGGGGAAGGCCTTCAGGGCCACGCTCCCGAGATCGACCAACCCTGCGAAGCGCGGATCGAACGCCACTGAACCGGCCGGGAACCTGAACTGCTCGTCCACGTCGACGCGAATGGCCCTCTGGGTCACCCGGGGGTCGACCTTCATCTCCTGGACGATGTTGCTCTCACCGATCACCGAGGCCATCCGCCGGACGTAGCCGGCGCCCACGGCGTCGCTCGGGACCGACCCCCGAAGGGTGACCTTCCCTTGCTTGTAGACGCCTACCGGCTCGGCCGGCGGCTGCGACATGTCGGCTCGGGGGAGCGGAGGCACGGCGCCTGGTGCGGAGGTGACGGTCGTCCCGCCGCTGGGAGCCTGTGTCGCCGCATCCGGACGCGGCCCCGCGGCCTGGGCGGCACCATTGTCACGGGTCAGCTGCGTGCCCCCCACATCGACGGCGCCGGGTTGTTCGCGGAAGATCGCCACCAGCGTCACGCCGATGCAGATGACCGAGAAGGCCATCAGGACGACTCTTTCCCGCTCTCGTGACATTGCCGACATCCTCCCCCGGACCGCCCCTGCTCAATGGATGCTACGCGGCGAGGAACGGCTGATCAGGCCGGCGGTTGGGGCCTCAGGTCGACCCGCAAGGTGAGGATCCCGTCGTCGAGCGAACCCTTCGCATCGCTCAACATGGCGTAGTCCATGTAGTCGAGCTGCATCTGCTCGATGAACCGCTTCCGTTCGGGCCCCTCCACGGGAGGCATCCCTCGGGCCTTCACGGCCCGGGCGCGAGCACCGAAGCGCTGGATCATGGCATCCACGTCGAAGTCGTCACCGGCCATGGGGCGATCCTAGGGGCGCCTCCGGCCGGGCTTGGGAGAGCAAGACGCGTGCAAGGGGTAGCATCACTCGATTCCACCCGACCCTCGACCGGGAGCTCGCCGTGAAAAAGGGACGCCATCGGCGGTTTGAAGAGGCTCGGGCGCTGAAGGAGGCCCGCGTCGGCGGGGACCTGCGCCTCGAGCCGTGCGCCGAGTGCGAGGCGGCGCCAGGTGCGCCACACGCCTCGTGGTGCCTGGCCGAGCAGGACGACGACGACCCCGACGACGAGGGCGAGGCCGGGGCCGGCTCGGGCGTCTGACCCGCCGATCGGCGGGTGACCGCAGGCATCGTGCCCTGCGTCGCACTTCGCCGGTACCCTGGCTCCTCGTGCCGCTGATGCGTTGGGCCAGCGTCGCTGCCTGCCTGGCCCTGCTCACGTCGGCGGCGTGCGGCCGCGAGCGCAATGCGCCGTCCGCTGCCGCTGCGCCGATCGTGGACGCGACGGGGCAGACCGACGTCACCGTCGAGCCGGTGCCCGCCTCGACCACCACCACCGAAGCGCCGCCCGTGGAGCCGCCGCCCGTCGTCACCGAGCCGCCTCCTCCGCCGACCACGACGGAGGCGCCTCGGCCGCGGCCCCGCACCACGACCCCGCCGACCACGGCCGTCCGGCCCCCTCCCACATCCCGCGCCGCCGGGCTGGCGGCGTACCGCGGCCTCGGCACCTGGGTCGACGTCTACGACTGGAGCCACTACCGCGGCAGCAAGGCCGTGGTCGGCCCGTCCGATGTGGACCGCATGGCCGACGCGGGCGTGCAGACGCTGTACCTGCAGACGGCCAAGCACGACACGCCCGACCTCATCTCCGAGCCCGAGCTGCTCCTGCCCATCATCAACCGGGCCAAGGCTCGGGGACTGCGGGTGGTGGCCTGGTACCTGCCGACGCTCGAGGACCTGGACAACGACCTGCTGCGGATCGAGGCCAGCGTGGGCCTGCCGGTCGACGGGCTCGCCATCGACATCGAGGCCCACAACGTGCGCGACGTGCGCGAGCGGAACCGGCGGCTGATCGAGCTCAGCGAACGGGTGCGGGCGGCGTGGCCGGACCGCACGATCGGCGCCATCGTGCTGCCGCCGGTGCAGCTCGAGGTGGTGAACGAGGCGTACTGGCCCAACTTCCCGTACCGGGAGATCGCGCCCAGCTACGACGTCTGGCTCACCATGGGGTACTGGACCGACCGGAAGGCCAGCTCCAGCCATCGGGAGGCCTACGGCTATACCTCCGAGAACATCCGGCGCCTGCGCAACAACCTGGGCCAGCCCGACGCCCTGGTGCACCCCGTCGGTGGCATCGCGGACAAGACCACCCTCGAGGACATCGACGGCTACCTACGGGCGGTGCTCGAGAGCGGGTCGATCGGCGGAAGCCTCTACGACTGGCGCACGACGTCGCCGAGGGCCTGGCCGGCGCTGTCCTCGCTTCGGAACTAGTGCTTGGCGCTCAGCTCCACGCGGACGGCCGGGTG
>CADCTF010000014.1 GCA_902805655.1 uncultured Acidimicrobiales bacterium
TGAACCTGCTCCGCCGGTTCATGTCCGACCGCAGCAAGATCAAGGCCCGCCGCACCACCGGCAACTGCGCCCAGCACCAGAGCGACGTGGCCATGGCCATCAAGCTCTCCCGTGAGCTCGCCCTCCTGCCCTACGCCACCAAGGTGACGAGCAGCCGCGGCGGCGGCCGGGGCGGCGGCCGCGGTCGCGACCGTGACGACGCCCGGGGCCCGCGCGACCGGGAGGACGCACGGGGGCCCGAGGGCGAGGGCCGGACCGGCCCGCCGCCGCCCCCGCCCCGGGGGCCGGCCAGCGGTGGTGACGACACGCCCGCCATCACCCTCGACGGCCGGGCGGTCGACGTCGAGCGGACCGGGCGGTCGTGATGCAGATCGTGCTCCGCACCGACGTCTCCGGCCTGGGGAAGAAGGGGGACGTCCTCGACGTCGCCGACGGGTACGCCCGCAACTACCTCGTCCCCCGCGGGCTCGCCATCAAGGCCGACAAGGGCGCGGCCGGGCAGGCGGCGGTCATGCGCCGGTCGCGCGACGTCAAGGACGCCCGTGAGCGGGGGGCGGCCGAGGAGGTCGCCACCCGCCTGGTGCCGAAGGTGATCACGCTGTCGTCCCGGGCCGGTGGCGAGGGCAGGCTCTTCGGCTCCGTCACGACCACCGACGTGGCCGAGGCGGTCCTGGCCCAGACCGGGATCGAGCTCGACCGTCGCAAGCTGCACATCGACGAGCCCATCCGCGAGGTGGGCACGCACCGGGTGACGGTCCGTCTCCACGCCGACGTGGAGTTCCCCGTCACCGTCGAGGTCAGCGCCTCCTAGACGTCCCGGATGCCGGTCCCGCCCGACGGGCCGGCATCCGCGCTGCTCGGCCCGTGGTGACGCACGCTTGGCGGCGCGCGCCCGTGCCCGGCTCGTCGCCCGGCGTCGGACGTGCCGTCCACACCGTCCGGACGTCCGTCCACACGGAAAGTCACAGGGTTGCGCCCCTAGCGATCCCCAGGCACGAGAGGAGAACGTGGTCGCCCGATGGCACTGACCGACTCCTCCCTCCCGGTGCGCACCCCCGGCCGCGTCCCGCCGCACAACCTCGAGGCCGAGGAGTCCCTGCTCGGCGCGATGCTCCTCGGGGCCACGCCGATCACGGCCGCGGCCGAGGTCCGGATCACGGCCGCCGACTTCTACAAGCCGGCGCACGGCCACGTCTTCGACGCCATCACCCGGCTCTACGCCGCCGGCGAGCCGGCCGACGTGGTCACCGTCGCCGACGAGCTGCGCCGCGCCGGCCTCCTCGAGGCGGTCGGCGGCCCGGCCGTGCTGCTCACCCTCCAGGCCCGCACGCCGGCCACCTCCAACGCCGCCCACTACGCCCGCATCGTCGAGGAGCACGCCCTCCTGCGGAAGCTGATCGGGGTGGCCGGCGAGATCGCCGAGCTCGGCTACTCCCTGCCCGACGACGTCGCCGGCGCCGTCGACCACGCCGAGGCGATGATGTTCGACATCGCCCAGCACCGGGTGGCCGACTCGCTGGCGCCGATCCGGGACCTCCTCGAGCAGAGCCTCAACCACCTGGAGGAGCTGTTCGAGCGCGGTGACACCATCACCGGCCTCGCCACCGGCTACGACGACCTCGACGAGGTCCTCTCGGGCCTGCAGCCGTCGAACCTGGTCGTCGTGGGCGCCCGTCCGGCCATGGGGAAGTCGGCCTTCGCCCTCGGGATGGCCTCCCACGCCGCGCTCCAGGCCCGCCGCCCGGTGCTGTTCTTCAGCCTCGAGATGAGCCACCTGGACCTGACCACCCGCCTCATCGCCTCGGAGGCCAGGGTCGACAGCGCCCGCATGCGCAACGGCCGCCTGGCGGAGGCCGACTGGCCGAAGATCAGCCACGCCATCGGCCGCCTGGCCGAGGCGCCGCTGTTCATCGACGACAACCCCCAGCTCACGATCATGGAGATCCGGGCCAAGGCTCGGCGGCTCAAGGCCAAGGAGGGCGACCTCGGCCTGGTCGTGGTCGACTACCTGCAGCTGATGACCGGTCGTGGCAGCGCCGAGAACCGCCAGGTCGAGATCTCCGAGATCAGCCGGGGGCTCAAGGTCCTCGCCCGCGAGCTCGAGTGCCCCGTCGTCGCCCTCAGCCAGCTGTCCCGCCAGCTCGAGCAGCGGGCCGACAAGCGCCCCATGCTCTCCGACCTGCGGGAGTCGGGCGCCATCGAGCAGGACGCCGACGTGGTGATGTTCCTGTACCGGGACAACGTCTACAACCCGGACTCCCCCGACAACGGCACGGCCGAGATCCTCGTCTCGAAGCACCGGTCCGGGCCGACGGCCATGATCCGCCTGGCCTGGCTCGACCACCTCACCCGCTTCGCCAACATGGCCAAGGGGTTCTGACCGCCCCGACCAGCTTCCGGTGCCTGGCCGGGGGTGCACCGCGCCGCCACGGGTAACGTCGTCGCCGTGCTGACCCATCTCCGGACACTCGTCGTCGCCACCGAGAGCGGGGGGCGTGAGAACTTCGCCACCTTCGACGTCCCGGCCTGGGCCTGGGCCGCGCTCATCGGCGGCATCATCGCCATGCTCGTGTTCGACCTGCTGGCGGTGCACAAGACGGCCCACGTCATCTCCATCAAGGAGGCGTCGATCGAGTCCGCCATCTGGATCTCGATCGGCCTCGCCTTCGGTGCCGTCATGTTCTTCTGGCACGGGGGCCAGGCAGCGGGCGAGTACTACGCCGGCTTCCTGATCGAGAAGAGCCTCTCGATCGACAACGTGTTCGTCTGGGCGGTGATCTTCTCGTTCTTCGCCGTGCCCAGGCAGTTCCAGTTCCGCGTGCTGTTCTGGGGCATCTTCGGTGCCCTCGTCCTGCGGGGCATCTTCATCTTCGCCGGCGTGTCGCTGATCGAGCGCTTCGAGTGGGTCCTCTACATCTTCGGCGCCTTCCTGCTCTACACGGCGGTGAAGATCGCACGGCACGACGAGAGCCACGCCGTCGACTACAACAACAACATCGCCATGCGGGCGGTGCGCAAGCTGTTCCCCACCACCGACCGCTACGACGGCCAGAAGCTGTTCACGTTGGAGAACGGCAAGCGCGTCGCCACGCCCCTGTTCGCGGTGCTGGTGCTGATCGAGGCGACCGACGTCGTCTTCGCGGTGGACTCCGTCCCCGCCATCCTGGCCGTGAGCCGCGAGCCCTTCATCGTGTTCGCCTCCAACGCCTTCGCCATCCTCGGCCTGCGCTCCCTCTACTTCCTCCTCGGGGGCATGCAGGGCAAGTTCCGCTTCCTGAACATCGGCCTCGGCGTCATCCTGGCCTTCGTCGGCCTCAAGATGCTGGCGATCGGTGAGCCCTTGGAGCTCCACCTGCCCACGTACATCTCGCTCGGCTTCATCGCCATCGTCCTCACCGCGTCGATCCTCGCTTCGTTGCGAGCAGACAAGCGCGACCGTGAAGCCGGCATCCTCCCGCCCCACGGTCTCCCGGTGGACGACGCCGAGACGGCGGACGAGCCGGGCGGAGTCGACCCCGCCCGCGAGCCGCACGACCAGTGACCTAGGGCTCCCCCCGGCCGGCGACAGCCGCCCGACCGGACGCGACGAGAGCGGTGCACAACGCGAGAACGCGCCGTGCACCGCTCGTCGGAAGGTCCTGCTGCCCGGCCGGAGCCGGGGTGATCACGCGTTCAGGATCGAATAGCCGCCGGGGCCGATGATCAGGCCCAGCACGATGAGGACGATGCCGAGGATGAGATCGCCACGGACGATCTTCATGATGCCGAAGATGACCAGTGCGATAGCGATGATCAACGCGATGAATGCCATGGCACCTACCTTCCCAACCACTGTGAACCTCACTCCCCACGATGAGGGATTGAGCGGTTACTCCCCTTCGTACTTAAAGGAGATGCGCAGCTTGGTGCGGTACATCACGGTGCTCTCGTCGCCCAGATCGAGGTCCTGCTCGACGACCTCGGCCACCCGCAGGTCCCGAAGCGTCTCTCGTGCCTTGGTGACGGCCTGTACTGCGGCCTCTTCCCAGGACTGTCCGCTGGTGCCGATGATCTCGATGACCTTGTAGACGCTCATCAGGGTCTCCTTCCGCGAAGGTCAGGCGACGTTCGCAACAGGCGGTCTATCGCATCTCCCCGGCGGCTGCACCGGAGAGCGCTCAGGGGCGGAAGTCCCCCACTCCTACGCCCGGCTCGACGAGGTCGTCGATGTCACAGCCTGCGGCCCGCGCGTCCTGGGCGGCCCGATGCAGGGCGAACCGCAGGGACAGCAGGTCGGCCTCGCAGCTGGCGCGGTCGCCGCCCTCTCGGGCCGCTCGCGCGTTCGCCGCATGGGCCGCTTCGCGGGCCCGCTGGACGACGAGCACGGCGGCCCTCAGGTCGTGGCATCGAGTCATGACCGCAAGTCTCCCAGGTGTTCCTGGGCCGGCCCCCGGGGTACGAAACGGGCATGCCTGAAAAGCTCACACCAGACGAGTACGACGCCCTGGCCACCGCTCCGGCCGAGACCCTGGAGCCGCGGGAGGAAGGTGCATGGAAGGACGCGCCGGAGGGCGCCGTCGAGACCGAGGACTCACCGGAGAGCAGCGACCCCAGCAAGTAGGAGGTCACTACGCTGCACCGGCAGCATGAGCGACCCCGACTCCTCCCGACATCGCCGACTCCTCGAGATCCTGGATCTTCACGAGTCCAGGCGGGACCGGTTCCTCGCCCCCACGCCGAGCGAGGGGCCGCCCCGCCTGTTCGGCGGCCAGGTGGCCAGCCAGGCGCTGCGGGCGACCACCCTCACCATCGATGGTGCCCGACCTGTGCACTCGGTGCACGCCTACTTCATCCGCCCCGGTCGGCCCGGCATCCCGCTGGAGCTGCACGTCGAGCGAACCCGTGACGGTCGGTCGTTCAGCACCCGCCGGGTCACGGCCATCCAGGACGACGAGGCCATCCTCGTGGCGGACGCATCGTTCCATCAGGCGGAGGCGGGCGACGACTGGCAGGAAGTGGGCCTGCCCGATGTCCCGGGGCCGGACGAGCTGAACGGCAACGACCGGTCGGCCAACCCGTTCCGCGCCACCAACCCCTTCGAGATCCGCCCCCTTCAGCCGACGGAGGGCTTCAACCTGCACCCCTGCTGGGTGCGGGTTCGCGATCCGATACCCGACGACCCCGCGCTGCACGCTGCTGCGCTCACCTACGTGTCGGACCTCGCGGTGATCGGCAGCGCCCGGGCGCCCGGCTCCACGGCCGGGTGGGGCGGCGCCAGCCTCGACCACTCGGTCTGGTTCCACCGCCCGGTGCGGGTGGACGACTGGCTCCTCTTCTCCGTGGACCCGGTCACCAACTTCGGCGCCAGAGGGCTGGCCCGGGGCACGTTCCACACCCGAGACGGTGTGCTCGTGGCGTCGCTCGCCCAGGAGTGCCTTCTCCGTCCCGCCCCCGCCTCCTAGAGAGTAGAGACATGACCCTGTTCGGCACACCGGTGCGGCGCACCGAAGACCACCGCCTCCTCACCGCAGGCGGCACCTACGTCGCCGACCTCGACCTGCCGGGGGTGGCGGCGGTGACCTACGTCGTGTCGCCCTTCGCCCATGCCCGCATCACGTCCATCGACGTAGAGGCGGCCCGCACGATGCCGGGCGTGATCGACGTCGTGATCGGCAGCGATGTCGACCTAGGCCCGATGCCGTCGGTGAACCCGGCGTTCCCGGAGACGATGACCCGGTCGATCCTCGCCACCGACGTGGTCCGGTTCGTCGGTGAGCCGGTGGTGGCCATCGTGGCCGAGACGGCATCTCAGGGCATCGACGCCATGGCGGAGGTGGTGGTCGACTACGACCCGCTCCCCGTCGTGGTGGGCATCGACGCAAGCGCCACCGACGAAGTGCTGCTGTTCCCGGAGGCGGGCACCAACACCGTGATGGTTGCGGACGGCGGCTCCGACGCGGCCGACGTGGACATCGAGGGCTGCGAGGTCGTGGTCCGGGCCACCTACATCAGCCCGCGCATCGCGCCCGCCCCGATCGAGCCCCGCTCGTCGGCGTCGCGATGGGAGCCCGACGGTCGCCTCACCCACTGGCTCAGCTGCCAGGGCGCTCATCCGGTGCGGAACATGATCGCCTCCGTCTACGGGCTGCCTCGCGAGCAGGTCCGGGTCATCTGCCCCGACGTCGGTGGCAGCTTCGGCTCGAAGGCCCGCTCGTACCCGGAGGACCTCCTCCTCCCGTGGCTCTCCCGGCGGGTCGGCCGGCCGGTGCGGTGGACGCCGAACCGGTCGGACGACATGGTCGGCCTCGGCCACGGCCGATCGCAGCAGCAGCACGTCGAGCTGGGCGGCAGCCGCGACGGAACGCTGCAGGCGCTCCGAGTGCGCGTGGTGGCCGACTCAGGTGCCTACCCGATGGTGGGAGCCATGCTGCCTCGCAACACCGGCATGCTCGCCTGCGGCCCCTACCGCATCCCCGCCGTGCGGTGGGAGATCCAGTCCGTGCTCACCAACACCACGCCGACCACGGCCTACCGGGGCGCCGGCCGACCGGAGGCCACGGCACTGATCGAGCGGGCGGTCGACATGTTCGCCGCCGAGATCTCGATGGATCCCGCCGAGCTGCGCCGGCACAACTTCATCGGCCCGGACGAGTTCCCCTACGACACACCGACCGGCGTCACCTACGACAGCGGCACCTACGCCGACGGGCTGGAGCTGGCGCTGCGCATGGCGAAGTACGACGAGCTGCGCGCCGAGCAGCAGGAGCGGCGATCCAGCGGCGCGCAACACCAGATCGGCATCGGTCTCGCCACCTTCATCGACCGCACGTCCGGCGTGCCCGGCGCCGAGTACGGCAGCATCGAGCTCGAGCCCGACGGCAGCGCGCTGGTGCGTACGGGCTCGAACCCCTACGGACAGGGCCATCACACGTCGTGGGCCATGCTCGTGGCCGACCGCACCGGCCTGCCGATGGATCGCATCCGCGTCGTCCACGGCGACACGGACGTCGTGCCCAAGGGTGGGATCACGGGTGGATCCCGCTCGGTGCAGAAGGCGGGGTCGGCCATCGCTGCCGCCTCCGACCAGCTGGTCGAGCGAGCGCGGCAGGTCGCGGCCGACACGCTCGAGGCGGCGGTGGACGACGTCGTGCTCGATCGAAGCGGTGGCGGGCGGTTCCACGTCGTCGGCACCCCGGCTCGCGCTCTCGGCTGGGACGAGCTGGCCGCCAACCTGCCCGAGGACGATGCGCTCCGGTGCGAAGCGGAGATCGAGACCGGCTCGTCGTTCCCGTCGGGTGCGTACGTCGCCGTGGTGGAGGTGGACACCGAGACCGGTCACGTCCGGGTGCGCGACTTCGTCACGGTGGACGACGCCGGAGCCATCCTCAACCCCCTGCTGGCCGAGGGACAGGTGCACGGAGGCGTCGGCCAAGGGATCGCCCAGGCCCTCTACGAGGAGTTCGCCTACGACGCCGACGGCAACCCGCTCACGGCGAACCTCGCCGACTACGGCATCATCGGCGCCCCGGAGCTGCCCAGCTTCGACGGTGCCCTGCTGGAGACGCTGAGCCCCAACAACCCCCTCGGCGCCAAGGGCATCGCCGAGTCGGGCACGATCGGCGCTCCGCCCGCCGTGCAGAACGCCGTCGTGGACGCCCTGTCGCACCTCGGGGTGCGCCACGTCGACATGCCGTGCACCCCCGAGCGGGTCTGGCAGGCCATCGGCGCCGCCGGGCGCTGAGGCTTCGCCGGCACGAACTGGGCACGCGGACGGGCCGGCGCAGGTGCGCCGGCCCGTCCAGATTCGTGGTGCGTGATGCGTGGTGCGTCGTGAAGCGCTACTGCGGCTTGGTCTTGCCCTCGAAGTCGAGCAGCTTGCCCTCGAGGACCCAGCGGTCGCCGGTGAACTTCTGGATCTGAGCGGCCTCGACCGGGTAGCCGTCCGTCTCACTCGTGGTCATGGTGGCGCCCGGGAGGAGCAGGCTGTTCGGGACCTTGTTCATGCTGCGCAGCGCCTTCTGGAACGCGTCCCGCGTCGGCGCGTCGGTCTTCTCCAGGACCTTCACCAGGCTCTCCGCCACCGCGAAGCCGAAGACGCCGAAGGAGTTCAGCGGGTCGACGCCGGGCGTGTGCTTGGCCATGCGGGCCTTGTAGTCCTTCAAGCCCTGGTCGTTGTCCCACTGCGGGTCACCCGGGTCCTTCAGGTACGAGATGCTGACGATCCCCTGGGAGTGCTGCACGCCGGCGACCCGGATCACCGCCGTGGTGGAGTTGGAGGCGCTGTTGAGCAGGTGCAGCGGCTTCCAGCCCAGCTCACCGATCTTGGTGATCGCCTGAGCGGCGAACTTCGGGGTGGCCACGTTGAAGAACGTGTCTGCGCCCGACTGCGAGAGCGTCGTGACCTGCTGGTCCACCGTCGGGTCCGTCACCTGGAAGCCCTGCTCGTTGACGATCGTGATCTGGCTGCCCGGATGGCCTCCTTGAAGGCCCCGAGATAGTCCTTGCCGTAGTCGTCGTTCTGGAAGAGCACGGCCACCTTGGCGTTGGGCTTGGTGTCCTTCAGGTACTGGGCGTAGATGGCCGCCTCGGTCGGGTAGGCGATCTGCCAGCCGCTGATCCAGGGGTTGGCCTTGATGTCCTTGCCCCAGAGGCCGGCGCCGGTGGCCACGAACACCTACGGCACCTTCCTGTCGAGGGCCAACGTGGCGTTCCGCTCCACGAGCAACATGGTCGTGCCCGTGTCGGCCTGGAGCCTGGCCAGCGCGCTGAAGAGCTCCTTGACGATGATCGGGGCCAGGCCCAGCGATGGCTCGTCCAACAGCAGCAGCCGGGGCTTCAGCATCAGCGCCCGGCCGATGGCCAGCATCTGCTGCTCACCGCCGGAGAGGCTGCCGGCCTGCTGCTTGCGCCGCTCCTCCAGCCGAGGGAACAGCTCGAACACCCGCTTCTGCTCGACCTTGGTGTCACCGTCTCGCCGGGCATAGGCACCCAGCCGGAGGTTCTCCTCGACGGTGAGCTCGCTGACGGTGCCGCGGCCCTGGGGCACATGGGCCCCCCCGAGCCGCACGATGGCGTCGGTGGCCGCGCCACGCACCTGCTTGCCGCCGAGGACGACCGACCCCTTCGTGGCCACCATGCCGGAGAGAGCCCGGAGCGTGGTGGTCTTGCCGGCGCCGTTGGCGCCGAGGATGACGACGCTCTGGCCTTCCTCGACGCTGAAGCTGATGCCGTGGATGACCTTCACCGGCCCGTAGGCCGCCTCGAGGTCGCGGACTTCGAGGAAGCTCATGCGGCCCCCCGGGTAGGCCTCGACGACCTTGGGATCGCGCTGCACGTCGGCGGGCAGCCCCTCGGCGATCTTCCGCCCGAAGTCCAGCGCGACCACCCGGTCCGACACCCGCATCACCAGTGACAGGTGGTGCTCGACCAGGAGCACCGTGAGGTGGAACTCGTCGCGAAGGCGGAGGATGAGATCACCGAGCTCGTTCACCTCGGAGTGGGTCAGGCCGCTGGCCGGCTCGTCGAGCAGGACGAGCTGCGGCGAGGCGGCGATGGCCCAGGCGCTCGAGCAGCTCGAGCCCTTCGTCCCGCTGCTGCTTCTCCTCGTTCCGCACCCGCCGGGTCGTGATGACCGACGTGGCGAAGTTGGCACTTGTGCGGCGATGGGCGCCGAGCAAGACGTTCTCGAGCACGGTCTGGGTCGGAAAGAGGCCCAGGTTCTGGAAGGTCCGGGCGATGCCAGTGCTCGTGATGGCGTGACGCCGCACCTTTAGGAGGTCGACATCATCGAACGTGATCGACCCACTGGTCGGTTGGTATATCCGCGTTATGCAGTTGAACAGGGTCGTTTTGCCCGCACCGTTGGGGCCGATCAGGCCGCAGATCTGACCCCGCTCGACATCGAAGGACGCGCTGTCGAGCACGGTGATGCCGCCGAAACGCACGGCCACGTCTTCCAACGACAGCAGTGCCGAGCCAGTTCCCCCCGGAGCCGAACCGATTCGATTCGGGACGGAATCATTGCAGCCGGGCGCGGCCGATGCCAGTCATTCCGCCAACAATTCGATTACATTACGATTCGGTCACTTGAGTTGTTGTGCGGGCAATCAAAGTGCGCTGGTACGTTGTCCCGGTGCTGCCCGGCCCATCGTCGACTCCTGAGTCGGGAGGTACGAAGGCCACCGGTGAGCCAACGCTGCGCTCACTCGGCCTGACCGTCTACGGCCCGTCGTTCCTCTTCGCGATCGGCCAGGGGGCGGTGATCCCGATCGTGGCCCTGGCGGCGAAGGACGTCGGCGCCACCGTCGCCATGGCCAGCTTCACCGTCGCCCTGAGGGGCATCGGCACGATGCTGTTCGACCTGCCGGCCGGTGCCCTGGTGGCGCGGCTCGGTGAGCGGCGGGCCATGGCCGTCGGCACTGGCATCTTGATCGTCGCCCTCGTGGGATGCGTCCTCAGCACCTCGATCGTGCCCTTCGCCGGCTTCATGCTGCTGATGGGCTGCGGCTGGGCGATGTGGTTGCTCGCAAGGCTCACCTACGTCAGCGACGTGATGCCGATCCACCTCCGTGGCCGGGCGCTGTCGGTGCTCGGCGGCGTGAACCGAGTCGGCAACTTCGTCGGGCCGTTCCTAGGCGCCGGCGCGATCGCCCTCACCGGCCTCGACGGCGCCTACTACGTGCACATCGCGCTGGCCGTGGCCGGGTGCGCCCTCCTCTTCCTCGTGCGAGACCCGCACGCCGACTCGCGGAGTCCCTCACACGGGTCGGTGCCGTTCCTGGCCGTGGCCCGCACCCACAAGTCGGTGTTCCTCACCGCCGGCGTGGCTGCGATGTGCATCGGAGTGCTGCGTGCAACCCGCCAGGCGGTGCTGCCGCTGTGGGCTGACCGCGTCGGCCTGGACGCCGCCTCAGTGGCGCTCATCTTCGGCATCGCCGCCGGGATGGACATGACGCTCTTCTATCCGGCCGGTTCCCTGTCCGACCGCATGGGGCGCAAGTGGGTGGCCATCCCCTGCCTCTCCATCCTGGCGGCCGGCTTCCTGCTCCTCCCGCTCACCGGCAGCTTCTGGAGCATCGCTGCGGTCGCCGTCCTGCTCGGCTTCGGCAACGGCATGGGGAGCGGCATCGTCATGACGCTCGGGGCCGACTTCTCCCCGCTTCGTGGACGAGCGGAGTTCCTCGGCGTCTGGCGTCTGGTAGGTGACCTGGGTACGGCGGGCGGGCCCCTGCTCGCCGCCGGCGTGGCCGCGGTGGCATCGCTCGGGGCCGCCTCTGTGCTGACCGGGGCGATCGGCATGGCCGGTGCGCTGCTGGTGGCCTTCCGGGTGCCGGAGCCGTTGCACCGGGCCAAGACCGACACGATGGAGGACGAGGCCCAGGGCTCGACAGGCTGACGTCGCGTGTCCTCCGGTGCGGAACGTGCTCACATTGTCCCGTCACGCGAACACGGGGGAAGAGATGATCACCGAAGAGAGCGGCACGCTGGTCGGGCCGATGCGCCGGCCGGTCAACAGCAGCGCCAACCTTGGCGCCGGCAGCATCCATGACGACGCCACCGCACAGAACCTGGGGTTCCGGGGTGGAACGGTCGCGGGGTCCATCCACATGGACCAGTTCCCTCCTCTGCTGGTGCAGACCTTCGGACCGGCATGGTTCGAGACCGGCTCGCTCTCCCTGCACTTCCGCAACGCGACCACCGACGGCGAGCCCGTGCAGGCCAGCGTCGAGCGTCCGGCGGATACAACCGACAGCCAGACGGCGGTGCGGATGCTGCGCGAGGACGGGCTGCTCGTCGCCGAGGGCACTGCCTCGGTCGGTAGGCCCGGCACTCCGAGCCATCTGAGCTCGATCGACCTCCGCCCGACCGACCCGAGCGAGCTCGTGCTGCTGCGCGACGTGAAGGCGGGCGACGCTCTCGAGGAGTACGAGGAAGCGGTGGACGGAGCCGGCCTGCGTGCACGGATCGACAGCGGCCGGCTCACCGAGCCCCTCGACTGGTACACCGGGGACTCGCCGTGGGGCGGGCCGATCGCCTATCCGTCCGCCATCGTCGGGCTGTTGTGGCGACGGGCGTCGCGGTCGTTCTCCCGCGGCATGGGAGGTGCGGTCGGACTGTTCGGCGCGATCGAGGTGCGCCACGTGGACGGGCCGCTGTTCGCCGACCGTCCGTACCAGGTGTCGGGCGAGGTGGTGGCCGTCGGCAGCAGCCCCAAGACCGAGTACGTGTGGTTCGACAGCCATGCGGCGGAGGACGGTCGCAGGGTCGCTTCGATGCGGATGCAGCTGCGCTGGATGAAGGCGTCGTCGCCCAAGTACCAGCAGGCCTGATCAGCTGGGTTCTACCGCTTCCGGTCGGCGCGTTGCTCGGGAGGAGACCCCGAGCGACGTGTCGCGGTCGTCGGCCAGGCGAACGGTCTGCTCCGAGACCGGTGCCACCAGGATCGCGGTCACCAGGTCGACCAGGTGGCTGATGAAGAGCCGATCGTCCGTGTGCGGACCGGAGGCAGCCCGCCGGCCCAGCTCGGCCGCCGAGAACCGGATGGCCGTGAAGCGGCGGTGCAACCGGGTGGCTTCGGGGTCGAGCAGGGGCTCGACCAGCGAGCGCCACCGCCGGATGCTGTCGCGCGAGTCGGAGGACCCGGAGTCGCGCGAGTCGGAGGAGCCCGAGTCGACCGAGCCAGCTTGGGGCCGGTTGACCAGCTCGCTGTTGATCTGGAGGTAAGCGGGGCCGCCATCCAGGTCCGCCAGCTTCGTGGCCGACGGCACCACGAGGGCTTCGGCGAGACCACGGAGGTCGGGCCGCCCGGCCTGCTCGTACCCGTCGAGCATCAGGTGCCTCGCCGCATCGACCGCGCCACGGTGCTTGTCGAGGATGGCCCGGATGACGCCGGCGCGATCTTCGAAGTGGTACTGCACCGCCACGGCGTTCCGAGCCCCTGATGCGCGGTTGATCTCCCGCAGGCTGACGGCGTCGATGCCCCGCTCCGCGAAGAGCTCCTCGGCGGCGGTGATGAGGCGGGTTCGGGTTGTGAGGGAGGATCGCGGCACGGGGGACCTCGTGACATTCTGCTGTAGGGTCCGCCCGCGCGCATGAATGATGCAGTCGCACCAACGCAATGGGGGACGGAACCGATGGACGTACGAGATCGAGTGGTCGTCGTCACGGGCGGAGCCAGCGGCATCGGGCGATCGCTCGCCCAGGCCTTCGTGGCCCACGGGGCGGCAGGCGTGGTGGTGGCCGACCGCGACGCGGCCGGAGCTGTGGCCGTGGCCGAGGGGTTGCGAGCCTCCGGCGGGAAGGCGCTCGCCGTGACCACCGACGTCAGCAAGGAGCAGGACGTCCAGCGCCTGGTGGCCGAGGCCGAGGAGGCCTATGGCCCCATCGACCTCTTCTGCGCCAACGCGGGCATCATCGTGACCGGCGGGGTCGAAGCGACCGACGAAGCGTGGGACCGCATCTGGGCGGTGAACGTCAAGAGCCACATCTACGCGGCGCGGGCCGTGCTGCCCGGCATGCTGGCGAGGGGCGAGGGCTACCTGCTCCACACCGCGTCCGCCGCCGGTCTCCTGACACAGCTGGGGTCGGCGCCGTACTCCGTCACCAAGCACGCGGTGGTCGCTCTGGCCGAGTGGCTCTCGATCACCCACGGCGACGCAGGCATCAAGGTGTCGTGCCTCTGCCCCCAGGCCGTGCAGACCGGCATGACCGGTGGCGGACGTGGTGCGGAACCGCGGCCGGCCACCCCGCCCGGCACCAAGGGCACCGCCATGGGCGACGGCCTGTTGCAGCCCGAGGACGTCGCCGAGGTCGTCATCGCCGCACTCGCCGAGGAGCGATTCCTCATCCTGCCCCACCCGGAGGTGGAGACCTACGAGCGCCGCCGGTCCGGGGACCGCGAGCGGTGGCTCCGCGGCATGCGTCGCGCCCAGGCGGCGCTGAGCGGGCGCGGCCCCAGCGACGCATGAGCGCCGGCGGGGAAGCGATCGAAGGCGTCGACGTAGAGAAGGTCACCGCCTGGCTGGTCGACCACGACGCCACGCTGCAGCCTCCGTTCGACTTCGATCTCATCGCCGGAGGGCGATCGAACCTCACCTTCCGGGTCACCGACGCCACCGGGCGGCGCCTGGTGCTCCGCCGCCCGCCCATGAGCCACGTCCTGTCCACCGCCCATGACATGGGGCGTGAGCACCGCATCATCTCCGCCCTGCACGGCAGCGCCGTCCCGGTGCCCGACACGCTCGGGTACTGCGACGACGAGGCGGTCAACGGCCGGCCCTTCTACGTGATGGAGCACGTCGACGGGCACATCCTGCGCTCGGCCCCACAGACGGAGAAGGCTCTCGACCCGGCCGCCCGCCGTCGAGCGTCCGAACACATGGTGGAGGTGCTGGTCGCGCTGCACGAGGTGGATGTCCGAGCCGTGGGCCTGGCCGACCTGGGCCGCCACGAGGGCTACATCGAGCGCCAGCTGAAGCGGTGGTACGGCCAGTTCCAGCAGTCCCAGGCGCAGGAGAAGGAAGCCGGCGTGCATCGCCCGGCAACCGTCGTGGAGGAGGTCTACGAGACCCTCTGCAGCCGGGTGCCCGAGCAGCAGGGCGTCGCCATCGCGCACGGCGACTACAAGCTCGACAACACCGTCATCGGCGACGACGGCTCGGTGCGCGCCGTGCTCGACTGGGAGCTCTGCACGCTCGGCGACCCCCTCGCCGACCTCGGCACGCTCACCATCTACTGGGCCGACGGGCAAACGCCGCGCGACCCTCGCATGGCGCCCTCCACCAGCCTCCCGGGCTTCCTGACCCGGCAGGAGCTGGCCGATCGGTACGCCGCTCTGTCGGGCCGCGACGTTGGCGCGCTGCCCTTCTACATCGCCTTCGGGCACTGGAAGCTGGCCTGCATCATGGAGGGCGTCTACTCGCGGTTCGCGGCCGGCGCCATGGGCGCGCAGGGCGCAGCGGCCGGGTCGGCCCAGCAGGTCATCCATCGCGGTGAGCTGGCCAAGAAGGCGCTTGAGTCCCTCTGAGGGGTCCGACCGCCCTGCGAGGGCCTCAGGTATAACCCAGGCATGCACATCCGGGCGGCGGTCCTGGCCTCCGAGGCCGGGCTCGACATCGCGCGGCAGCCCTGGAACAGCTTGGCCGTCTTCGCGGTACCCATGGTGATCAACCGGTTGATCGCCGTCGTCGTGGCCGAGGTGCGGCCCAGCGACCTTGCTCGGGCCGTGCGGTTCACCGCCAAGGTCGTCGACCGGGACGACTTCGTCCTCGGGCAGGCAGCCACCGCCATGGCCGACGTCTGGCCCCCCGCCGTGCCGCCCGACTTCCCGCTGCAGAAGCCGGTCGTGTTCTCGTTCGACAACGTCCCGATCCACGAGTTCGGCCGGTACCGGTTGGAGATCCGCGTCGCGGGCGAGCAGCTCGCATCGCTGCCGTTCATGGTGACCCGCAGCTGAGGAGGGGACCCGCCCTCTACCCGGCGCCGAAGCAGACGAAGGGTCCCCCGGCGTCCAGCCCGGCTTGAACCTTTGCCAGCGCGACGGCGGCGGTGTCGCCCGCGATGATCCGATCGTGGAACGCCACCGAGGTGGCCGCAGCCACCTCGTCGGGCACCGGCAGCACACTGGCCACCAGCGTCGCGGTGCCCAGACTCAGGAAGGCGCTCACCACCCCGAGCACCTCGTTGCCCGGCCGCACCTCCGAGCGCCCGACATCGCAGGCGGAGAGCACCACCAGCCGGGGCAGTCGCGACATGGCCTCCAGCTCGTAGACGGTCAGGGCGCCGTCTGCGAGCGTGAGCGACGAGAACATCGGGTTGTCGCTGCGGAAGTGGCCGTGGGCGGCGATGTGGGCCACGTCCGCCTGCTGGAGCGCGTCCCCCACTGTGACCACCGTCGCCGACGATGCGGTCAGCACGTCGGCCCGGGGGTACCTCTCGTGCAGCTCGCCGATCTCTGCCTCCGCACCGGCCAGACCCGGCCCGGCCACCAGTGCGATCGCCTGGCCAGTCGGCGCGACGTCCACGGCTCGAAGCCATGCCTTCACCGACGGCACGACGGTGACGGGTCGGTCGCGACAGCCGGCGAGCGCCGCCCAGGGCAAGGCGTGCAGCGGGCCCGACGGCACGACGACGACGGGTCGTGACCGGTCGGGCACCGACGTCAGCAGCGCGGCGTCCAGTCGTGCGGCCGCCGCCGCCGCGCTCGATCTCGCCGCGGCGCGTGAGGCAGGCCGGGTGCGTGGCGACAGTGCCCGCGCCAAGCCGAAGCGGAGGGTGGCGACGTCGTCGGCGAGTGGATCGACCGGTCCGATGTGGCACACCGACGCTCGGCGCGACTCGACGGTCAGGACGCTGAGCTGACCGGAGTGCTCGATGAACTCGACCAGCACGGCGGCACCGAGGCGCGATCGCACGTCACGGAGCCGCGGCGGGCCGGCGTGGCCGGGGAGGGGCTCCGCGGAGCCGGACACGAGCCGGGCCCGACGGGTGACCTTCTGCTCCAGCAGGGACTGGAGCCGGCTGGCGTCGGCGACGTCGTGGCCGGCCAGGGTGTCGTCGCGAAGCTGCGAGGCGACATGGCGCAGCTGCGCCAGGTCCTCCGCCAGCTCGGGATCCGACGGCGGTCGGGCGGGTGGCAACGAGACTGCGTTCGCACGCCACATCTCCGCCCATGCGAGCACCGTGGCCGGCCTGGCATCGAGCATCGCCAGCTCCATCCCCAGCTCGGCCACCTCGACGGCGTTGCCGGTCGACGAGGTCCGCAGATCGGTGGCTCCGAGCACGGCGGCCCCCTGCGTCGCGGCCGCGAGCGCCCGGCGTGCCGCTCGGCGCGCACCTTGCGGGTCTCCCTCCCAGGCCCGGCGCAACGCCTCCGCGTGCCAGCCCGGCGTTCGCGCCCGAGCCAGGCGGCTGTGCCGGAACTGTCCTCCCAGCTCGAGCGCTCGGCGCACGACCGGTGCATCACCGGCGGCGATGGCGACTCGACCGGCCATCACGGCCGCCTCGGCGGCTTCGATCACCCAACCCTGACGGGCCAGCTCGAGCGCGACCTCGAGTGCAGCCCCAGGCCGTGGAGGGTGGCCGCCGCGAACCTCGGCGCGCACCCTGACGGCCCGAGCCACGGCCGACCAGGGCGGGCGGGCCTGGGCTTCGAACGCCGTCTCGGCCGCCGACGCGGCCGCAGCCGCCTGCACGAAGTCGCCGGCGATCTCGCAGGCTCTGGCCCGCAGCAGGCTGGCTTCCGCCGCATCCGCGAGCTGTCCCCCTGCCCTCAGCTCGTGCTCGGCATCCGTGGCCGCCCGCAACGCCTCGGGCGCCAGCCGGGCCGCGAGGAGGGCCTCGCACTCGTCGAGTCGGGCGTTCGGCCGGCGGACGCCCAGGCGCTCGTAGTCGGCGCGGGCCGCCGCGAAGAGCCGGAGGGCCTGCACGAGATCGCCCCTCCTGGCGGAGACGAAGCCACGGTTGTGCCCGCAATCCGCCGCGAAGAGGTCCATGCCGTTGCGCCGAAACAGGCGCTCGGCGATGTCGAGGTCTCGCAGCGCCGCCGCGAACTCGCCGGCGTAGCCCTGCATGACGCCGCGATTGGCCCGCGTCCTGGCCTCGGTCAGCTCGTCGCCGCACGCCTCGGCCCCGGCCAGTGCCACCTCGAAGGAGGAGAGCGCCTCCGGAACCCGGCCCAAGCGCTGCAGCACGGCCCCGCGCTGCATCGCCGCAGGGGCGGCGTCACCTCCCGACAGTGACCCGAGCGCGATGTCCAGCTGCGCCAGGGCCCCCTCGGCATCACCACTCGCCATCAGCACCGAAGCCAGGCTCCCCCGCGCCAGACCCGCCGCGCGCGAAGCCGTGACGGGACCCGCCATGGCGATGGCCTCTTCCAACGATCGACGTGCGTCGTCGATGCGACCCTGCTCCCGCCACGCCAGGGCCTGGGCGCGAAGGGCGGTCGACGCAGCTTCTGTGTCACTCGCGGCCAGAGCGTCGGCCAGGACGCTCCTTGCCTGCCGCAGTGCCCCAGCTGGATCCTCACCGCTGCGGCCCAGCGCCGACTCGGCTTGTTCGAGCAGGCTTGGGCGTGGGGCCGAAGCGCCTACAGCGTGATCCACTCGGTCACGATCGCCGGACCGAACCCAGCATCGACGCGCATGCGGAAGGGCCCAGCTCCGGCGGGGGCGGTGAAGTGCCCTTCGGCGTCGGTCGTCACCGTGGTCGTCCGTCCGCTCGCCTGCACTTCCACGGCACCTGGCTGGGCGGGCACCAGCTGGCCGATCAGCTGGCTTCCCCCGTCGAGCATGTCGACCTCGATCGTGAGGCCGGGGCTCTCGAAGGTGAGCTGACGGTCGGCGGTGCCACGCACGCCGCCGCTGCTGAGCTCGAGAAGAGAGTCGAAGGCCAGCTCGGCCAGATCAGAGTCGATCGTGCGCCACACGAACGCCTCGTTCGCCGCCGCGAGCACCGCCGAGGGCACCGGATCGCAGCGACCGATCACCTCCCGCAGCTCGGCCATCAGCTGGTCGTCGTCGTCCGGGAGATCGAACGTCATCTGGCCACCTCGATCGGTCGGTTGGGCTCGTCGTCGGTCTCGAACGCGGTGCGCATGCGGTCGAGGCAGCGCGCCCGCCGGGGGCCGATGCTTCCCACCGGCATGTCGAGGACCTCGCTCACCTCGGCATAGCTGGGCGCCGGGTCGCTCATCAGCACTCGGAGCAGGGCACGGCAAAGCGCCGGCAGCCCTTGGAATGCGTGGGAGACAGCCGCGTCCCTTTCCCGCCGAAGAACAGGAAGCTCGGGCTGGCCGTCTTCGGAGGTGATGTCCTCACCAAGGTCCATGCCGCTGGGAATCTGGCGCTGTCCTCTACGGAGCACTCGCAGCGACTCACGACGCGCTGTCGTTGCGAGCCAGGCGCCGACCCGATCGGGGTCTCGAAGGCACGCCAGGTTCTCCGCCAGGCGCAACCAGCTGGTCTGCACCACATCGGCGGCATCCGCCGTGTCGAGCCCGTATCCGCGAGCCACGGACCAGACCAGGCCAGAGTACTGCTGCACCAGCTCGTTCCACGCCTTGGCGTCTCCGCCGGCGGCACGCCCTACCACGTGACCCAGCTCCAACGTGCTCACGGAGAAATTGTACGGGAGTTCTGTATCAAGCGGCCTGCAGCTCGCTCTTGTGTCACGAACAACCCCACAAGGAGAATCGCAATGCGCTTCGCTCGCACGCTCTTCAGCCGCCGTGTCCTCGTTTCTTGCGGAGCACTGGGGGCGGCATGGGTTGCGGCCGGCGCACCCGTCTACTTCGGAATGTGATCCAGATCCACCACCGTCCCCCGGGTGGTGTGGTCGCGGGCCACGGGAGAGTGGACCGGGGCGATGCCCGCGCCCTCGTCCGCCTCCCCTGGCTCGCCGCACTCGCCGCCGCCCTTCAGCTGCTCGCCGGCCTGGCCTGGCTCCAAGCGACCGGGTTCGCCTCGGAAGCAGTGCTCACCAGCCACGTGCTCGTCGCCATCTGGTTCGTCGCGAACGCGATCGGCCGTCATGGGCTGCTACGGCACGCCATGGCGATCGCCGCGTTCGGATGGATGTTGAACGTGGCCGTGATGCTTCCCAACGGCGGGATGCCGGTGTCCTCCGAAGCTCGCGCCTCGATCGGATTCGCGGACGCCGACGTCACCGTGGGGCAGCTCTCGAAGCACGTCGAGCTGACCGACAGCACCGTCCTTCCGGCCCTCGCCGACGTCCACCCCCTGCCACAGCTCGGAATGGTCTACAGCGCCGGTGACGTCGTCCTGGCGCTCGGCCTGATTCTCGCCGTTGGTGCCATCGTCCTGCCCCGAAGGGCAGCGAGCGGCACCGCGCACGACCCACGGATAGGACGACTCGAGGTGGCCACGACCCATGTCCAGTAGACCGACCCGGCCGAGGCCTATCCAGCCTCGAAAGCCAGGCGAGCGGCCAGGGTCGCTCCGAGCTCCCCACAGGCGCTCAACGCGTCACTGACGGCCGGCCCGACGAGCTCGACGGGTTGGTGGGCCAGCCGCCAGCCGAGCCCCGTGGTGATTCTCGTCACGGCTCGCACCGCGCCGGCCGTGTCGTCGTTGCCGTGCACCAACAGCCCGTAGGGGCGACCGGTCGTCGCGTCGAGGCACGGGTAGTAGATCGAGTCGAAGAAGTGCTTGAGCGCACCCGACATGTATCCGAAGTTGGCCGGCGTCGCCAGCACGAAGCCGTCCGCTTCCATCACCTCGACTGCGCCGGCCACCAGGGCAGGCCGGCTGACCACCTCCACCCCTTCGATGCTCGGGTCGCCGGCCCCACCGAGCACCGCCTCCAGCAGCGCATGCGCGGTCGGCGAAGGGGTGTGGTGCACCACCAGGAGACGAGGCAGCGGTCGGGCTCCGACTACCGGTCGGAGGTGTCGGGCTGCAGGCCGAGGTGGGTCAGCGCGGCGTCGAAGGCGTCGAACAGCTCGAGCCCGCCCAGCTCGTCGGGGGTGACCCACCGAACCTCGGAGGTCTCCCAGCTGAGCGGCCCCGGTGGCTCGAAGCGTTCGTCCACGTCGAGGATGTAGGTCGTGTACGACCAGCCCCCGTGGTCGTCCTCGTACACGACGTCGAGCTCGAAGCGATCGAGGGCGACGCCGATCTCTTCCCGGAACTCCCGGAGCGCCCCTTCGAGCGGCTCCTCTCCGCCATCCAGCGCGCCCCCGGGGATCGCCCACGTGCCACCGCGATGGCAGTGCTCGGAGCGACGGGCGAGGAAGTAGGCCACCGTGCCATCGGCATCGGTGTGGCGGACGAGCAGCCCCGCCGCCCCGAACCGACCCCAGCGCCGGGTGCCGTCTGCGAGGGTGATGAACCCGTCGCCGGAGGCCCGCGCCGGCGCCTCGGTGCCCTTGTCCGATGACTCCATGCCGCCAGGCTACCGCCGGGGTCGCCGATCGGTCCCGGACGCCGTGGGTAGTTTGTCGCCATGATCCCCGGGCCCCGCATCACCGTGCTGGGCACCGGCTACCTCGGCGCCACCCATGCGGTGTGCATGGCCGAGCTCGGCTTCGACGTGGTCGGGATGGACGTCGACGAGGCCAAGATCGCCAAGCTGGCCTCGGGTGAGGTGCCCTTCTTCGAGCCCGGCCTGCCCGAGCTGCTGGCCAAGAACCTGGACACCGGCCGGCTGCGCTTCACCACCTCCTACGACGAAGCGGCGGCCCACGGGGACGTGCACTTCGTGTGCGTGGGCACGCCGTCCAAGCCGGGTGAGATGGCCGCCGACCTCTCCTACGTCGACGCGGTGATGGACGGCCTCCTGCCGCGGTTGTCCCGCCCCTGCCTGGTGGTGGGCAAGTCCACCGTGCCGGCCGGCACCGCGGCGCGCCTGGCCGAGCGGATCGCCCAGGAGGCCCCGGCCGGGGTCGAGCTGGCCTGGAACCCCGAGTTCCTGCGCGAGGGCTTCGCCATCGAGGACACCCTCACCCCCGACCGGCTGGTGTTCGGGGTGGCCAGCGCGGAAGCCGAGGCCACCCTGCGCTCGGTCTACGCCCCCATCATCGACGCCGGCGCGCCGGTGGTGGTGATGGGCTTCGCCACCGCCGAGCTGGCCAAGGTGGCGGCCAACGCCTTCCTGGCCACCAAGATCTCCTTCATCAACGCCATGGCCGAGGTGTGCGAGGCCACCGGGGCCGACGTCACGCTCCTGTCCAAGGCCCTCTCCTACGACGACCGCATCGGCGGTCGGTTCCTCAACGCCGGGCTCGGCTTCGGCGGTGGGTGCCTGCCCAAGGACATGCGGGCCTTCATGGCTCGGGCCGGGGAGCTGGGCGTCGACCAGGCCCTGTCGTTCCTGCGGGAGGTCGATGCCATCAACCTGCGCCGCCGGGCCCGCATGGTCGACCTGGCCGCCGAGCTGGTGGGCGGCTCCTTCGGCGGCATGCGGGTGGCCGTGCTGGGCGCCGCGTTCAAGCCCGACAGCGACGACATCCGCGACTCTCCGGCCCTCGACGTGGCCGCCACCATCCAGCGCCGGGGCGCGGCCGTGTGCGTCTATGACCCGGCGGCCATGGACAACGCCAAGCGCGACTACCCGACCCTCGGCTACCGGGACTCGGCGCTCGAGGCGGCCAAGGGAGCGGACCTGGTGCTGCACCTCACCGAGTGGGCGGAGTTCCGGGAGATGGACCCCGAGGCGCTGGGCTCGGTGGTGTCGTCCCGCCAGATCGTCGACGGCCGCAATGCCCTGGACCCTGAGCTGTGGCGGGCCGCCGGGTGGGTCTACCGAGCCCTCGGGCGGCCCTGAAGGACTACGAGAGGTCGTTCAGGTGGGCGAGGTGAGCCGTGTCGTTGAACGAGCGCAGTGACGGCCCGCTCCGCCCCTGACCGATGCGGCAGATCGAGGCCACGCCGAGGAACATGCGCCACGAGATCGAGTCGTCCACGTCGAGGGCCCAGGCGACCGCCGCCTTGATCGGGGAGACGTGGCTCACCACCACGACGTCCTGGTGCTCCGCCTCCTCCAGCAGCTCGCTGCAGGCCGACCGCACCCGCTCGCCCACGGCCACGAGGGACTCCCCTCCGGGTGGCACCCACCCTGGGTCGGCCCGCCAGCCGCGCCACGTCTCCTCCGGCACATCGGCCATGCGGCGGCCCTCGAGCTCGCCGTAGCTGATCTCGATCCACCGGTCGTCGACCTCCACCGGGAGCCCGAGCATCTCGGCCGTCTCGCGAGCCCGTCGCAACGGGCTGGAGATCACGCGGGTGGCGCCGCCGAGCACCGAGGCCAGTGCCGTCGCCTGGGCCAGGCCGAGCTCCGTGAGCTCCGGATCCGACCGGCCGAGGAGGCGTCCCTCAGCGTTGGTGATCGTCTGCCCATGGCGGGCGAGGATCAACATGCGGCTGCCTCGGACGGCGGTTCGGGGCGCAGCAGGTCGCGACTGAGCCGGCCGGTGCGCCGGAAGGCGTTCCGGCGCACCGGATCGTCCAGCCCGAAGCGGAACCAGCACCACGCCAGGGCGAGGGCGCCGGCGATCTCCATGGCGATCGTCAGCCACAACGGGCGCTCCAAGCTCGGCAGGCCGCCCCCTGGCCGTTCGAGCCCGAAGAGGGGCCACCAGAAGGTGACGGTTCTCGTCCACATGCCGTCGAGCGCCAGATGGCAGAACGTTCCGATGGGCAGAGCCAGCAACCGGCGGCGGGCGTGCCGCCGGCCCCGAGTGCCGAGCATCACCAGCACCAGCAGCCCCACGCTGAAGACGAGCGTGTGGAGAACGCCCTCACCGCCGAAGGCCCCGTCGACCAGGTCGGGCATCACCGCGCCCAGCATCACCAGGCGGTAGTCGATGGCGGTGTCCTTGAAGACGGCCCAGACGAGCACGAACGAGAACCCCGCGAACCAGAGCAGCACTGCGCTACCGGACGAGGATGCGGCCGCACTGGTCGCAGAAGGCCAGCTCGTCGGCCGGTGCGCGCTTGAGCCGGGCCACCTCCGTGGACGGAAGGGTCAGGTGGCAGCCGGTGCAGTGGTCGCCCTCCAACCTCGCCGCTCCGATGCCACCCAGCCGGTCGCGCAGCTTCTCGTACGTGGCCAACAGCCCGGGGTCGAGGCCGGCGGCGGCGGCGGAGCGCTCGCCCTCCACGCGCGCCGCCTCTTGGGCGATGTCGCCCTCGGCGGCGGTGATCTCGTCCCGCAGGCGGGCAGCCGTCGCGTCGAGATGCTCCAGCTCTGTGTCGAGGGCGGCGATCTCGGCCTCGACCGGCTCGATCTCGTCGAGGATCTGGAGCACCTCGTCCTCCAGGTGCGAGATCCGTCCCTTGATCTGCGCCACCTCCGCGTTGATGGCCTGCAAGTCGCGGGTGGCCGTGACCTCTCCGGAGTAGAGGCGCTTGTCGAGCGACGCAACCCGCTGATCGCTCGCCTGCATCTCCCGCTCGAAGCCGGCCTGGCGCTGCGCGATCTCCTGGTGCTGGGCCCGCAGCTCCTCGCCCTTGGCGCGTCCGGCCGCCACCCGGCGCTCGGCCGCCAGCAGCTCCGCCCGCTGGGGAAGGTGGCTCCGGCGGTGCCGCAGCTGGTCGAGGGTGGTGTCGGCGGCCTGGACGGCGAGCAGCGCATCGAAGCTCATGAGGTGACCACGGTCCGGCGACCGTACACGGCTCTTCCGCCGCAACACCGGGGAGGCCTTGGGTCGACGACCGGCCTGGGGTTCAACCAGTGTTCACCGGGTACCTTCGACGACGTGCCGATGGGAGCGGGTTCCGTGCTGAGCGACCGCTACCGGCTCGGCGAGCCGCTCGGTAGAGGCGGCATGGCTGACGTGGTGGCCGGCTTCGACGAGCGCCTCCGTCGCGACGTCGCCGTCAAGCTCCTCCGGCCCGAGCTGGCGGCTCGGGCGGACGTGAGGGCCCGCTTCGAGGCGGAGGCCCGCTCCGCCGCCAAGCTCGTGCACCCCCACGTGGTGGCCGTCTTCGACTCCGGCGAGCACGAAGGCACGCCGTTCCTCATCATGGAGCGCTTGTCGGGGGAGACCCTGGCCGACCACATCGACGGGCCTTCGACCGATCCGGCATGGGTGGCCGGCGTCGGGGCCGATGTGCTGGCTGCGCTCAGCGCCGCCCACGCCGCGGGCGTCATCCATCGCGACGTCAAGCCGGGCAACGTGCTCCTCGACGCGCAGGGCCGAGCCAAGGTGGCCGACTTCGGCATCGCCAAGAGCCTCGAGGACTTCGACGATGTGACGGCGACGAGCCATGTGCTCGGCACGCCGGCCTACATCGCCCCCGAGCGGCTGGAGGGAGCGACCGCGGCGCCCGCGGCCGACATCTACGGCGTGGGCGTGACCCTCTACGAGGCGCTCTCGGGCCACAAGCCCTTCAGGGGCGACACGGCCGTGGCCGTGTCAGTGGCCGTGCGAACCGGCGACGCGGTGCCTCTCTCCGAAGCAAGGCCAGGGCTGCCTCCTGCGCTCGTCGCGGTCGTCGAGCGGGCGATGGCACGAGACCCGGCGCGGCGCTTCGCATCGGCGGACGACATGGCGACCGCACTGGCTGCGTCGGTGGCCACGTCGGCGCTCCCGGCGAACGACGAGACCGTGGCCATGGACACCTCGGCCACCCAGATGTTGCCGGTCGCCGACGCCAGCTTCCAGGACTCGACCGCGGATGCGCCGGCATCGATCGCGACGTCCTCCGCTGTCCAGGCTCCTCCTCAGCGGAAGGGTCGCTTCGGTCTGGGTCAGTCCGTCGTCCTCGTCGCCGGCGCGCTCCTGGTCGCCGCGGTGCTCGGGATGGTGTTCATGGTGCGCAACCAGGTGCCGCTTCACGAGCGCATCCGATCAGTGGCGGCGGACATCGGTCTCGCTGACGGTTTCGCCGGGCCGGCGCTCGCAGAAGGGCTGCGCGAGGTGGCTGACCGGGTCGAGGTGGGGGCTGGAGCCGCCGAGGCGGACGGGGTGTTGCGCGACCTCGGCGCGTGGCGGCAAGACCGTGCCATCGGGGACGAAGCGCGACTGGCGGCGGTCGGGGTGCTGCGTGACGTACCGGGCGTCAACGACCAGGCGATCCGCGCCGCCACCGCGGCGACGGTCCCGCCGCTGACCGCTCCTCAGGCCACCGATCCGCCACCGCCGGAGACCACGGCCGCTCCCAGGACGACGGTGGCCACGACCACCACCACACCGGAGCGCACGACGACCACGGTCACCGCCGCCACCTCCACCACCTCTCCGACCACGACGACGGCGAGGGGTGGCAACGACGACAAGGGCAAGGAGGACGACGAGCGCGGCAAGGGCAAGGACGATGACTAGCGACCAGCCGCTCACCCCCGTCGCCGCCCTCGACCGCATCGCCTTCCTGCTCGAGCGGGCGCGCGAACCGAGCTACCGGGTGAAGGCGTTCCGCGGCGCTTCCTCGTCGGTCGCCGCGCTCGACCCCGACGAGGTCGTGCAACGTGCGCTGCGCAGCGCTCTGCGAGAGCTGCCGGGTGTCGGTGAGGTGACCGAGCGGGTCATCCTCGAGGCCCTCGCCGGGGAGGTGCCGGGCTATCTGAGCCGCCTCGAGGCGACTGCGGCCGGAGCTCTCGTGCAGGGCGGCGAGGCCCTGCGCGCTGCGCTCCGAGGTGACTGCCACACCCACTCCGACTGGTCCGACGGTGGCAGCCCGATCGACGTCATGGCCCGGACGGCGCGTGACCTGGGCCACGACTACATCGTGCTCACCGACCACTCCGGTCGCCTGAAGGTGGCGAAGGGCCTGGACGAGAAGCGGCTGCTCCGCCAGCTCGAGGTGGTGGCCGGCCTCAACGAGGAGCTTGCCCCCTTCCGGATCCTGACCGGGATGGAGGTCGACATCCTGGAGGACGGCGCCCTCGACATGACCGACGAGCTGCTCGGCGGCCTCGACGTCGTCGTGGCCAGCGTGCACAGCAAGCTGCGGATGGAGACCGGGCCGATGACCCGCCGCATGGTGACCGCCGTCGCCAACCCCAACCTCGACATCCTGGGTCACTGCACCGGACGGCTGGTCGTCGGCAAGGGTCGGCCGGAGTCGACCTTCGACGCGGAGGTCGTGTTCGAGGCCTGTCGCCGCTTCGACAAGGCGGTCGAGGTGAACAGCCGGCCCGAGCGCCTCGACCCGCCGCGACGCCTGCTCCGCCTGGCGGTGGAGGCCGGCTGCAAGATCGCCATCGACACGGACGCCCACGCGCCGGGGCAGCTCGACTGGCAGCCCTACGGGTGCGCGAGAGCAGAGGAGTGCGAGGTGGACGTGGCCGACGTGGTCAACGCCCGTTCGGCCGACGACCTTCTGGCCTGGGCCGGGTCGCACGCCGGCTGAGCTGGTTCAGGCAGCCAGCTCGGCTGCGCTCAACCGGCCTCGGCTTCGGCCGCGGCCTTCTTGGCCCGAGCCCGCTGGCTGCGCTCGAGCAGGCTGGCCGGCACCTTGCTGGCGGCCGCGGCCGGTGCAGCCGACGCCCCGTCTCCTCCAGCCGCCGCCTCGGGCGTGGCCGCAGCTGTGACGGCAGGCCGCGCCGCCTCCTCGGCCTTGCGCTGCTTGTAGGCCTCGTAGTCGTCCGCGAGGACCAGGTCGACCTCGCTGACCGAGCCGACCCACTCGCCGTTGTCGAACTGCACCCAGTACCGCGGCCAGGTCAGACCGTTGACCAGCTTGATCTTGCCGGAGGTCCCTTCCGGCACGAGCGGCAGGGCCCGAGTGAGGGTCACCCGTGCGTGCTTGTCGAGCGACGTCGGTTTGTTGCCGGTCTTGGTCTTGGCCACGGGGGCGCAGGTTACCGGGCTCCGTGCACCCGCAGGCGTAGGGTCCGATGGTGCTCGCGGCGTTGGTGTTCGACTTCGACGGGCTCATCCTCGACACCGAGACACCCGAGATGGTGTCATGGCAGGAGGAGTTCGAGAGCGCCGGCGTGCAGCTCGACACCGAGCGGTGGATCGGCTGGATCGGCACCCACGCAGGGGTCGACCTCTACGACGAGCTCAGCGCCGCAACCGGTGCGCCGGTCGACCGGGACGAGGTCCGAGCCAGCCGGCACGAGCGCTATGCCCGCCTGATGGCCACGGAGCAGGTGCGGCCGGGCGTCCTCGACTACCTCGCTCGGGCGGAAGAGCTCGGGCTGCGGCTAGGAGTGGCGTCGACCTCTCCGAACGAGTGGGTGCGCCGGCACCTCACCACCCTCGGGTTGGAGACGAGGTTCCATGCCATCTGCGGGCGCGACGACGTCGGTGGCGTGGCCAAGCCCGCCCCCGACGTGTACGCGGAGGTGCTCCGCCGCCTCGGCGTGCCGGCCGAGCACGCCATCGCGCTCGAGGACTCTCCCAACGGCGTCCGGGCGGCCAGGGCGGCCGGCATCCGCTGCGCGTACGTGCCGAACGGCCTCACCCGCTCGCTGGCCTGTGCCGAGGCCGACCTCTGCATCGACTCACTGGCCGACGTTGCCCTGGATGAGCTAGCGGCAAGGCTGCTGGCGCCGCTCCCGGCTTCCCCGCCGTCCGGCCGGTAGGTCCAGCCTGCGGTTCAGGCCGTCGGGCGCACCTGAGGTCGGGTGCCCACCGCCTTCTCGGCCCGCAGGCGGGCGACCTCGGCCGGCTCCATGCCCGCCCAGTCGGCCAGCACCTCGTCCGTGTGCTGGTCGAACACCGGGGCCGGCCGGCGCGTCGCGAGGGGCCGGCCGTCGACGGTGCCCGGCACGCCGAGGTAGAGCCGCTCGCCCGTCACGGGGTGCTCGACGCGTTCGACTGCGCCCCGCGCTTCGAGCACGCCCGACCGGTGACCCTCGGACCAGGTGAGCACCTGCTCGCGGCGATCACCCACCACCGCCACCCATCCGTCCCCGTCCGCCTCGACGCCCGAGCCCGGCACGCCTGGCTCACGGTTGCCCATCCGGCCTGCCTCCCGACCGGTCAGGACCTTGTGCGGGATGCCCTCGCCCATCTGGAGCCACGTCACCTCCTGCTGGGACAGGTCGATGAACGAGCCCGTGCCCGTCGAGGAGCGCTGGGCCAGACCTGACAGCACGGCCACGGTGGCGTGGAGGCCGGCGATGTCATCGGGGTAGTAGGTGCTCGACACCCGTGCCCCCTCGTCCTCGTAGCCGAAGCGGGCGGCGAAGCCCCCCATGCCCTCGGTGAGGGTGCCGTATCCGGCCATGGCCCGATACGGCCCGGTGGCGCCGACCGCGGGCAGGGTGACGGCGACCAGACCACGCTCAACGGCGGCGAGCACGTCGCCCTCGATGCCGCGATCGGCCAGCACCGACGCCGTCATGTTCACGACCAGCACGTCGGCCACCGCGAGCAGCCGGCGGAAGGCATCCACGCCGCCGTCGCTCGCCAGGTCGATAGAGACGCCTCGCTTGTTCCGGTTGACCGTGTTGAACAGCGCGGCCGCGTCCCACGTGTACGACTCCGGGTCGACCCCTTCCGGGATCTCGACACCGGCCCGGCTCCACTTCATGCGCGTGCGCCACCCGTCGGGGCGGCCGCCCGTCTCGATGCGCACCACGTCGGCTCCCAGCGTGCCGAGGAAGCGCCCGACGAAGGGCCCGGCCCAGGCCCAGGTGAGCTCGAGCACCCGGAGGTCGGCCATGGCGGGGGCGGCGGGCGCCGCGGGCGGCGGCTGCTGTCCCACCGCGTCCGCGAACCAAGCGTTGCTCGCGCCCTCCTCCTCGAGGACCACCGGTTGCCCGGCAGGCACACCGTCCGTGCGCCACGGGCGGCCGATGACCGTCGCATCGGCGCCCCCCGTCACGGGGCTGAACAGCCGGCGCTCCGCGAGGTGCGGGTCGGCGAGGGCGTCCTCCGCCGTCATGACCATCGCTGCGGCCCAGCCGGCGCCCAGTGCGGCGGAGAAGATCTCGCGCTTCGAACGGGCGTCGTACCACGGCTGCAGCTCGGCCCGCAGCGCGTCGCGATGTTGCCAGCGTGACCGCCCCTGGAACCGCTCGTCGGCCTGGAGGTCGGGGCGGCCGTAGAGGCCGCACTGCAGCTCCCAGTCGACCGGACGGACGGTGCCCGGGATGACGTGCCCGTCGGCGCAGGCGAACGCGCCCGAGGGAAAGGCTCCGTCCTGCATGGCCCGCTGCTCGTTGGGTAGCCGGTCCTGTCGTCGGCCCGGCGCAGACGCGGCGTACAGGAACGTGGCCAGGCCGGACTCGACGGCGGTCAGCGCGGAGCCGATCCACGTCGCTTCCACCTCGTGCCTGCCCTCGCCCAGCACCGCGAGCGAGGCGGCGGCTGTGAAACCTCCGGCGAGGTACTGCGACTGCCACCCCGGGAAGCGCAACGGCGGCCGACCGTCGTCCCCTGTTGCGCTCATGAGCCCGGACGCAGCCTGCACCAGCAGCTCGTCAGCGATGGTGCCCGGCTCCTCGGCGTCGAAGCCCCACGCGGTCACCCGGGCCACCAGCGGACGGTGCTCCTGCAGCCGGTCGAGGCGCTCGGGGTCCAGGGGCCCCCCGACGACCGATGCGCGCACCCGGTCGTCGATCACCAGGTGGGCCCAACGGACGGCGCGATCCACATCTGCGGCGTCGGCTGCGACGAGCCGCTTGCCCGCCGCCAGATGCACCCAGAGCGGGCTCGGAACCGGAGGTGCTTCGTCGTCGATCCACTGGCGCCGGGCGGGGTCGCCTCCGTCGGGCTCGACCTTCACCACCGTGGCGCCGAGCATGGCCAGGAGGCGTCCCGCGTAGGGGCCGGCGATCCCGGACGCCAGCTCGAGCACCCGGAGACCTGCGAGCGGCGCGATCGGCACGTCCATCTCTTACCATGCCCGGCGTGCCCGGCGCTTACGAGACGATCCGCTACGAACCCGGCCGCGTGGCCCGGGTCATCCTCAACCGACCAGACCACCGGAACGCCCAGTCGGCGGTGCTCTTGCAGGAGGTCGATCGAGCTTTCGCAGAGGCGGTCGCAGACCCGCAGGTGCGAGTCATCGTGCTGTCCGGCGAGGGTGAAGCCTTCTCGTCGGGGCACGACCTCGGCACGGCCGAGCAGAAGGCTTGGCAGCAGGAGCACTGGCGCGGGCCCACCGACGTCGAGGGCCACTTCACGTACTCCTGGGACCACTTCGTGGAGATGTCGCTGCGGTGGCGTGACCTCCCGAAGCCCACCATCGCCCAGGTGCACGGCTGGTGCATCTTCGGCGGTTGGCTGGTCGCCTCGGCCATGGACCTGATCGTCGCCGCCGACGACACCCGCTTCCTCACCGCGCTCCTGCAGTACTTCCCGCTTCCCTTCGACGTCGGCCCGCGGAAGGCGAAGGAGCTCCTCTTCGACAGCCGCGAGATCTCGGCCGACGAAGCGCTCGAGATGGGCTTCGTGAACAAGGTCGTGCCCCGAGCGGACCTCGAGGCAGAGACGATGGCCCTGGCCACGCGCATCGCTCGCAACAACCCGTTCTTCCTTCGCATGGCCAAGCTGTCGGTGAACCAGTCACAGGACGCAGCGGGGTTCCGCACCGCGATCCAGGGCGCCCACTCCCACTACATGCTGTCGCAGCTGGCCAACACCGAGTTCGCCGTGAAGCTGGCCAAGGAGCGAGGCGAGAAGTACGAGCGCCCGACGCGGATGCCGCTCGTGCAACGAATCTTCGACGACGACAAGCCGGACAAGTAGAGGGCAGCGGGGCCGGGAGCTTCACGGACGGCCCCCTGCGCGGGCCTGTGCCCAACTCCCTGACAACGATTCCAGCAAGGGGGACCCTGAACTCAAGCGGTCCCCACGGTCCGACGACAGGACTCCCGACACGCCCGTGTCGCCGTCCTGCCACCCGGAGCCCTTGCTTTGTCGACCTACTTGCAGCGTGTGCTCGGTGTGGTCGGTGCGGCCGCGTTCGTGGCCTCACTCGTCGGCACACTCGCTTCCGCGCCCCCGTCCTCCGCCGTTCCAGCCGCCGGAACGCAGACCACGGAGCTGGCCGACACGGTCAGCTACGACCCCACCCCTCCGGCGGTCGGCGACTCGGTGATCGACGCGGACACGGCGGCCCTCGATGGCGGCGCCGCCAACTACGGCTCCATGGCCGGTCAGCGGCTGTCGGCCCCCATGGTCGCCATGGCCGCCAACGCATCGAGCCGGGGCTACTGGCTCTTGGGGGGCGACGGCGGCGTGTTCACGTTCGGCGATGCTCCGTTCCACGGGTCCACCGGAGATCTGCGCCTCAACGCTCCAGTGGTCGGCATGACGCCCACACGTGGCAGCGGGTACTGGTTCGTGGCGACCGACGGGGGCATCTTCTCCTACGGCGATGCTCCCTTCCACGGCTCCACTGGTGACCTCCGTCTGAACCGACCCATCGTCGGCATGGCCGCGACCCCATCGGGTCACGGGTACTGGCTCGTGGCCAGCGACGGTGGCATCTTCAGCTTCGGTGACGCCGCCTTTCACGGCTCCACCGGCGATCTCCGCCTCAACAGCCCCATCGTCGGCATGAGCACGAGCCCCAGCGGCGACGGCTACTGGATGGTGGCCAGCGACGGCGGCATCTTCACCTTCGGTGACGCCGGCTACCACGGCTCCGCATCCGATCAGCACACCCGGATCTCGGGCATGGCCACCAGCGTCGACGGCCACGGCTACTGGGTGGCCGCGTCCGACGGACGGGTCTTCGCGTACGGCAGCGCCGCTCAGTACCCCGCGTCTCCGGCCTTCGGCGTCGTCGGGATCGCCGCCACGGGGCGAGGCGGCTATTGGCTCGTGACGTCCACTGGAGGCGTGGCCGGCTCGGTCCTGACCACATCACCGCCGCCGGCGGACGGCGGAGCGGCGAGCTATGCCTTCATGCGCACCAACCCCGACGGCAGCCCCGCTCGATGGAACCCGTGCTCTCCGATCCGCTGGGCGCTGAACCCGGCCGGTGCACCCCCAAGCGCTCGCGCCGACATCGAGGAGGCGCTTCGTCGGATATCGCTCGCGTCGGGGTTGACCTTCGCCGTCCAGCCGGACACGACGTACACGCCGTACCTCCCGGTCGACACCCTCCGGCCGGCGGGCGTCGATGCCGTGATCGCATGGTCCGACGCGGGCACCGTCCAGCACCTGGCCGGCAGCCCGATCGGGATCGGTGGAGCCAGCTACACGATCCGCCGCGATGGTCAGGCTCGCTACGTCTTCGGTGGAGTGGTCGTCGACCGTGTCGACATGGCCAACGGAGTCTCCGGGTTCGGGACCGGCAAGTCGCTCGGGGTCCTGCTGCTCCACGAGCTGTCCCACATGCTCGGCCTCACGCACGTCGAGGACACTCGCCAGGTGATGTACCACGCGCTCACCGGGCGCCAGGTGGACCTCGGGGCCGGCGACCGGGCCGGACTCGCCCGCCTCGGCTCCGAAGCCGGCTGCCTCAACTAGCCCGCGTCGTCTCACTGCGAATTCGCCGGGCATGGGCCGGTCCCAGGCCTACGGTGCCCCTGCGATGACGGACGCATACCTCGACTGGGCGCGCGGCTTCCACGGCCACGCGTTCCGGCGACGATCGGCCGAGCGCAACGCCGCCTTCCTCCTGCCACGACTCGAAGCCGGCCAGCGCGTGGTGGACATCGGGTGTGGCCCCGGCGCCATCACAGCCGGCCTGGCCCAGCGGGTCGCGCCGGGACCGGTGATCGGCATCGACCGCGACGCCGCCTACGTCGCAGCTGCGACCGGACAGCACCGCCTCCCGAACCTTCGCTTCGAGGAGGGAGATGCCGCGTCGTTGCCGATCGCCGACGACGCAGTGGATGTCGCCTTCCTCCACTTCGTCCTCCAGCACGTGGACTCCCCTGCAGCTGTCTTGCGAGAGGTCCGGCGCGTCGTCCGCCCTGGCGGACTCGTCGCGGTGGCGGATGCGGACCTCGAAGGCTTCTTGATCCATCCGCGAAGCGCGGCGCTCGATGCCGCCCTCCTGCTCGACGGCCGAACGCGCCGCAACCCGCAGCTCGGTCGTCAGCTCCCGCAGCTGCTGACCGAGGCCGGATTCGATGCGGTCGAGTTCTCGGTCGTGCCGAACGTGGCCATAGGTGACGCGGTGGCCGCCGTCAGCGCCTCGACGACGGCACGCCTCGAAGCGCCGGCGTTCATGGATCACGCGGTTGCACAGGGTTGGTCGACGGAGAGCGACCTCG
>CADCTF010000015.1 GCA_902805655.1 uncultured Acidimicrobiales bacterium
CGGCCGTGCGCCGGGCACCGGCTCCCGCGGTATGGGCCCGCCACGCCTCCCCGATCACCGCCACCTCGTCACGCCGGCGGACGAGGACATCGGGCGGCAGCACCACCTGCGTGACCCGGCAGGACCGGCACCGCACCCGCGACGGCCGGTAGGCCCGCTCCCCCGCTCGACCCCGTGCCATGCGGGCCCGGGCCCAGCCCCAGCGACGAAGCTCCCCACTGCAGCGAGGGCACCGATCGTTGCCCCTCGTCACCAGATCGTCGGCCGACTCGCCGGGGCTCAACACCATTGTCATGGCCAGCGGCGTACCACAGGAGCCGTGGCCTGGTCATCCGGACCGCGGCCACGGCTCATCGCTCCTGACAACATGGCGGCCACGATGAGGACGAGGCCGAGGACGACCCGGCCCGGCCCGTCGGCAACCTCCCGTGACCCGGCGCCGCTGCTGTTGCGGCTGGTCGAGCGCCACTCCCGACGAGCGACGAGCCGCGGAGCTCGCCTCGTCGCCACGTCGGCCGGCTTCGCGATCTCCGCGCTGCTCGCGGCGCTGGACTTCGCGACCGGGCCTGCGCTCTCGTTCGACGCCTTCTACGTGCTCGTCGTGGCCACGTTCACCGTGATGGCGGGCGCCCGTGTGGGGTTCGGTGTGGCGGCGTTCACCGCAGTGGCCTGGACCGCGTCGGACGCTCTGCTGGCGGAGCTGAGGCTCGGTGTGTGGGGCTCGGCCTGGAACGTGCTGGGGCGCCTCGCAGCACTCGCCATGGTGGCGCTCCTCGTGGCGACGCTCCTGCGGGCCGTCGAGGCCGAGCGCGCCGCGGCGCACCAGAGCGGCGAGTTCCTGGCTATGGCGGCCCATCAGCTGCGCACCCCGGTGGCCGCGCTTCGCGCCTCGGTCGAGGCGGTGGTGCACGCCCCCGCCGGCGAGGCGCAGGGCGAGGCCCTGGCCAACGCGATGAGCGAGTCGGCCCGGCTCGGTCGCCTCGTGTCGGCCCTGTTGCGGGTGGCCCGCCTGGACCAAGGCGAGCTGCCACGGACGGAAGAGGTCGCGCTGGAGCCGCTCGTCGCGGCCGAGGTGGCGCGCATGCGATCTCTGAGCCGGCTGCGCTTCAGCGTCGACGTGCATGACGGCGTCCCGGCCACCGTGCACGTCGACGCGACGGCGACTGCGGACGCCCTTGCCAACCTGCTCGACAACGCGCGTCGACACGCGGTCGCCCGCGTGGCGGTCGAGGTCTTCGTGACGGGCGAGCACGTCGCCGTCGCCGTCGAAGACGACGGGCCCGGGCTGCCTGCGGGCGCAGAGGAGCGGGCGTTCGAGCGGTTCGTCACCCTGGCTCGGTCAGGAGGCTCCGGGCTCGGTCTTCCCATCGCCCGGACCCTCGCCCGCCAGCAGGGTGGGGACCTCGTGTACGAGGCGAAGCGGTTCCTGCTGCTCATCCCCGGACATCCGCGCCAGGCGCGGGGAGGTCACTCCCGTGGGCCGAGGACGTAGCCCTGCCCGCGGACCGTCTCGATCACGCGCGGCCCGAGCACCTCGAGCTTGCGACGGAGGCTGCTGATGTAGACCTCGACCAGGTTCGGTTCGTACTCGTCGAACCCCCAGGCCAGCGACAAGAGCTGCACCTTCGAAAAGACCCGCCCGGGCTCGCGCACGAGGATCGTCAGGACGTCGAGCTCCGTGTCGGTGACGGGTACCACCACCCCGGCACGGACCACCGTGCGCGTCGACTCGTCCACCACGATGTCGCGGAACTCGTGGACCGCTGACGAGAGCCGCCCGCTGCGTCGCAGCACCGCCCGCACCCGGGCCAGGAGCTCGGCCATGGCGAACGGCTTGACGAGGTAGTCGTCGGCGCCGAGCTCGAAGCCCCGCAGGCGGTCCTCCAGTGCATCCGCCGCCGTGATGAACACGACCGCCGTCCCCGCCTCGGCGCGAAGGCGCTCCGCGATCGCGAAGCCGTCGAGCTCACCCGGCAGTCGCACGTCCAGGAGGGCCAGGTCCGGGCGGAACTGGAGCATCACCTCCTCGAGGCGCACGTCGTCGCGCTCGGCGCGGACGTCGTAGCCGCTTCGCCCCAGCACGCTCTCGATGCCATGGCGAAGCGAGTCGTCGTCCTCCACGACCAGCACCCGCGCCGCCGGCGCACCGCGGCCGGGCGGCGTCGCCGTCATGCCTTGCCGGGCCGCACCATCACCGCGCTCATCCCCCGCCATCGTGCTCGGCGGGGGGCGCCGGCTGCACCAGCTCATCGCCGGGCTCCACGGGTTCGAGCCGACCCGTGACGGTGGCATCGCTGAGCTCGGTGCCGGCCCGGTACGCGGCGCGCGCCACCATGTGGGCCCCCACCGGTGCGGTCACGAACTGGAGCCCAGCGACCACGAGGAGCTTGGCGATCGCGCCGGGACGGTCCATGCGGAGCGCGGCACCGACGAGGACCAGCACCAACCCGAGCGTGGCGGGCTTGGTGGCCGCGTGCATCCTGGCGAACACGTCGGGGAACCGCTGGAGCCCCACGCCGGCCAGCAGCGCGAGCGCGGCGCCGACGACGATGCAGAAGGAGGTGATGGCGTCGGCCACGGTCATGCGCCGCGCCGCTCGATGAAGCGCGCGACCGTCACCGTGCTGACGAACCCGAGCAGGGCGGCCACCACGAGCACGTCGAGGTAGGTGCCATCGCGCGTTCGCGCCGCCTGCACCGCGATCCCGCTGACGATGACGATGAGGAGCGAGTCGAGGGCGACGATGCGGTCGGCGAGGGAGCACGGGCGCAGCAATCGCACCACGCACAACAACCCGGCGCCGGCCAGCAGCGTCATGGCGATGTCAGCGGCGAGGTTCACGTGGCTCCTCCTGGTGTGGACCGAGGCCGGTCGCTGCGGCGGACGTGTCCGATGGGCGGATCAACGCCTGCCGGGCCAGCTCGGCGTTCAGCGGGTCGAGAGCCGAGGCCGGCCCGAAGGCTCGGAGCACGAGCGCCTCGAGCTCGGCCACCTCGCGCCGCACAGCCTCCTCGTCGCGAAGGTGGAGTACGTGGACGTACAGCACCGTGGGGTTCGTCTCCACGTCGAGGGTCAACGTCCCGGGCACGAGCGAGATCGCGTTGGCCACGATCGTCGTCACCCCGTCGATGTCATTTCGCAGGCGAACGGCGACGACGCCCTCGCGGATGCGGTTCCGCGGCGTCACGACCTCCCAGGCCACGACCGCGCTGGCTTCCACCAGCTTCCAGACGAAGTAGCCCACGAGACGCGCCGTCGCGAGCGGACGAGGTCCGGCGAGCTCCGGCTCCCGGCGGGAGGGGAAGGCCACGAGCAGGACGATCGCGACGACGGCTCCCGACGCCACGTTTGCCACCGAGACGTCCGCCCACAGGGCCACCCAGACGACGAGCAGCCACGCCGCGTAGAGGACCCGGCCCTTCACGGCCCGGTCACCAGCCGCACGTACGCGCCGGCGTCGATCAGCGACTCGGCCGCGGACTCCGCCACGCCGTACAGCGGGCCGGCGGCGAGGGCTACGGCCAAGGATGCGGCCACGAGCACCGCCGTCGGAGCGATCATCAGCGCAGGGGCTCCGCTGCGGTTGGGGGCGGCGTTGACGAACGCAGCCTCGTCGGCGGTGCCCCAGAACGCGCCACCCCAGATCTTCGTCATCGAGAACAGGGTCAGCAGGCTCACGAGGAGGCTCACCCCGATGATGACGTGGCGGTGCTCGGCCAGCCCGGCCTCGACCAGGCCCAGCTTGGCCACGAACCCGGAGAAGGGCGGGAGGCCGGCGAGGCTCAGGGCCGGCACGAGGAACAGCACGGCGGTCACGGGCATCCGCGTGGCCACGCCGCTGAGGCGTCGAAGCGCCCCCGTACCCGTCGCCTGTTCGACGATGCCGCCCACCAGGAACAGCGTCGTCTTCACGATGATGTGGTGAACGATGTAGAAGATGCTCGCCGCCAGGCCGGCCACGGTGAACAGGCCGAGGCCGAGGATCATGTAGCCGATCTGGCTCACGATGTGGAAGCTCAGGATCCGCTTGATGTCGTCCTGCGCGATGGCACCCAGCACGCCGACCAGCATGGTGGCGCCTGCGATCGAGAGCAGCAGGGGCGAGGGCCCGTCCGACTGGAACAGCAGCATCTGGGTGCGGATGATGGCGTAGACCCCGACCTTGGTCAGCAGGCCGGCGAAGATGGCGGTGACCGGTGTCGGCGCCGTCGGGTACGAGTCGGGCAGCCAGAAGAAGAGCGGGAAGATGGCCGCCTTGATGCCGAACACGACCAACAGCAACAGCCCCAGCGAGTCACGCACGAAGGGCGGCAGGTCGGGCATCCGCACCGCCAGCTCCGCCAGGTTGACGGTGCCCGTCGCGGCATAGACCAGCGCGACGGCGGTGATGAAGAGCGTCGACGCCAGCAGGCTCACGACCACGTAGGTCATGCCGCTTCGCACCTGCTCCGCCCGCCCCCCGAGCGTCATCAGGACGTAGCTGGCCGAGAGCATCACCTCGAACGCAACGAAGAGGTTGAAGAGGTCTCCCGTCAGGAAGGACGCCGACACGCCGGCGGCGAGCACCAGGTAGACCGGATGGAAGAGCGCAGCGCTGTCCCCCGTCGCCGGGCTGCCGATGGCGTAGACGAGCACGGCCAGCACCATGGCGGACGACACCGCGAGCATCACGACCGCGAACAGGTCGGCGACGAGGACGATGCCGATGCTCGGGCCCCAACCGCCGAGATCGGCCGACATCGGGCCGTCGCGGATGACGAGCGTGAGGAGCGTCGCGCTCGCCGCGCAGGTCGCCGTCATCGTCACCAGACCGATCGCACGCTGGAGCGTGGTGCGACCGTATGCGGCAAGGGAGAGGGCCGCAGCCAGGAGCGGCAGCACGACGGGGAGCGGGACGAGGACGTTCACGACTTGCCTCGCCCGAGCCGTGCGATCCTGCGGTCCTCGACGTCGTCCTCGACCTCGTCGTCGTGGCGCAGCAGCCAGCTGCGGTAGGCGAGCGCCAGCAAGAACGCGGTGAGGCCGAAGGTGATGACGATCGCCGTCAGGGCAAGCGCCTGCGGAAGGGGGTCGGACACCGCCTGGTCGCTGCCGTCGACGATGGGCGCGCGCCCGCTGGCGCCGCCGGCGAGGAGCAGCAGGAGGTTGGCGCCGTGGCCGAGAAGCGCGATGCCGAGGATGATCCGCGTGAGCGAGCGCTGGAGGAGGAGGAACGCGCCGGCGGCGTACAGCCCGCCGACCGCGAGGGCCAGGACGACGATCATTCCTCTCCGCCGATCGTCCGCAGGACGGCCAGCACCAGGCCGACCACCACGAAGTAGACGCCGATGTCGAAGGGCAGCGCGGTCGTGGTCTTCACCGTCCCGAGCAGCGGGAGATCCACGCTGAGCTTCGCCGACTCGAGGAACTGGTCGCCGACGAGCCACGGAGCAACACCGGTGAGCACCGCGAGCGCGAGACCCAGGCCGAGCATCAGCTCCGGCGCCACGCGAACGGTGCGGTGGACCTCGTCGGCGCCGCCCGCGACGTAGCGCAGGACGAGAGCCGCGCCGGCTACCAGCCCGCCGATGAAGCCGCCACCGGGAGCGTTGTGGCCCCGGAACAGCAGGAACGCCGAGAAGAGCAGCGCAACGTGGAACACGGGGCCGGCGGACATGTCGAGGATCAGCGAGCGGCTGAGCTTCACTTTCCGGGCTCCTCTCCCTCGCCGCCGTCGGCCCGAGCCAGGAGCAGCCCGATGATGCCGAGGGCGGCAACCGTCAGCACCGTGATCTCGCCCACGGTGTCGAAGGCGCGGAAGTCGGTGAGGATGACGTTGACGACGTTGCGCCCACCGCCGTCCGGAAGAGCCCGCTCCACGAGGCCGTCTCCGGCTGAGGGATGGGTGCGGGAGCCGGCCGCGATGATCGCGAACGCCGTGACGAACACCCCGACGCCCCCGGCGACACCCAGCCGCAGACCGGTCGCGAGGCGCGATGAGCGGCGTGGGAACTGCTCCGGAAGGTGCCGCAGGACCAGCACGAAGATGACCAGTGCGAGCGTCTCGACGAGGAGCTGGGTGAGGGCCAGGTCCGGCGCGCCCTGCATGATGAACAGCACGGCCACTGCGAACCCGACTGCGCCGAGCAACAGCACGGCCACGAACCGGCGTCGCGCCCGAGCGCACCCGATGGCGGCGGCCACCACGACGAGGGCGACCAACGCCTGGACCGGGGAGTCTGCGAACTCGATCCGTGATGGCAGCCGCCCATCCGTCGCCAGCCGCCAGGTGGGCAAGAGGACGACGGTGAGGAGGATGACGCCGACGTAGATCGGCAACGACCCGTTCTGCATGACGCCGGTGCTCCGGTCGGCGACGCGGTTCAGCAGGGACAAGGCGTGCTCGTACGGCGTCGTGAGGCCTGCGGGGAGCGCGAGCCGGGACTGCAGCCGGTCGACGGACCCTCGTCGCAGGAACAGCGCCACGCCGACCGCGATGGCGAGCCCGGAGAGCCCGAGCGCCGGCGTGAAGCCGTGCCACAGGACGAGCTTCGGGAGCTCCGTGGTCCGCCCCACTGCCGTAGCGGCCGAGGTGACCAGCTTGCCACCGAGCGCGGGCGCCACCCCCAGCACGAGCGTGAGGATGCTCAGCACCACCGAGGGGAGCACGATCGCCGGCGACGGCGCCGCCACCTCCAGGGCGACATCGTCCTCCTTGCGCACGGGCTTGTCGGCGAAGGCGCCCCACAGGAACCGGGCGCCGTACGCGAAGGTCAGCGCGGAGCCGACCACCACCGCGGCCGTGACCACAGGGTTCCCGGAGTGCAGCAACGCCTCGTACGCCGCCTCCTTGGCCAGGAAGCCGAGCGCCGCCGGGAGGCCGACCATCGAGGCGACGGCGACGACCGAGACGGCGAACACGAGCGGCATACGTCGACCGAGCCCGTGGAGGCGGCGAAGGTCACGCGTGTGGGCGGCGTGGTCGACGATGCCGACGACCATGAACAGCACCGCCTTGAACAGGCTGTGGGCGAGGATCAGCGCCGCTCCGGCGAACGTCAGGTCGGGGTAGCCGGCTCCGACCAGCACCACCATCAGTCCCAGCTGGCTGACGGTGCCGTAGGCGAGCAGCAGCTTCAGATCGGTCTCCCGGAGGGCTCGGTAGCCGCCGACCAGCATCGTCGCGACCCCCGCGGCCAGGACCACGGGTCGCCAGAACCAGACCACGGTGGCGAACACGGGCGCGAGCCGGGCGATCAGGTACACACCGGCCTTGACCATGGTGGCCGAGTGCAGGTAGGCGCTCACTGGCGTCGGGGCGGCCATGGCGCCGGGCAACCAGGAGTGGAAAGGCACCTGGGCCGACTTGGTGAAGGCTCCGACCAGCACGAGGCCGATCCCCACCGTGGTGGTGGCGCCGCTGGGCGGGGTGGCAAGGATCCCGGAGAGCGAGAAGGTGCCGGCTGCTCTGCCGACGAGCACGAAGCCGCCGAGCATGACCAGGCCGCCCATCCCGGTGATCAACAGCGCCTTCAACGCCGCCGCACGGGCTGCGCCCTTCTGATGGTCGATGCCGATCAGCAGGTACGACGTGACCGACGTCAGCTCCCAGAACACGTAGAGGAGAAGCAGGTTGTCGGCCATCACCACGCCGACCATGGAGCCGGCGAACACGGTGATGACACCTGCGAACAGGCCGAGGTCCGACCGGCCGGCGAAGTACCACCGGGCGTAGAAGAACACTGCGACCCCGATGCCGGAGATGATGCCCGCCATCAAGAGGCCGAAGGCGTCGAGGCGAAGATCGACGCCCAGCGACAGCGCCGGCACCCACTCGTGGCTCTCGGCGATGCTGCGCCCCCCGGCTACTCGGGGCCATGCGGACACCAGGTAGGCGAGCGTGGCGATGTGCGGCACCAAGCAGAGGAAGAGGACGCGCGCGCCGAGCCGGCGGCTGAGAGCCGGGCCCAGCAGTGCGACGCCTCCGTAGAGCAGCAGCAGCCCGATCACGTGGCGCGACCCGACTGTCCGTGCGCGAAGCGATGAGCCGGCCGGCGACCGGGCGTGGGGTGGTTGGACGACATCAAAGCTCTCTGAGGTGTTCTGCCAATGCCGACCAGCGTTCCCCGGCGCGCCGTCCGGTCCGTACCCCGAAGAGGGCGTGGCAGTCGCCGATCGGCGCGGCTTTCAGCAACTCTCAGGGTGGGGCCAGGCCAAGCCGCGCCTAGGGGGCAGGGACGGCGATGCCGTCTCAGCACTGCTCAGCAGCGGATGCACGAGCGGTGGCCAGCGATGGGTAGCTCGGCTTCATGGACACCCACGCCGGCGCTATCGACACCGGAGCAGGTTACGTGGGCGCCGCGATGAAGCGCGCCGGCCACAACCACGGCTTCGAGCCGCTGGTGCGCCACGGCGGGTACCTTCCGCTCGAGCACTTCGGGCTGATCGGGGACGGCACCGCCGCCGCCCTCGTCGGGCGGGACGGCACCGTCGCATGGCTCTGCCTGCCCCGGTTCGACGGCGATGCGCTGTTCAGCTCGATCCTCGACGCCGAGCACGGTGGCGGCTTCCGCATCGCCCCGGCCGACACGGTCGAGGCCCGTCAGCGATACGAGCCGGACAGCGGTGTGCTGGTGACGGAGATGCGCTCGCCGACCGGGCTCGTGCACGTCGTCGACTGCCTCACGCTGCGTTCAGGCGCAGACCTCAACGAGATGTCGCCGCTGGGAGCGGTGAGCTGCTCCGCTCCGTCACCGTCCTCGACGGCTCCGTCGACCTGGAGATCTCCGTGGAGCCGCGCGGCGGCGCCACCGCCGAGCGGGCCGGCGAGGAGCTCCGCGTGCGCCCGTCCGCGTTCCCGGGCATGGATCTCCACCTCGCCTCGACCATGCCCTTGGACGGCCTGCGCACGCGGCTCCACCTGTCGGAGCACGACCGCGCCGACTTCTTGCTCCGGTGGCGAGGCCGGTCTCACCGCCCCCACGCTCCGTCGATGCCGGCGCTGCTGGAGGGAACGCTGGCGGCGTGGAGACGCTGGGCGAGCGCAACCGTCGACGCGGTGGTCCGCCGCCTCGGAGCCGGGGACGGGTTGCTCTCCCGGTATCTGCCCGAAGAGGTCGATCCGAGCACTGGTGCCTTCCTGGGGAACCACCCCCAGGCGTTCAGCCACGTGGGGGTGATCTCCTCCGGTGCCAACCTCGCTAGTCTTACG
>CADCTF010000016.1 GCA_902805655.1 uncultured Acidimicrobiales bacterium
GTCCAGCCACGCCAGTCCGGTAGGGGCCCCCAGCGCCTTGGCCAGGGCCTCCTTGGCTGCGAACCGGCCGGCCATGGTGCGCACCGGCAGCGATGCCTCCGCCGAGGTGAAGAGCCGCTCACGTACGGCCGGGGTGCGCGCCAGGATCCCGGCGAAGCGGGCGACGTCGACCACGTCGATGCCCACGCCCACGATCATGGCCGAACCGGCGAAGGCATCACTCGACGGTGACGGACTTGGCCAGGTTGCGGGGCTGGTCCACGTCGCGGCCCAGCTGCATCGCGAGCTCGGCCGCGAAGATCTGCAGTGGCACGGTCGCCATCAGCGGCTGCAGCAGCGTGGGCACCCGGGGCAGCCGGATCACCTCGTCGGCGTACGGCAGCACCCGGTCGTCCCCGTCCTCGACCAGCACGATCGTGCGGGCACCGCGGGCGCGGATCTCCTGGATGTTGGAGACCACCTTGTCGTGCAGCTGGTCGCGCCCGTACGGGGGCACGATGACGAAGACGGGCAGGCCGGGCTCGATCAGCGCGATCGGGCCGTGCTTGAGCTCCCCGGCCGCGAACCCCTCGGCATGCAGGTAGGCGAGCTCCTTGAGCTTGAGGGCACCTTCCAGCGCCACCGGGTAGCCGACGTGCCGACCGAGGAAGAGCACGGAGCGGGTGGTGGCCAAGGCGCGGGCCAGCTCGCGTACCTGTCCGGCCTCGTCCAGCAGGCGGCGGATGCCGCTGGGTACCGCCCGCAGCTGGCGCATCACGGCGTCGATCTCGTCGCCGTACTTCATGCCTCGGACCTGGGCGAGATAGAGGCCGAGCAGGTAGCAGGCGACGATCTGGGACAAGAAGCCCTTGGTGGAGGCGACAGCCACCTCCGGCCCCGCGTGGGTGTAGATGACGGCGTCGGACTCGCGCGGGATCGTGGACCCGTTGGTGTTGCAGATCGCCAGCACCCGCGAGCGCTGCTGGCGGGCGTGCCGGATCGCCATCAGGGTGTCCATGGTCTCTCCGGACTGGCTGATCGCCACCACCAGCGTCGAGCGGTCGAGGACGGGGTCGCGGTAGCGGAACTCGCTGGCGAGCTCTACCTCGCACGGCAGCCGCGTCCAGTGCTCGATCGCGTACTTGGCCACCATCCCGGCGTAGGACGAGGTGCCGCAGGCGACGATGATCACCTTGTCGATCTCGCGAAGCTCGTCGTCGGACAGCCGCATCTCGTCCAGCTGCAACGACCCGTCCTCGGCGTGCCGCCCGAGCAGCGTGTCGGCGACCGCCTGCGGCTGTTCGTCGATCTCCTTGAGCATGAACCAGTCGTAGCCGCCCTTCTCGGCCGCCGAGGCGTCCCAGTCGACGTGGAAGGGCGTGGTGTCGGCGGGTCGGCCGTCGAACCCGGTGACCGTGACCGTCTGCGGGGTGATCACCACGACCGTGTCCTGGCCGAGCTCGACGGCCTCACGCGTGTGCTCGATGAAGGCGGCGACGTCGGAGGCGACGAAGTTCTCGCCCTGCCCGCGGCCGACCACGAGCGGAGAGTTGCGGCGGGCCGCGGCGACGACGCCGGGCTGGCTGGCATCCACCACGACGAGCGTGAAGGCCCCCTCGAGCCGCAGGCAGACCAGCCGCAGGGCCTCACCCAGGTCGGTGACGCTGCGCAGCTGGTCCTCGAGCAGGTGGGCGACCACCTCGGTGTCGGTCTCGGACACCAGCTCGTGGCCGGCCGTCTCCGCCTCGGCCCGGAGCCGGGCGAAGTTCTCGATGATGCCGTTGTGCACCACCGCGACCCGGCCGGAGCAGTCGGTGTGCGGGTGCGCGTTGACGTCGTTGGGAGCGCCGTGGGTCGCCCACCGG
>CADCTF010000017.1 GCA_902805655.1 uncultured Acidimicrobiales bacterium
TCGCATTCTGCGCAGGTCACGAACACTGCTCCGGAGGTCCGAGCCCCGATGAACCCCTATAGGACCCTGCGGTCGGTCGTGCGCGTCGGGCCCATCGAGACCGACCGTGTCGAGCGTCGCCTGGCTCATGCGGCGTCGGTGGCCGACCGGTCAGAGTGGCGGGCAGCCTGGAGCTTGAACCGACCGACCATGGCATCGCCATGCACCCCTTGGCCGCTTGGCCCGGGCGCAGCACAACGACATCGACCTCTCACTCACGGAGACGATGCCATCGGGCGCGCGACTCGAGCTGGTGACGGACGCCCACGTGCATTGAGCCCTTCGGACGTGCGATGTGCGGATCTCCCGGGCCGGACGACACACGAACGGCGACGGCTACCGCCGGATGGGCGGTCGGTTCCACGACATCGCCTTGGTACGAGGACCCTGAAGGCGCTGAGGCTGCTGCAACCCCGAGAGGCGTCAGGCTTCGACGCTGGGTGGCCGCTGCCGACCCGTCCTCTCGGCCGTCGGCCAACCCGCGATAAGCAGCGGCAGTCCTACGCCATCGCCACGGCTCGGTAACGGGCAATGATCACACCTGTGGTGGTGGGGAGCGTCTCCACCAACTCGAGGCTGGTCGGTTGGCCGCCGTTGCGAAACAGGCGTTGGCCGGAGCCGAGGACGAGGGGGTGGACCGTGAGGACGAACTCGTCGACCAGGTCGTGGCGCACCAACGTCTGAAGCAGCTCACCGCTCCCCAGCAGGGTCAGGTCGGGGCCGTCCTCAGCCTTGAGACGTGCCACGCTCTCGCCTGCGTCGCCCGGAAGCGCGACCGAGTTCTGCCAAGGCAGCGGATCGGCCAGCTTGGTCGACGTGACGTACTTGGTCCGAGCGTCGAGCACGGCGGTGAACGGGTTGTCGGTCTGGTGCGGCCAGTATCGGAAGAACTGCTCGTAGGTGCGACGCCCGAACAGCAGGGCACCTTCCTCGGCCATGCCCCTGCCCATGTACTCGCCGAGCACGTGGTCGCCATACGGGCCCGCCCAGCCGCCGTGAGCGAATCCATCTCGGGTGTCCTCATCGGCGCCCCCAGGCGCTTGCATGACTCCGTCGAGGGAAACGTTCTCAACTGCGGTGATGCGTCGCAAGTGCTGCTCCTCATGGATGTGGTCGGCGGAGAGCAGACGGACGAGCTCATGACAACTCATCGATCGCCGGTCACGCGCCCTTCCAGGCGCAGCTCTGTCCGACTGTCAGCGACGCTTGACCACTGTGCCGCCGGGGGGCACGTCCAGCGTGGCGACGGTGTCACCGTCGCGGTCGACGAAGCCCACAGCGAGCGGCCGGCGTCCGACGTTGCGCGCCACCAGGGCGGTGTCGAACGCCATGCCCCCCGCATCGGTGGCTCGGACGTCGGAAGCCCGGCCGCCGAGCTGACCCAGGGCCAGTACCCAGTAGCGCAGCAGGGTCCGGCTGTTGCCTGCCTCGATCGGGGGTCCAAAGTCGAGACCGCGTGCCGCCGCCGCCGGGTCGGCGATCGCCTCTTCCATCAGGAACAGGTCGGGCCAGAGCAGCTTGTCGCCGTCCGCTCGGCGGGCCGCGCCGACTCGTGCCGCCGACGCCGTGCGGTCGGATCGGTAGAGCGAGCCGAAGGTGAACGGAAGCAGCTGGATGCCGATGGCGGCGCTCGCACGGGCATCGAACCACGTGGCGAAGTCGACCTTGCCGCCCCACACGATCCCGGCCACCTGGTGGGCATAGCCAGGAGCCCGCACCCCCGGGTGCTCACCCAACCAGTAGGCGCTGGCGGCTGCTGACTCGACGGCGTAGCGGGCCGCACCTGCGCTGGCCACCTCCGGCCGCGCCGTCGCCAGCCCCCAACGAGCGATCGCTTCCCAGGCGTGCACCGCTTCGCTTGACGACTCCTGGTTGTTGCCGTCGGCGAAGGGTGCGAACCCTGACGCGAACGAGTGGCCCTCGTAGGCGTTGAACACGCGGAAGGGTGGGAGAGCGGGGCCGCCGCCCATGACGTCGGCGACCAGCAGGTCGATGGTCGCGCGGATGTCGCCCTCATCACCGGGCGACAGCTCGACCAGCGTCGCCGCGGCACGGATCAGGTAGCCGTAGTGGAAGTGATGGTCGTTGTAGTCAGAGTTGCCGTACTCGCTCGGGTGGGCGACGATGCCACCCCATCGGGGCTCAGCGGCCAGCCAGCGCGCATCCGAGGCGCCGGTGTAGGTGACCCAGTCACGAAGCGCGGTGCGCAGCGTCTCGATCGCCGCGGCTTGCTCGTCGACCGCACCCAGGACATGGGCCAGCTCGGCCAGCGATGCCATGCGGCCCAGTGCCTTGGCGGCTCCGTAGCTTCCGCCCTGGATGGTGGTGTCGGCCATGTCGAGACGCAGGTCCGCCAGCGCACTGGCCTTGTCCGCGGGTGAGAGCGCAAGGCTCGGGATCGCAGGGAGGAACCCGCGAAGGGGATAGGCGAGCTCGACCGAGTCGGTGAAGACCACCGTCATGTCACCGAGGGCCGTGGCGTACCGGCCCAGGCGGCGCAGCCGCGTCGGCGCGAGCGCCGTCTGGTGAGGCAGGAGCGCCACGGGTGCGGGTGGGCCGTCAGGGCGGTCCCATCGCAACAGCTGGCGCACGACGCCTGCTTCCCAGTCCACTTCGAGCGTCGACGTCGTGGTGCGGATCGGCCGGGCGGCTGCGGCGGCGACCGCCGCAGGCCAGTCGGCGCCGGCACCGGCGGGACGCGGGCCGACCGCCAGCAGCAGCGGTTCGTCGGACTGTGACGACCACGTCGAACCGTCGTTCGACCAGGTCGTGCGACCCGTCGTGACGACGTCCCAGACCTGGGACTGCACCCGAACGACGAGGCGTCCGTCACCAGCCCGTTCCACGGACGTCGTGGAGCCGCCGATGGTGCCGATCTCCAAGCGTCCGGCCGGTACCGACACGTACAACAGCGGGCTGCCTTGCGCGAGCTGGGCTACTAGGGGGGCACCGTCCGACCGGCCGAGAGAGAGCTGTACCGAGAACGCCCCGTATCCCGTCACCTCCACCCCTCGGAGCGCGCCTCCGATGGACAGCGCCGGCAGGAATGGCGTGATGATCGCATCGGCGCTGGCCGAGGCCGAGGTGGTGGCGCCGACCAGGAGCCCTTGTGGCGTCGCCCGAGCCACGAGTGGGCGGGCCCAGAGGTTCTCCGTGAACGGTCCGGTCAACGCGGAGGTCCACCACTGGTTGGTGGGAAGGGGCCGGCCCCGTAGCACCTCCCCGGCCTGCACCGGGAGGCTCTTCGGCGCAAGGTCGGGGGTCAAGGGTCCAAGTGCCGGTGGGACGGCGGCTGTGTCGCGACCGCTGGCCACGTCCGACCTCGAGGTGGTGGGCGGCGCGGCGTCATCGTCACCGGTGCAGGCAGGCACGAGTGCCAACACCAAGAACAGCGCCCACGCCCGCCTCACTCCGGTACGGGTTGCGGGCGGTCGGGGGCTGACCCCTTCCGCAGCCAGCCGTCGAACGGAAGGCCGACGAGCAGCGGCTGGACGGCGGTGGCATCGACCGGCTGCAGCTGGAGGTGCGCCTCCGGGCGCCCATCCGGCCCGGGCGCCACGCCCGGCTCCATGCCGACCAGCACCACGCTGAGGGGCTTGACGCCGGGGGCGGCGAAGCGTCCGGTCATGCCCAGCTCGAGCCCGGTCGTGCGGTCGAGCGGCACACCGACCTCGAGGTGCAGCGTCTCGGGCCGGTAGAGGCGCACGACGATGTCGCCGGAGCGCACGGCCGCTCCCCCCTTCGCCGGCACGGCGGAGACAGCGCCGTCCACCGGAGACACCAGTGTGGTGCGCACGCGCTGCTCGTCCCCGGCGGGCGCAGGCCGCACGGCGTCCACCACGGCGACGACCTCACCGGCCGTGACCCGCTGGCCGGGCCGCACGAACGTCTCCACCACGTTGCCCGGAGACGTGCTGATGACGTCGACCGGGTCGGCGGAGAGCACCGCATCCTTCAGCTCCACGTGGCCCCGCCGCTCGAGCCGAGCCTGGACCTGCACGATGCCCAGCGCCAGGCACCCGTTCAAGATGACGACCAGGAGCATGCGAGCCCGGAGCCGACGTCGCTGAGCCCGGCGCTGCAGCTTGGCCGTCGAGATTGGGTCGTCCTCGATGCGCTCGGCGGCCGGAAGCTGGTCGCTCACGCGTTGCTCGGCCACTGTGGCGGTCGGGGTGGGCTCGCGCTCGGTGACGGTCATGGGCTGGAGGCTCCTGGCTGGCTGGTCATGGCGCCCGCGGGTGTGGGGAGCTCACGGAGGTCGATGAGGGTGGCACGCTCGGGGCCGGTGGCCCCGTCGATGATCTCGTCGCGGTCGCGGGCGGCGTGGAGGATCACGGTGCCGAGGATCACGATGTGCAGGGCGCAGAGCGCGACGCAGATGGCGGTGCCGAGCGGGTTCTCGATGCTCGACAGGCCGACGACGATGCCGGTCACGTTCAGGGCGGCCAGGGCCAGGTGCGGCAGCGTGACCTCGACGACGGTGGGCGGCGCCACCCGCTGGTTGGTGGCGTGCCAGGTGGGCGCCCGCCGCAGCAGCACGGCGAAGAAGGCCCGAGCGTGGATCGGGGCGGTGGCCACCGACAGGGCGATCGGCCGCAGCCGCAACCCTCCGGCCTGCAGCCACAGCACCACCTGGGTCAGCACCCAGTACGGCAGGAAGCGGCTGAGCCAGGTGGTGGAGTCGGCGGCGAGCGGCGTCACCCCGAACAGGAGGAAGAGGGGCGGGAGCAGCAGGAACCACAGGTTCGAGAACGCCTGCAGGAAGTGGAGCGGGGGCGTCAGGTACTGGAGTCGCTGGCCCGGCGACAAGCCACGCGAGCGCAGCGGACTGTCCCGGAGCAGGATCTCGAAGCTGCCGCTGGCCCACCGGAACTGCTGGCGGAAGTAGGCGTTCACCGTCGACGGGCTCAGCCCCCGGGCCACGATGTGGGGCAGGAAGGTCGAGCGCCAGCCCCGTTGGTGGATCCGGATCGAGGTCCAGATGTCCTCCGAGTGGGTGTCCTCGTAGAACCCGCCCACATCTTCCAGTGCCGTCCGCCGGAAGACGGCGTTGGTGCCCACGTGGAAGGCCGCGTTGAACCGGTTCTTGCCCGGGCAGATCACCTCGTAGAACAGCTGCTGGGACTCGGCCGAGCCGATCTCCACGAAGCTCCGCCGCTCGAAGCGGTAGGCCTGGGGGCACTGCACGAACGCCACCTCGGGACCGGCCAGGTGCGGCAGGGTCACCACCAGGAAGTCGCGATGGGGCACGTGGTCGGCGTCGAAGATGGCCACGAACTCACCAGTGGTACGGGCCAGGGCCCGGTTGGCGTTGCCGGCCTTGACCCCTTCGCGATCGGACCGGCGGACGTAGTCGACTCCCAGCCGCTGGCACAGCAGGCGGACCTCGTCGGATCGACCGTCGTCGCACACCCAGGTCCGGTGCTCCAACCGCATGTCCCTGGCGGCGCGCACCGTGGCCTCGATCACCTCCAACGGCTCTCCGTAGACGGTGATGAGCACGTCCACCGACGGCTTGGCCGCACCCGACAGCAGGGCTTCACGGAAGGCGTACACCTCCGGTGTCTCCCACCGGTCGCCGTCGTCAGCGAGGGAGGTGATCCACATGGCCGCGGCGTTGGCCAAGAGAATGACCTCGGCGGCCACGAGCAACAGGTACGGGATCCAGTCCCCCCGGTTGGACGGATGCAGGACGAACGAGCCGTAGACGACCGCGCCGACCAGTGTGAGGCCGATGGCGAGCCGTGTCGTGCGGTGCACGACAGGCGACCAGATAGCAGCGTCGAGCGCCTCGTCGTCTGGTCTCTGCACGCCGTGCCAGGTGCGGGCTCGGCCGTCGGGAGCCCTCCGAGTGCTGCTGTCGATCCCGCCTGGCATCTCCGCCCGTCCGTTGCCCCGCGCCAACTATGCGAACGCAGTGAAGCACATGATCGTTGGAAGAAAAACCCAGGTTCCCCCGCCACCGACCCGGCGCGGCGGGATGCTGCGACCGTGTGGCCGGCTGACGCAGCATCGGGGGGCCAGGGGGGCGGTGGAAATCCCCACCGAACCCGCCGTCTTCGAATCCAGCTCCTCAAGAACCCGGGCCTCGCCGGCGAGCAGGCGAACGTCTACCGTTCCTCGTTCTACGCGCAGTCCCCTGATGGTGCCCGGCGGACCGGCGGCGCACTCAGAACGTGACAGTCCCATCCTGCGCAGGTCACGAACACTGCTCCGGAGGTCCGAGCCCCGATGAACCCCTACAGGACCCTGCGGTCGGTCGTGCGCGTCGGGCCCATCGAGACCGACCGTGTCGAGCGCCGCCTTGCACGCGCGGCGTCGGTGGCCGACTTGCGCCGCATCGCCAAGCGCCGGCTTCCTGCGGGGGTGTTCGACTACATCGACGGCGGCGCCGACGACGAGCGCACCCTCGCCGCCAACGAGGCCGCCTTCGCGGCCATGACGTTCCGTCCCCGCGTGCTGCGGGGTGTGGAAGAGGTCGAGGCGTCGTCCATGATCCTCGGGCGCCCGGCCTCCTTGCCGTTGGTCCTGGCCCCGACCGGGTTCACCCGCATCGCCGATCCCGAAGGCGAGCTCGCCGTCGCCCGGTCGGCCGAGCGCGCCGGCCTCCCGTACACGCTGTCGACGCTGAGCACCCGGTCGATCGAGGAGGTCCGCTCGGTGAGTGACGGGCGGCTGTGGTTCCAGGTCTACGCCTGGCGTGACCGTGGCCTCGTCCGGGAGATGGTCGACCGAGCGGCCGCCTCACGATTCGAAGCCCTCGTCCTGACCGTCGACACCGCCGTCCTCGGCCGGCGTGAGCGCGACGTACGCCGGGGCTTCTCGCTGCCGCCGACCATCGGCCCGGGGACCTTGCTCGACGGTGTGCTCCACCCGGCGTGGTCGCTGGCCTTCGTGCGCAGCGAACCGATCCGCTTCGCCAACGTGGCCGGTAGAGACGTCGGCGACGGCGCCTCGCCGGTCACCCTGTCCGACTACATCAACACCCAGTTCGACCCCGGCCTCTCGTGGCCGGACGTCGACTGGCTCCGATCGATCTGGGACGGGCCCATCGTGCTCAAGGGCGTGCAGACGGTCGAGGACGCCAACCTCGCTGCGGACGCCGGCGTCGCCGCCGTCGCGCTCTCGAACCACGGCGGACGCCAGCTCGACGGCGCGCCGACACCACTCTCCCTGGTCGCACCCGTCGCTGACGCCATCGGCGACCGATGCGACATCATCTGCGACGGAGGCATCCGGCGCGGCAGCGACATCGTCAAGGCCGTCGCCGCGGGCGCCACCGCGGCCATGGCCGGGCGGGCCTACCTCTATGCACTGGGCGCGGCGGGGGAGCGGGGCGTCGACCGGCTCCTCGAGTGGTTCGCGAGCGACATCGTGCGGACGATGAGCTTGCTGGGAGCCCGCGACATCGGCGCTCTCGGGGTTGACCTCATCGACCTCCCGTCCCCGCCAAGGGACCGCTCCTGACCCGCTCCCTCCGCCGTCCGGCCCGTCGGCACGCCCGGTGGAGCGGTCAGAGTGGCGGGCAGCCTGGAGCTCGAACCGACCGACCATGGCATCGCCATGCACCGCGTACCCGCTTGGCCCGGGCGCAGCACAACGACATCGACCTCTCACTCACGGAGACGATGCCATCGGGAGCGCGAGCCGAGCTCGTGACGGACGTCACGTGCATCGAGCTCGACGCGAGCGCAGGGTCGGCTTCGAGGCGGGGGCGGTAGGAGAGCGACGTGCATCGGTATTCGTCCAGGGCGCAGCCCGTTGTCATCCCGCCAAGCGGGTCTGGCGTGTGGTGGCCAGCAGCTCTCCGTCAGGCAGGTAGATCCAGCCGTCTTCGACGGCGAAGCCCTCGTGCGAGTGGAAAGCATGCATCCGTGCAGTGAGGTAGCCGTTCTCGCCGAGGTCCCATCGGCCGACTGCACTGTGGATCTGCATGCTGTACTCGATGGTCACAGCACGCTGTCGGGTCGTGGCCTTCGCGAAGACTGCGGGTGGGAAGTAGTCGCCGAACATCAGGAGCCATGCGGCGTCGAACCGGGAGCCGTGCAGGGGCCGGGACCAGGCGATCCACTCAGCTCGGTCCGCGCCCCCGAGGAGCTGGGTCTCGGGGTGAAGGTGCGTGTCGACGTTGTTGATGTGCGAGTGAGCACCCGGACGGTGCAGCTGCACCGTCGTCGGCGGTCGATCGGGCATCGGGGGCGCATCGCTGTACGTCATGCCCTCCCAGGGCGGCGAGTGATGGAACCGCGCGACGGTCGTCGTCTTGTGCTGCTGGCTGGTGCGTGCGTGGGTCGTCACGAGAGACCGCCCGTGGCGGACGACGTCCACGTCGATGGCGAGCTCGCCGATCGAGTTGCCGGCGACGTAGCCGAGGGTCGCCGAGCGCAACGCCCGGCCAGAGTCGGCGCCTGCCTCGTGGAGGGTGCGTTCAGCCGCAGTGAGAGCGAGCGCTGCGACCACCCCACCGTGCACTCCCTGCAGTGACGTCCAGGCCTCATCGACGTGACCTCGGTACCGGCCCTCGCCGATCGGCTCGACGGCGACCGCGTGCTCCCAGATCATGCGCCCTCCACTCCGCAGTGGGCTGAGCCAGAGACACCAGGGCGAAAGGTGCTGGTGGGCCACCTGAGTTCTCTCACGAAACTCACTGTAGCTACAGATGGTTCGTTGACGAAACCCACTACGATGTGTCGCCATGAGCCGCACCGACACCTCGGAATGGCCTTGCACGATCGCCCGCACCGCCGACCTCCTCGGAGACGAGTGGGATCTGCTCATCGTGCGCCAGGCCTGCCTCGGCGCTCGCCGGTTCGAAGACTTCCGGGCCGGACTCGGCATCGGGCGCAACGTCCTCACCAATCACCTGAACCGCCTCGTCGAGCTGGGCGTGCTGTCTCGTCAGCCGTATCAAGAGCGGCCCCTCCGCCACCACTATCGCCTGACCGACAAGGGCCGGGACATCTTCCCGATCCTTGCGGCGATGGCCGCGTTCGGCGAGAAGTGGCTCAGTGGACCCGAAGGGGCACCGATCACGCTCCACCACACCCCCTGTGGACGCGACATGCGTCCAGAGACGGTGTGCGGCCACTGCGGCGAGGCACTTCACGTTCGCGAGACGCGTGTTCGGCCCGGTCCAGGCCACGCGTCGTCCATGTCGGACACCGACACCGAGTAGCTGCGCCGACCTCTGGAGTCAGTTGCTTCAAGGAACTGACTCCTCTACGGTCACGGACGATGACACGTGGCACCGTCTCTGCCGGCCCGCATGATCGACTTCGCACATCGCGAGGGCGTCGCCGACAGCCAGTGTTCGAGAGGCTCCGATGAAGTACGCCGACGGTCCGACCGCCGAGGCGGAGGTGCTCATCGACGCGCCGCTCGAGACGGTCTGGAAGCATGCGACCGACATCAACGTTCCAGCTCGGTTCTCCGGCGAGTTCCAGGGTGCTGAGTGGATCGACGACGGACCGGCGCTCGGAGCGCGCTTCAAGGGACGCAACGAGCACACCGCGCTTGGGTCCTGGGAGACCACTGCGTGGGTGACCCGATACGAGCCGCTCCGGGAGTTCGCGTGGTCGGTGTCGGATCCCGACGAGCCGTCGGCCACGTGGTGGTTCACATTGGAGGAGGTCGAGGGGGGAGTGCGGCTCCGTCAGGGAGCTCGCATGGGACCCGCACCGTCCGGACTGACCATCGCGATCAGGTCGATGCCCGACAAGGAGGAGCGCATCGTCGCCCGGCGCCTCGAGGAGTGGACCCGGAACTTGCAGGCGACGGTCGAGGGCATCAAGCAGCTGGCCGAGACGCGAGCGTGATGCGGATCGGCGTCCACGCCAACGCCCACACCCCCGCCGGGCGGCAGTTCGTCCAGGAGGCGGAACGCCTGGGCGCGGACACGGTCTGGGCGGCTGAAGCCTGGGGCGGCGATGCGTTCACGCCACTCGCCGCTCTCTCGTCGATCACCACGACGCTGCGTCTCGGCACCGGCATCGTTCAGCTCGGCGCCCGCACGCCTGCGATGTTGGCCATGTCTGCGCTCTCCATGCAGGCCCTGTCGGGCGGCCGGTTCATCCTCGGCATCGGGGCCAGCGGCCCGCAGGTCATGGAGGGGTGGCACGGGATCCGCTTCCACAAGCCGGTGCAACGCACGAGGGAGACGATCGAGATCATCCGGCGGGTCACGGCCGGGGAGCGGCTCGCCTATGACGGCGAGGTGTACACACTCCCGTTGCCGGACGGTGAGGGCCGGAGCATGCGCTCGAGCATGGCGCCTCGCCACGTCCCGGTCTACGTGGCGGCCCTCGGGCCGGCGAACCTCCGGCTGACCGGGGAGCTGGCCGACGGCTGGATCGGCAACTCGTTCTTCCCCGAGACGGCGGACGTGTTCTTCGACCCGATCCGGGAGGGAGCGGCGCACGCGGGGAGAGACTTCTCGGACCTCGACCTCACCGTGGCCGTCTCGGTCGAGCTCACCGATGACGTCGAAGAGGCGGGCCGCCGCCACGCCGACGGCTACGCGTTCACGTTCGGCGCCATGGGCTCGCCAACCACCAACTTCTACCTGGATGCCTTCGCCCGGCAGGGCTTCCGCGACGACGTGCTCGAGGTGCAGCGCCTGTGGCTGAGCGGCGACAGGGACGCCGCACGCCGGCGTGTCCCCACCGAGGTCGGGCTCGGCACCAACCTCATCGGTCCGGACGCGGCGATTCGGGAGCGTCTCCGTCTCTATCGCGATGCCGGGGTCACCAGCCTCCGCGTCCAGCTCGCCGGGGACGACCTCGATCGCCGGCTCGATGACCTGGGCCGGCTGCTCGACCTCGTCGCCGCTGTCAATGCCGAGGGGGGGTCGTGAGCCATGCGATGCGCAGTTGGCGACTCGCCCTGAGCCCGCTGCATTCCGCGCTTCGGCGGTGGACGAACATGGCTCGTTCTTCGTTCCAGGCCAGTCTCATCTGACCGGTACCTTCATCGGGCGTGCCACCTCTTCCCGACCACGTTCGCGAGAACCGCCGTTACTGGGATGCGATGGCCGACGACTGGGTGGCGAGTGGCGAGGCTGCCTGGGCGGGTGAGGTGACGTGGGGCAACTGGCGGCGCCCCGAGGCCGAGCTCGGGATCCTGCCCGCCGACATGTCGGGTCTGCGGGCCATCGAGCTGGGCTGTGGCACCGGCTACGTGTCGGCGTGGATGGCTCGGCGGGGAGCGACGGTCGTCGGCATCGACAACTCCGCCGCTCAGCTCGCCACTGCCCGTCGGCTGGCCGATGAGCACGGCCTCGAGCTGGACCTGCGTCACGGCAACGCTGAGTCCGTCGACGAGCCGGACGGATCGTTCGACTTCGCCATCAGCGAGTACGGCGCCGCCATCTGGTGCGATCCCTACGTCTGGATACCGGAGGCGGCGAGGCTCCTTCGACCCGGTGGCCGGCTTCGCTTCCTCGGCAACCACCCCATCGCGATGACCTGCGTTCCGCTCGACGGCTCGCCGACCGACTTCACGCTCCACCGGGACTACTTCGGCCTGCACCGCCTCGACTGGCGGGAGTGCGAGATCGACCCCGGGGGTGTCGAGTTCAACCTGCCGCTCTCGGACTGGCTCCGGCTGTTCCGGGACACCGGGTTCGTCGTCGACGACTACGTCGAGCTCCAGGCCCCGGCCCATGCAGCCGACCGTCACGGCACGCCGGGACAGTGGGCTCAGCGGTTCCCGGCGGAGCAGGTCTGGAAGCTCTCTCGCCGCTGAGCCTGACCGGCGCCGACACGGGATACGTGAGCAGCTGCGCGGAGCGACGACGTCTCATCACGTCACGCAAGGACCCGTCGTCCCGCGGGAGTCAGGTGCCGGGTCCAGGTGTGCGTTCGACGTCGTCGGCCGGGACGGGCGTCACTCCCTCACGGGGCGGAGGCGCCGCCGAAGCGTGACGACGGAGAGGGCGAGGATGACGGGGTAGATCTCGAGGCGTCCGAGGAGCATCTGCACCATGGTGACGACCCGCGCCTCCCACGGCAGTGCGAGGTAGTCACCGGTAGGGCCCACTGCGCCCAGGCCGGGGCCGACGTTGCCGAAGCTCGACGCCGCCGCGGAGAACGACGTGATCATGTCGGGGCCCGTCAGAGCGATCAGGGTGGCCCCGCCCCCGAAGATGACGAGGGCGAGGACCATGAAGCCGACGATGCGTGTGGCGATCTCCTCGGGCAACGCCCGGCTGCCCACGCGTACCGGCCGGACGAGGCGGGGATGGAGCTGACTGAGCGCGGCGCGGTGGGCGAAGCTGGCGATGGCGAGCACGCGCACCACCTTCACTCCACCGGCGGTCGAACCGGCCATGGCGCCGATGGGCAACAGCAGCATGATCACGATCTGGGCCCCTTGGCTCCAGCTGCCGAAGTCCGCGGTGGTGAACCCGGTCGTCGAGACCACGGATGTGATCGCGAAGAACGAGTCACGAAGATGCCGGCCGAGAGATGAATCGACGTCGGCGACGGTGAAGACCACCGCGACGGCCGCCAGGACGATGACCGTGTAGGCGCGGAACTCCGAGGATCGCAGCAGGGGCCCGGTCTGGCCGCGGAGCGCTCGGAAGTAGAGCGCGAAGCTGCCGCCGGCCAGGAACATGGCGACGATGGCGATCCACTCCACGACCGCGGAGTCGAAGTGCGCGAGCGATGCGTTGTGGGGCGAGAACCCGCCGGTGGAGACGGTGGTGAACGAATGCGAGAGCCCGTCGTAGAGGCTCATCCCGGCGGCGATGTACGCGGCGGACACCGCGATCGTGAACCCGACGTAGATCGACCACAGGTTCCGCGCCGTCTGGCGTACGCGCGGTGACAGGCGTTCCCCGGAGGGTCCGGGGGCTTCGGCCGTCATCAGGTTCATCGCGCCGCTGCCCACGGTGGGGAGGACCGCGATCACCAACACGATCACGCCCATGCCCCCGATCCACTGGGTGAGCGCACGGTAGAAGAGCAGTCCCTGGGAGGTGTCGGCGACGGGCCGCAGGATCGTGGAGCCGGTGGTGGTGAAGCCCGAGATCGACTCGAAGAGCGCCAGGTCGAACGAGGTCAGCCGGCCGGTCGCGAGGTACGGCAGCGCCCCCACGACGGCCAGGGAGGCCCAGGCCAACGTGACGGTCACGAACACCTCGAGGTTCCGGACCTCCTTGGGTACCTTCGTCGCCCGCCAGGCGAGCACGCCGAGGAGCGTCGTAGGGAAGCCGCAGAGGAGCAGGGCCAGGGTGTCCGGGCCACCGTCGATCCGGTCGACCAAGGCACTTGCCAGCATGGCCATCCCGACGACCGCGGCGGAGAGCCCACCGACGTGGATGGGCAACGAGGGTCGACGTCGGCTTCCCGGCAGCAACGACCGTGGGGCCGGGGTCCTCACGCTTTGAAGTGCTGACGGGCCTTGTGCAGGTCCGTGGCCCGAGCGAACACGACCACCCGGTCACCGGCGACCAGACGCGTCGGCCCCCGCACGATCTCCACCGATCCGTCCAGGTGCACCGCAGCACCGAGCAACACCGAGCGTGAGATGTGCAGGTCGGCGACCACCGTGCCATCGGCCCGACTTCCGGGGTCGACGGTGAGCTCGTTGACCTCCACGTCGCTCTCCAGGAAGGTCGCCACCGCACCGGACCCGCCGCGCAGCTCCCGGAGGACGGCGTTGGCCGAAGCCGTGCGCGGGCTCAGCGTCGCGTCGATCCCGAACTGACCCGCCAGGGGCAACAGCGCCAGCCGGTGCATCACGGCGACGGTGAAGCCGGAGCCCTCGGCGGCCGCGAACGCACAGGCCAGAACATTTGCGGTGTCCTCGCCCGAGGTCGCCACGACGACGTCCATGGTCGCCACCGATTCCTCGGCGAGCAGCTCGATGTCGGTGATGTCGCCATGGATCACGCGCGCCCTCGGAAGCTCCTCGGCGAGGTAGCGGGCGCGCACCAGGTCGCGCTCGATGATGACGACCTCAGCGCCCTCGGCCGTCATCGCCGCTGCCACCCGCGTGCCGACCAGGCCGCCGCCCAGCACCATCAGCCGTCGGACCCGACGACTGACCGCCCCGATCAGCTCCAGCGACTCCCGTCGTGCCTCGCGGGTCGTCAGGATCCGGACGTGGTTTCCGACCTCGAGCACCTCATCCCCCCGAGGTATCGAGGTCTCGCCCCGGCGGGTGACCGCACCGAAGAGGAACTGCCAGCGAGGTTCGAACTGCTCGCCGAGCTCGCTGAGCCGCCGGCCCGCCACCGGGGCACCCTCGCGGATCACCCCGCCCACGACGACCAGGTCGCCCCCCACCATCGGATAGACCTCGTCAGCGCCGGACAGGTGCACGAGCTCGAGGATCTCCTCGGCGGTGTCTGCGTCCGGGTCGATCACCACGTCGGCACCCACTGCCGCAAGCAGGCCCGCCCCCGCCGGCCCGCGCAGCTCCTCGGTCTGGATGCGGACCACCGTCTTCGGCACGCCGCGCTCCTTCGCGAGGAGCGACGCGATGAGGTTGACCTCGTCGTTCTGGGTCACGCCGGCGAGCAGGGCCGCCCGCCCGATGCCGGCGCGCTCCAGCACCGACGGGTGGCAGGCGTTTCCCACCACGACCTGGATGTCCAGGTCCTCCCCGATCGCGTTCGCCGTGTCCGCGTCCTGCTCGATGACCACCACGTCATGCTCCGCATCCAGCCTCTCGGCCAGGTACCACCCGACCTCACCGGCACCCACGATGACCACATGCACGCCCGCAGTCTGGCGCCTGCGGGCCGAGACAGATGCCACCCCGTCGGCCTGACCAGGATTCGTGGTGGTGGTGGTGGAGGCGGCGACTCAACGACGAAGGTGGGCGCCCGCTGTGCAGCCTCGCCGTCGGCTCGCGTGCACGTCGTCCGGTCCGCCCGCTAGCAGTACTCGGCCTCGAGCCACGATCCCGTGAGGCGGTCGATGTCCTGGGCGCAGACGGGTCGGCTGTAGAGAAAGCCTTGCGCCATCTCGCAGCCGTAGCGCCGCAACACCCGTGCCTGTGCGACCGTCTCGACCCCTTCGGCCACGACGATCAGGTTCAGGCTGTGGGCCAACGCGATGATGGCGCGCACGAGGGGGGCCTCCGGGGTGTCCTCGGCCATGGCCCGCACGAAGCTCCGGTCGATCTTCAACGTGTCCACGGGGGAGCTGTGCAGCCGGCCGAGCACCGACGTCCCGGTGCCGAAGTCGTCGATGGCCAAGCGCCGCGGGTTGCACTCGCGGCTCCATGCCGCGGCCTGGCGGAAGGCTGTGCGGCGCACCCACGCGTCGATGGCGACGATCATGCCGCTCTCCTCGGCGAGAGGCAGGAACCTGTCGGGCCCCAGCAGGCCGAGGGTCGGGTGCTGCCAGCGCACGAGTGCCTCGACCCCGACCATGCGCATGGTGGTGAGATCCATCTGGGGCTGGTACAGGACCCGCAGCTCATCGTTCTCGACCGCCTTGTGCAGTTGGCTCTCCAGGTCGAGCTGCCGGCGGCGGGGCTCCTGAAGGCCAGGGGCCTGCACTGCGAACGCGTTGCGACCGTTGGCCTCGGCCGCGTACATGGCGCCATCGGCGTGCAGCATGAGCGACTGGTAGTCGAGCCCGTCACCGGGGGAGCAGGCCACACCCACGCTGCACGAGATGAACAGCTCGTGGCCCATCACCTTGAAGGGCCGTCGGAGGACCTCTATCAGCCGGTCGGCCACCTCGACGGCGACTTCCACACCGCTGACCTCGGGCAGGACGACGACGAACTCGTCCCCGCCCAGGCGGGCCAGCGTGTCCGTCGCCCGCATGCAGTCGACCATGCGCCTCGCAACCTGGCAGATGAGATCGTCGCCGGCGTTGTGCCCGAGCGTGTCGTTGACGATCTTGAAGCGGTCGAGGTCGACGAACAACAGGCCGACGGACTTGCCGGAGCGGGCCGCCAGGGCGAAGGCCAGCCGGCCGCGATCTTCCGCGAGAGCGCGGTTGAACAGGCCGGTCAGGCGATCGTGCAGGGACTCGTGCTGCATCCGTTCGAGCAGCTGGGCGCCTCCAGCGCGGTGGCGGCGTGGTCGGCCAGTCCCGCAAGGCGCTCGAGGATGTCCGCTCGCTCGACCTCCGAAGGGCGCGAGCTGCAACCGGCGGTGATGAAGCCCAGAAGCCTCCCCTTGCTGACGATGGGCACTGCTGCGGCTACGTCGCCGTCCCGGAAGGCCAGGTCCCTGTCACGTCGCGCGCCGTCGAGGGACGTGATCACCTCCAGCGCGGCCGTGGCGTGCCGGGCGTAGGCCTTGAGCACCCGGCGATCGCGCTCGTTGACGGTTCCGTTGGATGTGAAGAAGGCCACCAGGTGGCCGAGGACCTTGTCGCCGGAGCCGATCTCGACGTCGAGCACGCCGTCTGCCGCCTCGCTCAGCTCTCCCACCATGATGCGGTCCGCGTAGACCTCGGCACGGTGCTCCCGGAAGCCCACGCTGTGGACCTGGCGGGGCTGCTTGTCGTCGAGCTGTGTCACCAGCAGGTAGCGCGGAGCGAGCAGCGCGGTGCTCACCTGGTCGAGGATGCGCTGCAGCACCTCGCTGACATCTCGAGATAGGTCGCCCTGATGACACAGTGGTCGCCCTCCCAGCTGTCTATGAACATGGGGCGCGACGGCCTTCCCCCATCGGGAGGAAGTCTCCATCCCTTCCCGGTCCATCTCCAACATGTCGGCCAGCTGCAGCATCGCCGAAGGCGCCAACGCCCGGACCAGGTGCTGGATCAGCATCTCGGGGATCTCGCGCGAGACCTCCCTCACGGATCGCGGAGCCTTCGTCGTTGCCGCCGTGCAGGCTTGTCGGCATTGCGCCGACGCCATCGGACCGTGTTGCCCAGATGTTGACTCGACGGGGCTGGCGAGCGCCCGAGCTTCCACACCGACCGATGACTTTCGGGTCGGGCCTCCGTCCAGGTACAAGAGAAGGCAGCCCGCCTGCAACCGGAGGTACGACCATGAGTGTGAGCCCCTATCTGTTCTTCAGCGGAGACTGCGCGCAGGCGTTCAAGCGCTACCAGGAGGTTCTTGGCGGCGAGCTGGAGGTCATGACGCATGCGGACCTCCCGGAGGGTGCCGACGCGATGCCGGGCGCAGAGCCGCACCACGTGATGCATGCCGCCCTCAAGCTCGGCGACGCCCTCATCATGGGCTCCGACGACCCGACCGGTGACGGCGGCCCGAAGGTCGGCGTCGCCGTCGTGTACACCGCGCCGGACGAGCAGACGGCGAAGGAGATCTTCACCGCGCTCGCCGATGGAGGCGAGATCTCGATGCCGTTCGAGCCCACCTTCTGGTCGCGTGGCTTCGGCGCTTGCAACGATCGCTTCGGCATTCCCTGGATGGTGGACACAGAGGGTGCGCCCTGAGCTCCGGCGTGGTTCGGGGCCACGGCACGAGCCGATCCATCAGCGCCATCGGGTTCGACCTCGACGGGACGCTCGTCGACACGATGCACTTCGCACCGCGCGTCTACGCCGACACGATCCTCAGGCTCGGTGGCCCGGCGATCACCGCTGAGGACGTCGAGGCCGTCTGGCACATGGGGCCCACGGCGACGCTGCTCCAGCACTTCCTGGCTCGTCCCGTGACCGACGCCGACATCGAGACGTACTTCCGCGCCTTCGACGAGGCCTTCGCCGGTACCCGGGCCTTCTCGGGCATCGCCCGGATGCTGGAGCAGCTGGCTGCGCTGGAGGTGCCGACCGGCATCGTCACCACCGCCACCAGGAGAGCGGCCCACGTGATGCTCCGCACGGCAGGTCTGCTCGACGCGCTCCCACTGGTGATCGCAGGCGACGATGGCTATCCGCCCAAGCCAGACCCCGCCGCGCTTCGGGCCCTCGCAGACCGCCTCGGCGTCGAGCCGGCCGCACTCGCCTACGTCGGCGACAGCCCGATCGACCTCGACCTCGCCGAAGCGGCGGGTGCGCTACCGGTGCTCGCGGGGTGGGCGCGGCTCGCATCGCCATCGGCCGCAGGCTTCCTCGTGGCCGAGAGCCCGCGCCACGTCGTCCGCCTCGTCGACGCCCGTGAGCCGCCGGTTTGAGGGCGCCTACGCCTCCGCCGTGCCCCGGTTGCGTGGAAGGCGGAGCGGGTTCGCGCCGGGGCTTGCGAGTACTGCGCTCACCTCGGAGGCGGACATCGGCCCGGAGTAGTAGAAGCCCTGCGCTGAGTCGCACCCGAGAGCGAGCACGTCCGCGTGCTGACGCTCGTTCTCGACGCCCTCCGCGATCACCGTGAGCCCCAGCACGTGGGACAGGTCCGTGACCGCGGCGAGGATGGCCTTCGCCGCCGAGCTCTCGCCGAGGTCCTCGATGAAGCTCTTGTCGACCTTCACGGCCTGCACCGGGAGGCGGCGCAGGTAGCTGAGCGACGAGTAGCCGGTGCCGAAGTCGTCCAGGGCCAGTCGGATGCCCAGCGAGCCGAGCTCGGTGAGCACGGAGATGGCCGCCCCCCAGTCGTCGAGCAGGACGTGCTCCGTCACCTCGATCACCAGCGCGGCGGGCTCGGTGTCCGTCCGTGCCAGCACAGCCGCCAGGATCTCGGGGAACGCCGGGTCCATCAGCTGTGCAGCGCAGACGTTGACCGCCAGGTCCAGCTGCAGGCCAGGGTGGGCTTCGATCCATCGCCGACGGTCCTCGCAGCTGCGCTCCAGGACCCACGCCCCGACCTCGCTCATCCAACCCCTCCGCTCGGCCACGGCGATGACCGCCAACGGCGGGACCGGCCCCCGCCTCGGGTGTGTCCAGCGCAGGAGGGCCTCGACGCAGCTGACGGCACCGTCCGAGCTCTGCACGATCGGTTGGTAGACGACGTGGAGCCCGTTGCCATCGATAGCGACTCTCAGGTCGTCGTCGAGCCTGGCGTCTTCCAGGACGGTGGGCCGAAGATCGATGATCTCCTCGTGGTTCCGGCTCGCGCGCTTGGCTCGGTACATCGCCTCGTCCGCCCGTGCCACCATCCCGTCGGACACATCCTCGCCCGGTCCCGAGAACGCCACCCCGACGCTGATGCCGATCGTCAGCCGAAGCGACCCGAGCACGAACGGCGGTATGAACGCCTCCTTGATGCGGCGGGTGAGGATGTCTGCGTCCTCGGGGTTCGCCAGGTCCTCGCAGAGGAAGACGAACTCGTCGCCGGACACCCGGGCGAGCGTGTCACCGGGACGCACCAAGCGAGAGAGCCGTCCGGCGACGGCGACCAGCAGCTGGTCCCCGACGTGGTGGCCGTGGGCGTCATTGATGAGCTTGAACCGGTCGAGGTCGCCGAAGATGATGGCCGCGCTGGCGTGCGAGCGGCGGGCGCGTCGAGCCGCATGCTCGATCCGCTCCTGCAGCAGGATCCGGTTGGGGAGGCCTGTCAGGGCATCGTGCATCGACCGGTGGTACAAGAGCTCGGTGGTGACTCGAGCTGCGTCCCTGGCCTGGGCGTTGAGCACGAAGGCGGCGGCCACGTCGGCCAAGGTCTGAGCCGCCTTCAGGTCCTCCGAATCGAGCTCGCCCGGAGTGTCCCGGTACAGGTCGAGAGCACCGAACGTCTCATCGCCGTGGCGCAGGGGGAAGGCGAAGACCGCCCCCAAGCCGCCGGCGGCGGCTGACGGGCCGAAGACGGGGAACCGGACGTCGAAATACAGGTCGGGCACGATGACCGGCTCGCCACGCTCGGCCGCAAGGATGCAGGGACCCTGCCGGAGCTCGGTCTGCAGCTGCTCGAAGCGGAGAGCGGCTCCACTGGACGCGGCCACGTAGTGCGGCGCTCGTCCTTCCGAGATCAGCGTGACACCGGCGCTGGTAACCGTCACCACATCCACGATGCTCTGGACGAGGTGGTCGAGGATGCCCTGGACCGGGAAGTCGGTCGTCAGCGTGCGTGCGAACTCGCTGAGGACCGCTGCCAGCTTCTCTCGTTCAGCCATGAGACAAACAACTCCGCGTCGTGACTGCTTTGCCGCACGTGGGGCTGAACGGCGAGCCGAAGGTACAGGTTCACTACCCCGATGTTCTCCTCAAAGTCGGTCAATCCGCTCGGCGGACAGCTCGACGCGCCCGCCGGTGGAGGAGCGGGCGCGTCCGGCTTCCGTGGCACCACCACATGCGCGCAGATAACGGATGCGGCGTGGGTATGGTTGTGTGACAAACGTCACACGGAGGGGGACTAGGCCTCGTCCATGCCTTGAACCAGAAGCAGCTGATCGACGTCCTCGGAGGCACCGGCCTGAGCGAGGCGACCACGCAACCGTTCGCCAAGAGCTCGCCGTGGTACTCCGAGGCGACCGCCGCCAAGTGGCCGAAGTACGACGTCGAGAAGGCCAGGGCCCTCATCAAGTCGTACGCCAGACCGAGCAGGCGGCCATGGCGAGCAGCATCACCGTCGTCGGCCGGCGCGCCGTCAAGCCCCGACGCCGACCCGGCGGCGGGCCGCGACCGCACCGGCCAGCTCCTCGAGCAGCGTGACGGTGTCGTCCCAGCCAATGCAGCCGTCGGTGATGCTCAGGCCGTAGGCGAGACCGGCCGCACCGCCGAGCGTCAAATCCTGCCGGCCCCGCTGGATGAAGCTCTCGACCATCACGCCCGAGATGCCCTCCTCGCCGGCGGCGATGCGTCTGGCCACCTCGCCGACCACCTCGAGCTGGCGAGCCGGCTCCTTCTGGCTGTTGCCGTGACTGGCGTCGATCACCAGACCGGTCCGCAGCCCGGCCGCCTGCAGCAGCGCTCTGGTGGAGTCCACCGTGGCGGCGTCGTGGTTCGGTCCGCCCGTGGCGCCGCGGAGCACCACGTGACAGTCGGGGTTCCCCGTCGTGGTGAACACGGCCGCGCGCCCGTCATCATCGATGCCGGGAAAGATGTGGGGCGCGGCGCTGGCCGCCACCGCATCCACCGCGGCCTGCACGTCACCGTCCATCGAGTTCTTGATGCCGATGGGCATCGACAAGCCGCTGGCCAGCTGTCGGTGGATCTGGCTCTGTGCCGTTCTGGCCCCGATCGAACCCCAGGACACGACGTCGGCGAGGTACTGCGGGGTGATGGGGTCGAGGAACTCGCAGCCCGCCGGCAGCCCGATCTGGCTCACGTCGAGCAGGAACCGCCGCGCGGCATGGAGCCCGTCGTCCACGCGGTACGTGCCGTCGAGCCCGGGGTCGTTGACGAGCCCCTTCCAACCGAGGGTGGTGCGGGGCTTCTCGAAGTAGACCCGCATGACGATCATGAGGTCACCGGCCAGGTGGCGGGCGGTCCCGGCCAGGCGTGTGGCGTAGTCGAGCGCGGCGACCGGGTCGTGGATCGAGCACGGGCCGACGACGACGAGCAGGCGGTCATCGGCCCCGTCGAGCACGAGTCGGACGGCCTCCCGGTGGGCCGCGACCTCAGCCGCGAGATGAGCCGGCAGCGGAAGCGCGCCGCGCAGGTCGTCGGGCGCACGCAGGGGTCGGACGTCGGCGATGCGCCGGTTGTGGACAGTGTCTGCAGTCATGTGGGTCCTCTCGCAACCCACACCGCTACCAGGCCGGGTTGCCTCGATGGGCAAGACGAGAGGCAGGGGTCGCCCCCTGCCTCTTCACCGGCTTCTGAACGGAAGTCTTGGTCAGCGCACGACGCCGCCCGCGACCCCGTTCAGGGCCGGCAGGCGATACCAGTAGCTGCGCATGGGCGTGACGGTACCGCACCTATGGCCGGCTCCAGAGGCGATTCTCGCGAGCGGGCTCGTACTGTGGGCGAGGTGGACCACGAGTTCGGCGAGGCGCTCCGTGCCCACCTCCACACGAACCTGCAGCGCCACGACCGGCTGGACGTCGGGCTGGATGGTCGGCGCCACGCGGCGGTAGCTGTCGTCGTGGTCGACAGCGACGCAGAGCTGCACGGTGGCGACACGCAGCCCCCGGGCATCGGCCGGCTGGCCGACATCCCAGGCGCCGAGGGCCTCGGGCTCACGGGCAGCGTCGCCGGCACGGCGGGTGGCCCAGCCGTGCTGTTGACCCGACGGGCGGCCCGGATGCGGGCCCATGCGGGTCAGTGGGCGATACCCGGCGGCCGGGTGGACGACGGCGAGGGTGTCGTCGAGGCGGCGCGGCGCGAGCTGCGGGAGGAGCTCGATCTCGACCTGCCCGTGTCAGCCGTGCTCGGTCTGCTCGACGACTACCCGACCCGGTCGGGCTACGTCATCACGCCGGTCGTGCTCTGGGGCGGCGCCGATCCGCCCATGCACCCTCAGCCGGGCGAGGTGGCGTCGGTGCACCGGATCTCCTTCCGCGAGCTGTGCCGTCCCGACTCGCCGAGGTTCGTCGTCATCCCCGAGTCGGCGCGGCCGGTCGTGCAGCTGCCGATCGGCGGCGACCTCATCCACGCCCCGACCGGTGCGGTGCTGCTCCAGTTCCGGCGCGTGGCCATCGAGGGCACGAGTGAACGGGTGGCCGGCTACGAACAGCCGGTCTTCGCCTGGCGCTGACGCCTACTCCGGGTTGCCGCCGCTGTTCGTGCCGTGGTCGGTGCCGCTGTTGCCGGCGAGGCGGGAGGTGACCCAGTCACGAGCGCCGGCCACCGTGCCGCCGAGGTCACGGATGAGCGAGACGAGCGGATCCTGCGACTCCTCGAACGCACGACGGTAGTGGCGAGCGGCGTCGCCGACCTCGTCGCGGATGGAGGCGGTGCCGTCGTCGGCGCGCCGGGGGTAGTCACCGGCGAGGATGGCGGTGTACGCGCCCGAGTCCACCCAACGCCGGAGCTCGGCGGCACGGACGACGGCGAAGGGGTGGCGATCCTCATCTGCACGCGAAGTCCGGCTCCACTGTCCTGCACTGCCAGCAGCCCGGCACGGTCACCCGACAGCTCGGCCTTGCGCTGCCGCTCGTGCAGCGCTCCGATGATGCCGCGCAGGCCCAGGGCGCCCACGGAGAGCCACGACAGCGAGGCGGCCATGCGCATCAGCTGCAGCAGCATCGTGGTGTAGAGAGCGTGCCCCGACTGGATGTGGCCCAGCTCGTGGCCGAGGACGAAGCGGAGCTCCTCATCGTCCAGGAGGTCGAGCATCCCGCTCGTGACGACGATGAACGGCCGGTCGACACCGAGCGCAGTCGCCTGCGGTCGTGGATCGGACTGCACGAAGACCTCCGGTACGTCGCGCACGTCCAACGAGGCGACGACGTCGGCGAGGCGAGGTGCACCCGTCGGAACTGCCGATCGTCGACACGGATGGCGGAGCCGATGTAGACGAGGCGGAGCGTTCGCTCGTTCCAGAGAGACGCGAGGCGCCGGAGGACGACGTCGAAGCCTTTCAGCTGTCGGAGTGCGACAAGAGCGCCCCGGTCGGCCGGGTGCTCCCATGCCCGTGAGCTGATTCGACGAGACGGAGGCGCGTCCGGGTGCTTCGAGCGAGGTCGGATGCGCTGCTGCTGTCTTCGGTCATGCCCGGCGTACCGGCCGAGAAAGTCTTGGAGCAAGCACGGAATGTGCTGTGCTGGCCGCACGGCGTGAAAAAAATCTGTACGCTTTGCGACAAGGGGTGCGATTGCTCCCCATTCATGGCCTTTGCCCATGGCGGAGGCAATCACCACCAAGTGGGGGAACGATGCAACAGCAGTCTCGTCCGGCGTCACGACGCCGGTTCTCGAAGGTCAGCGCAGGCTTGGCGGCGGCAACCGCCTGTGCCATGCTCGGGCTCACCCCGGTGTCTGCCGCAGTGGGCGCCGGCGGAGCACTGACCGTCTCGCCCACGTCCGGTTCTGCCGGGAGCGACATCACCGTCTCCGGCACGGCCTGTTCCGAGGCCACCGCCAACGTCCGGTTGGAGTCGACCACCGGCGGGGTCACCGTCCAGGACAGCGAGACCGTCACCGTGGTCACGGGCAGCTTCTCCACGACGCTCACCGTGCCTGACCTGGCCAACACGGACCACACCTACCAGGTGGTGGCCTTCTGCGGCCCGGAGAGCGACGCCGCCTCTAGGTACACGCCGGTCGCCTTCACCGTCACGCCCCGGACGCTGGTCGTGACGCCGCTCTCGGGTCCGCCCGGCCAGGTCATCACGGTGACCGGCGGCGAGTGCGGGGAGACCACCGCCGACGTGGTTCTGAGGGATGGCACGGGAACCTTTGTGTCCGAGAGCAGGAACGTGCCTGTCAACAACCGGTCGTTCACCACCACGCTCACCGTTCCCCTGACCGCCGATCCCGAGGGGGCCTACGTCGTCATCGCCACCTGTGGCCCGGTAGGCAACCCGCTCGCGTTGTACGAGGGCTACAGCTTCGACGTGACACCCGGGACGACACCTCCGCCCGCCCGCACCCTCACGGTGTCCCCGACCTCCGGTGATGCCGGCACGGTGATCAACGTGAGCGGCACGGCCTGCACGGCCCCCACCGCCGACGTCTTCCTCGGTGTCTCATTCGGGGAGATGGGTGATGGCGTCGACGAGAAGCAGGACGTCGCAGTCTCGCTCACAGGCACCTTCTCCACGACGCTCACCGTCCCGGCCAACTCCGATCCGAGCGGGGTGTACTCCATCTCGGCCACCTGCGGCCAGACGGAGGCTCCGGTCTTCACCTACGAACGCCAGGCCTTCGACGTCACCGGCGATGCCCCGCAGGGCCCGCAGACCGGCGAGTCGGGGTACCGCATGGTCGCGGCTGACGGTGGCGTCTTCACCTTCGGCAACCGCACGTTCCACGGCTCGACCGGCGACATCGTCCTGAACAGGCCGATCGTGGGCGGCGCGACCGACGTCTCCGACTACGACGGCTACTGGATGGTCGCCTCCGACGGTGGCATCTTCACCTTCAGCGCCGGCTTCTACGGTTCCCTCGGTGATCGCGTGCTCGCCTCGCCTGCCGTGGAGATCGAGCCCACGCCGACCGGTCTTGGCTACTTCATCGTGCTGGCCGACGGAACCGTGCATGCCTTCGGCGACGCCGTCCACCAGGGTGACATCGCCGGTGCGCCGCTCAACCGGCCCATCGTCGGCATGTCGGTCACCCCGTCCGGTCAGGGCTACTGGCTCGTCGCCGGCGACGGCGGCATCTTCAACTTCGGTGATGCCGGCTTCTTCGGTTCGACGGGCAACATGACGTTGAACGCCCCGATCCTCGACATCGCTCCGGCCGTCGACAACAACGGGTACTACCTGCTCGGCCGCGACGGTGGCGTCTTCACCTTCGGCTCGGCCGAGTTCAAGGGCTCCACCGGCGCCATGACGCTCAATGCACCGGTCGTGGCCATGCTCGTGTCGCCGACCGGTGCCGGCTACTGGCTGGCCGCCTCCGACGGTGGCGTCTTCACCTTCGGAGCGGTGCCGTTCCACGGCTCCATGGGCGCCATCAGGCTCAACAGCCCGGTGCTCGACCTCATCAACTGATCCTGCTGCAGCTGCCCTAGGGCAGCTGCACGAACGACGACAACGACGCCGCCCCGCTCCTCTGGAGCGGGGCGTCGTCGTTGGTGCCAGCTTCGGTCCCGCCGGTCATGCCAGGCGCCACACGCCGACCTGGGTGCGCCGCGTGAGCTCGGCCCGCCGCCGGAACTCGGCTGTGCCCGTGTCGAAGCGGCTCGACTCCCAGGCCGCCAGGTTCGGGTACCGCGTGCACAAGAGGAACCGGGTGGCGTCGCCCACCGGCTCACCCGCACGGAACAACCCGAACACGCGAGTGCCCGGGGTTCCCTGCTCGAAGGCGGGCCACGCCGCGGCCGAGAGCTCCACGAACTCCTCGGCGTCTGCGCTGGGGCAATCGAACCAGCGGAGGGCGAACACGCCGGGGCCGGTCGGCGCGTCGACGGCATCCGCCGCCGTCGGGCGTGCCGTCGCGACCAGCCGCGTGCCGGGCCCGTCGGCGCCGACGGCAAGGGACCGCCGCTCGTCAGACCACGCGCCGATCAGCGGACGGAAGGATGCCCACGATCCCGTACCGTCTTCGAGCAGGCGGAACGGCAGGGCCAGGCCCTCGACGGGCACTACTCCTCGAGAGCTCCTGCGTCGGTCGGCACGTCCACCGCGTGCTCTTGCAGCACCTCCAGAGGCACCACCTCGAGGGCCCGCTCGTGGGTGGAGGCCAGCACGACCGGAGCGGCGGCTCCGTCGCGGTGCGCACGCAGCCAGTTCGCCGCCGTCACGCACCAGCGGTCGCCGGGGGTCAGCCCGGGGAAGCGGTACTGCGGCATCGGCGTGCTCAGGTCGTTTCCGATCCGGCGCTGGTGGTCGAGGAACTCCGACGTGACGACCGCACAGATGGTGTGGCTGCCGAGATCCTCCGGCCCGGTGCTGCAGCATCCGTCCCGGTAGAACCCGGTGACGGGGTCCGTTCCGCACGGTTCCAGCTCACCGCCCAGCACGTTTCGATCGGTCATGGTCCCAGTATCGCCCGCCCGGCTCGTCTCATGCCGCGCCGGGCGTGTGGGAGAAGACGACACGGTTCCGGCTGCGCTTGGCCCGGTACATGGCTTCGTCGCCTCGGCGGATGAGCCGTCGGGTGACGTTTCGCCGTCACCCGCCAGCACGACCCCCACGCTGGCCCCCAGCTGCAAGCGACCTCCGTCGCGCTCCATCGGGGCCGACACGGTGTCCACGACCCGCCGGGCGATCGCCTCGATCTCGGCCCTGTCGGACACGTGGGGACAGAGGATCACGAACTCGTCGCCGCCGAAGCGAGCCACGGTGTCGCCGGGACGACAAGCCAGCGCCAGCCGCTCGGCCACCTCTCGCAGCACCTGGTCAACCAGTCGGATGCCGAACCGCAGCCCGGCCCAGATGAGCACTGGGATGGCGACGTAGGGCGTCACCATGCGCCACTGGGCTTCCCAGTCGAGGAAGGCGACGGCGGTGACGCCGCCGGCCATGGCCCAGAAGACGACCGTCTCGGCCCTCGAGCGCCTGGTGGACGGCCGATGTCTCCAGCTCAACAGCACCGGCGCCATCACGAGCACGCCGAGCCCGTCGCCGATCCACCACTGCACCACCTCGCTGGCCAGGTCGGTCTCGAACGCCCGGATCGTGCCGGTGCTGCCGATGAGCGCCCCCACAAAAGGTCCTACGAGCACGGCCGAGGCAATGAACCGCGCCAGGTTCGGCATGGGGGCGAGGCGAACGCTCGCCTGGGCCGGGCCGAGCAGGAGAGCAGCGACGAGCGGCTCGACCACGTTGGCTGCGCCCACCAAAGAGAGGACTCGAGATGCTGGCCAGAAGCCGGCGCCCTCGCGCTCCAGATCCCGGAGCCACAGCACGAACTGGGCGCAGAGGAAGTAGCTGAAGCCCACGGCCGCAGCCAGCACGACGGTGGGGATGTCTCCGGTCGCGACGTGGCGGTCGGCTCGCCAGATCCATCGCGCTCGGCGATCGCCCTCCAGCCTGCCCACGCGCCTCGCTCCCGCCGGCGTGGCGTGCCCGATCCGAGAGCCGGCGGACCTCGTCGCAACGTGTACCCGGTCTGACCAGCGGACACTCCAGGGGGTCGGCTGGTCAGGTGAGTCGGGCTCGCGCCGCTTCCATTCGCACTCGGAAGTCGGGATCGTCGGCTGCCCGACCCACGGCGGCGAGGCTCTCGACGCCGCCGAGCTCACGGAGCCCTCGCACCGCCTTCCAGCGCACCCAGGCGTCGGCGTCGTCGAGTGCCCGCTCCAGCGACGGGCGGAGCTCCTCCCGCCCGGCGTCGACCATGGCGTCGACGACCGACCGCCGCACCGACCGACTCGAATCGGCCAGGAGACGATTCCAGGTCTCCGCTGCGACCGCGGGTGCGGCGTCACCCAGGAGGGCGGCGGCCACCTGGCGCTCGGCCGGGTCGGAGGACCGGGATGCCTCCAGCACCCGGGCGAGACCGTCCGGATCGTGCATCTCGAGCGCTCCGAGCTCTCGCCACGCCGAGTCGAGCCGCGTGCCGCCGGCGCTCGCTGAACGAGCGGCGCGTGCAGAGGCGGGCGTCTGCTCCGTGCCCGGCCCCGGCTCGTCGGCGGGCTCCGTCCCGTCGGGCGCCCCGGTGCCCGGGAAGCGGTCGACCAGGGCCCGCAGCACCGGGCCCACGAGTGCCGGCCAGCGGCCGGCCTGGCGGAGCGTGAGGGCCACGAAGTCCCTGGCCACCAGAACCGTCGCCAGCTCCGGGAACGACGAGAACAGGCCGGCGACCCGAGGGTCGTCGGCGTCCTCGCCCGAGAGGTAGGAACGGCTGTCGCCGCGATGGATGGGACCAGTGCGGAACATCAGCGTCCGGGGGTTCGGGGTCACCTCGGGCACGATCGGGCTGTCGAAGGTGGTGGCCAGCACGTCATCCTCGACGCCCGGGTCGGGCAAGCTCGGATCGGCGGCCGCCGAAGCGGCAGGTTCCGGCACCGCCCCCACGACGTCGACCCGAAGCTCGAAGTGACCCGAGGTCCACCCGTACTCGAGCGCCAGATCGTCGGCGAGCGGCTCCCGCCACCAACCCGCGCCGGGCCCGACCGCGATTGCGAGCGCGGTCTCGTCGGCCGCAGACCATGGCTCGGGGGAGAAGAACTGCTTGAGCAACGTCTTCACGGGCCCGAGCCGCTCGAAGGGAAGGGCCGCGAAGGCCGAGCCGGCCAGCGCCGCGGCGGCAGCGGGAACGAGCCCCCGGGCGGCTACCAGCTGGCGAGGCTCCATGTCGCAAGTATCCCCGCAGCGCCGCGCGTCGGTGACTGCTTGGTCGGCCAGGCCCGTAGCCTCCGTGTGGTGGACGACCAGCTCGAGATCGACGACGGCGACACCGTCTGGCGCTTCGACCGGTCGTTCCTGCTCTCGCGCTGGACCTGCATCTGGGGGCGCGGCTGCCTGGGCATCCTCGACGAGCCGGCTCCCGAGCTGGGCCAAGGCTGCTGCTCGGTGGGCGCAGAGCTCGGTGATCAGGACGAAGCCCGTCGCATCAGCGCCCTGGCCGCGACCGTCGAGCCGTCGCGCTTCCAGCACCACGCCGAGGCAGTCGACGGCGGCATCTTCTCCGACGAGTCGAGGACCTTCACCCGGGTGGTCGACGGGGCGTGCATCTTCCTCAACCGGCCGGGCTTCGAGGGCGGCGCGGGCTGTGCGCTGCACGTCGAGGCACTTGCGACGGGGGAGTCACCGATCGACTGGAAGCCCTCGGTGTGCTGGCAGCTCCCGATCCGAGTGGACTGGGAACCGACCGGCGGCGGCACCGAGGTGGCGACGGTGCGGCGGTGGACGCGGGACGACTGGGGTGACGAAGGCGAGACGATGGCCTGGTGCTGCACCGAGGGCGACCGCGCCTACGTAGGTGACCGGCCGGTAGTGGATTCGTTGGCCGACGAGCTCGAGGCGGTGGTCGGTGTGGAGGTCTACGTGCAGCTCCGACGCCGTCTGCACGAGGGCTGAGCCGCCCCGCCCGCCACCCCACCCGGCCCACCCGGCAACCGTGTGCGAGGACCCCTTGCGGTGCCCTCGACCGCCGACGTAGCGTGCACGTACGGCGCTGATCCGCGCCCAGCCTACGGTCGATCCCCCCAGCGATCGTCCGACGGGCAAAGGGAGACGTAAGAGCTCTCGGGTCGAGTCGTACCGACCTTGCTGTGCCGCCGGACAGCTGCTGGGGAGCGTCCGTGGCAACAGCCGAGGTGGCCATGACTCGACAGCGAGCGTTCAAGCGACGGATCCGCCAGCACATAGAAGATCGCGCCATCGGATACGCCGCGGCCCGAGCCGAGCTCGTCGCACCGGCTGCTCACCGAAAGGGCTCCAACGTGAGCAAGCAAGCCAACGACCCGTCAGCGGTCGTCGAAGAGAACATCCCGTTCATGCGAGTCGCTGATGCGCGAGCCGCCGCGGCCTGGTATCGGCGGCTCGGCTTCCAGAAGGAGTGGGAGCACCAGTTCGGCCCCGACTTCCCGACGACCGTCTCCATCGCCCGGTCGGGACGTGCCGGAACACGGCTGTTCCTCTCCGAGCACACCGGCGACGCCACGCCCAACACGCTCGTGTACCTACGGGTGGCCGATGTCGACGCCCTCGCCGACGAGTTCGACGTCGAGGTGCAAGACAGTGGATGGGCGCGAGAGATCTCGCTGACCGACCCCGACGGCAACCGCCTCCGCGTCGGTACCCCAACACCGGCGACCAGGCCGGTCGACGAGTTCAGGTACGCGGATCCGGAAGAGAGCTCGGAGCCTGCAGAGCCAGCCGGCTGACGGTCCCGGACGTCAGATGCCGAAGTGGACGTTCAGCAGCACGAGGGGCCAGACCGCCACGCCGAGCACGGCCGACAGCACGGCCGAGATGGAGCCGAGGTCGTCGAGGAAGCCCTCTCTCGCCACGACCACCACGCCGACGACGATCCACACCACGACACCGAGGGACACCTGTCGACGGAAGACCTTGCCAGCCACCCGGTCACCGTACCGTCCGTTGACTCATCGCAGGCCGGTGGCCTGGGCCCTCACGTCCGTGCGACCCGGCCAAGGCGCCGAGGTGCCGTGCATGGTCGCAGGAGGGGGGTCGGATTGGGGAGCTTGCCGGCGTCCGCGGCATGGGCGAGAGTCGGGCCGTGACCCCCGACCAGTACATGCACGGACACCATGAGAGCGTCCTGCGCTCGCATCGCTGGAGGACGGCGGACAACTCGGCCGCCTACCTGCTCGAGCACCTGCGGCCCGACACGCGCCTCCTGGATGTCGGCTGCGGGCCCGGCACCATCAGCATCGACCTGGCCCGCCGCCTGTCGGACGGCTCGGTGGTCGGCGTGGACGCCGCGGTCTCGGTGGTGGAGGCCGCGCAAGCGGAAGCTCAGGCCGCGGGGGTGGGGAACGTCGAGTTCTCGGTGGCCGACGCCTATGCCCTGGAGTTCGACGACGCCACGTTCGACGTCGTCCACGCCCATCAGGTGCTCCAGCACCTCACGGATCCGGTGGCGGCGCTGGGCGAGATGCGACGGGTGGTGCGTGACGACGGCGTGGTGGCGGCGCGGGACTCGGACTACGACGCCATGACGTGGTTCCCGGCGAGCCCGCGGCTCGACCGCTGGCGCCAGATCTACGACCGGCTCGCTCGCGGCAACGGCACGGAGCCGTCGGCCGGCCGCCACCTGCTCGCCTGGGCCCGATCCGCAGCCTTCTCGTCGGTGCAGCCGTCGGCTTCGGTGTGGTGCTTCGCCACGCCCGAAGACCGTGCGTGGTGGGGCGGGCTCTGGGCCGACCGGGTGGTGGCCTCGACCTTCGCCGAGCAGGCAACTGCCCGCGATCTCGCCACTGCGGCCGAGCTGGAGGACCTGGCGGCCGGCTGGCGGGAGTGGGCAGCCGACGACGACGCCTGGTTCGTGGTGGTGCACGGCGAGGTGCTCTGCCGCAAGTAGCTCTCGAACTTGTCGACGGCTACTTGCTCGCTGCCCGGTTGAACTTCCGGATGGACAGCACGGCGAAGACCACGGTGATGCCGACCGCCCAGCCGATGGCCCACCAGAGGTCGGCACCGGGGTCGATGCCGTTGTACAGCGCACGAGTCGCGTTGGTGACCTTGGTGAAGGGGTTGAAGTCCGCGACCGGCCGCAGGAACCTCGGCATGCTGGCGGTGTCCACGAAGGCCGAAGACACGAACGTCAGCGGGAACATCCAGATGAACCCGGCCGAGTTGGCGGCTTCGACGGAGCCGACGGACAGGCCGATCAGCGCCTGGATCCAGCTGAAGGCGTAGGCGAAGAAGAACAAGAGCAGGGTCGCCATGACCGCGTCCCCGATGGATCCTCGGATGCGGAAGCCGACGGCGAAGGCCACGCCCAGCATGACGGCGAAGCTGAGGACGTTCCTCACCAGGTCGGACAGCGTGCGGCCGATGATGACGGCTGGGTGGGCCATCGGCAGCGAGCGGAGGCGGTCGACCAGGCCCTTGGTGAGGTCCTCGGCCAGGCCGACGCCCGTGAACGCCGACCCGAACAGGACGGTCTGGGCGAAGATGCCCGGCAGCAGGTACTGCTGCTTGTAGTTGTCGAAGCCCGGCGGAGCGGCGATGGCGCCGCCGAAGACGTAGACGAACAGCACCACGAACATGATCGGCTGGATGATGGCGAACACCAGCAGCTCGGTGTTGCGGGGGATGATGCGGAGGTGACGGCTCGCCTCCGTCCAGCTGTCGCGGAGGACCCACATGCCGCCCGAGGGCGCAGACCCATGTTGCTCCGGCAAGGTGTCGACGGCAGCCATCAGCGGGGATCCTCCGGGGTGTCTTCGGTCGTGTGACCGGTGAGTGACAGGAACACGTCGTCGAGCGAGGGGCGGCGCACCACGACGTCGTCGACCTTCACACCGGCGAGGTCGAGCGCCCGGACCGCAGCGGGCACGATGCCGATGCTCCTGTCGATGGAGACGGTGACCTGCCCCAGCGCGTCGTCCACCTGCGGCGCCCCGTACCCGATGGAGCCGAGCACCCGTGCGGCGTCGGGGAGCGACGCCCGATCGGGGACCGTGACCTCCAGCAGCTCTCCGCCGATCTGACGCTTCAGCTCCTCTGCCGTGCCCTCGGCGATGACGCTGCCATGGTCGATCACCACGATGCGGTGGGCCAGGCGATCTGCTTCGTCGAGGTACTGGGTGGTCAGCAGGGTCGTGGTGCCCTCGGCCACCAGCTCCTCGATCAGGTCCCACATGGCCAGCCTGCTCCTGGGGTCGAGGCCGGTGGTCGGCTCGTCGAGGAAGAGGACCGATGGTTTGGCGATGAGGCTCATGGCGATGTCGAGCCGCCGGCCCATGCCGCCCGAGTACTCCTTCACCAGCCGGTCGCCGGCGTCCACCAGGTCGAAGCGCTCCAGCAGCTCGCCGGCGCGCTGGCGCGCTGGCGCACGACCCATGTGGAAGAGCCGCCCGATGTGCTCGAGGTTCTCCCGCCCGGTGAGGCGCTCGTCGATGGCGGCGTACTGACCGGTCAAGCCGATGCGGGCGCGGACCTTCTGCGGCTCACGGGCCACATCGATGCCGTCGATGAGCGCTCGCCCGCCATCGGGGGGCAGCAGCGTGGTGAGGATGCGGACCATCGTGGTCTTGCCGGCCCCGTTCGGACCGAGCATGCCGACCACAGTGCCCCGCTCGACTTGAAGATCGACGCCTCGCAAGGCCTCGGTCTTGCCGAACTTCTTGACGAGCCCTTCACTGACGACCGCTGGCATGCCGGTCACCCTACGGCGAGGGTGTGACAGCGTTCAGCGGATTTCTTGCTCGCGCAGGATCAGCGGCCGCGAAGCCGATCGACGATTCCCTTGCCCTTCGGCTGCTTGGCGGAGCGGTCGGGCTCGTCCCGCTGCGGGGCCGGTGCCGGCGTCACGGGTGTGGGATCCGGGGCGCTGATCTCGGGGAGCGTGGTGGGCGGCGGCTCCGGCAGCGTTGTCGGCGGAGGAGGAGGAGGTGGCGGGTCCTGGAGCGTCGTCGGCGGAGGCGGAGGAGGCGG
>CADCTF010000018.1 GCA_902805655.1 uncultured Acidimicrobiales bacterium
GGGCGTCGACCTCGTCCAGCGCGGCCAGGTACGCCTCGCCCGCCTCCGCCGCCTCGTGAGAAAGGTGGAGCTCGAGCTGGGTGTGGCTGGAGCCGGCGTCGTGCGCGGCGACGGCTTGGCGCTTGATGCCCTCCCGCGCCTCCACGAAGCGGTGGACGACCGTGTCGATCAGCTCGGCCAGGTGAGCCGACGGGCTCGGCGTGCTCCCGGCCTCCGCCTCGGTGGACGACGCCAGCTTGAACTCGCGCACCAGGTTGTCGACGTGGGACTTCGCCCGTAGCAGCAGGTCGGTGGGCACCTGCCCGAGAACGACGTGATAGCGGACGCCCGCCCCGTTTCCGAAGCCCTCGTCGGCGTCGGACCAGAGGTCGAGCAGATCGGTCGAGCCGAGCTCGTGGGTCGGGCCAGGAGCCAGCTCGGCCCAGACCTCCTTGCCGTCCTGGGCGGGCGTGACGCCCCAGGTCGAGCTCAGCGCGGCCACCAGGCGCAGCCCTCTCCCGGTCATGGACGTCTCCGAGGCGACAGCGACCACCGGGCTGCGGCGCTCCAGGTCCTGCACCCCGATGCGCACGCCTGCCTCGGTCGCCGTCACGTGCAGGGTGCCACGGCCCCCGCCGTGCAGCAGGGCGTTGGTGAGCAGCTCCGTCGCCACCAGCTCCGCCGAGTCGGCCAGGTCGCGAGTCAGGCTGCTCACGACCTCCCTCGTATGGGCGCGAGCGGCCGACAGCTCCGCCCACTTGGAGATCGAGATCGGCGCCGCCACGTCCATCGTCACGTGCCCCGAGGGTACGACACGGCCCGGCCCGGGGCGGTCGACGGTGAGGCGCGGCCCCTCCGAACTAGGGCCGCAGGACGAGGCGATCGATGGCAGCCGTGGCCGCGGACAGCCGGTTCTGCCTCGTTCCCCGGACGACGATGGAGCGTTCGGGCCGGGCGGCCAGCGCCACCCGGAAGTGCTCGGTCATCGTGCCGCGCAGGTGCTCCCCGTCGCGGGTGCCGTCGTCGACGAAGGGGATGTCCCAGTCGGTGAGGATGTAGAGGGCATAGGTGCGTGCATCCGCGATGGCTTGCACCTCTCCGGAGCGGTCATGGTCGCGGTCGCGCTCCTTGGTCGTCGGTCGTTCGGAGGATCGGGATGGCCAGCGTGGTCGGCTCGGTGCGGCGGAACAGCTCGGCGGGCTTGCCACGCCCGAGGTTGACCCTCTGTCCCGTGTCCGCGGCGAAGCCCGGTGTGCCCGTCACCTTCCGGCGGAAGTTGTTGGGGTGCACCTCGGTGCCCCACACCGCTTCGTACACACGCCGGAGATCAGCCACGGTGAAGGGTTCCTCGACGAACCGGGTGGCCAGGTTCGTGTACTCCAGCTTGGACCGGGCGCGCTCTACTCCGTCGGCGATGACCTCGGCATGGTCGAAGGCCAGCGGGGGGCCGTCCGGCGCCTCCAGGTCCTCGACGGGCCAGAACCGGGCGAGCCGCGCGTCGCTGCCGGCGGTCGGAAGGGGTAGGTCCGGGACGAAGGCCAGGTAGGCCACCGTCACGACGTGGCCACGAGGGTCGCGGCCTGGGTTCCCATAGGTGCGGAGCTGCTCGACGTGCCCGGCCGCCACCTGGATGCCGGTCTCTTCCTCCAGCTCCCGACGCATGGCCGTGTCGAGGTCCTCCTCGGGGCTCTTGAACCCTCCGGGCAGCGCCCACGCGCCTCGGTGGGGATGGCCGTCGCGCTGGATGAGGAGCACCGAGAGCCGGCCCTGACGGATGGTGAGCGTCACCGCGTCCACGGTCACCGCCGTCGGCGGGAAGGCGGCCATGTCGTAGCCCGCCAGGAACTCCGCCTCCCCGCCGTCGGTCATGGTCGGCCCACCACTTCGATGCCACGGTCGACCATGGCGGCGACGGCGGTTGCCGTCGTCTCCGGCGCCACGCCGGCGCAGAACTCGAGCAGCACCCGTGTCGCCAGGCCGCTCGACGCGGCGTCCGTCGCACTGGCCGCCACGCAGTAGTCGGTCGCGATCCCGACGACGTCGAGTGCCCGGACGCCGCGCGCGGCCAGCTCGTCCGCCAGCGCCTGGCCTTCGCTTCCGACGACGGTGCCTTCGAAGGCCGAGTACGCAGCCCGATCGAAGCCCTTGCGAACGATGAAGTCGATCGGACCGCGTGCCGGGTCGACGCCGGCCGAGTCGAACCCGACGGCGAAGGCCCAGTGGATGTCGGCCCCCGGGGTGTCGGCCACGCAGTGAGCGGGCCAGGTGGTGGTGTAGTCCGGCTCCGCGCCAGCTGCGGCGAAGTGGTCTCCCGGGTCGCCGTGCCAGTCCTGGCTGGCCACGACGACGTCGTACACGCCGCTGGCCACCAGGCCGCCGACCGCCTGGGCGACGGCGGCACCACCCGCCACGGCGAGCGAGCCTCCTTCGCAGAAGTCGTTCTGCAGGTCGACGATCAGCAGGCCTCGCCTCAGGGCGGCGCCTCCGGGATCGGTGGTGTCGGTGGTGACGGTGGCATCGCTCATGGTCGAGGTCTCCTGTGCGGGGTGGTTCGGCGGAAGGGTCATCGTGCGGGTGCTGCGTCGAGCGCGGGCGTGCCGGGCGTGAGGTCGCGATGCATCGGCCGCAGCTCCGACCGGGCTTGGGCGCAGTGGGCGCGGGCCTCGTCGAGGGTGGTGCCCGGCACGGCTCGGCCATCCCGCATGAACGGCACCTGCAGCAACCGGCCGAACGGCCCGTCGCCGCCGGGCCGATGGGGAACGGCTCGCACGACCACGTGCTCGTCGTACGCGTACCCCTCGTCGTCGAGGAGGCGGGTCGCATGCTTGCGGCCGCCGATGCTGACCTTGGCCTTCGACCGCTTCTCCACCGGTCGCAGCACGAGCGAGCTCTCCGAGTCGGCGATGGCGACGAGCTTGTAGACCATGCCGGCGGTCGGCGCGCCCGACCCGGTGACGAGCTGCGTGCCGACGAGGTAGCGATCCACCGGCGCCTCCGCCAGCTGGGCGATGCTGTGCTCGTCGAGGTCGCCTGACACGACGATGCGGGTCGAGGTCGCGCCTCGCCGGTCGAGCAGCGCTCGCGCGCTTCGGGCCTCCTCGGCCAGGTCACCCGAGTCGATCCGGATGGCACCCGGCGCTCCGCCCACGGCCGCGCAAGCCGCCACCGCCGCCTCGATGCCATCTGCGGTGTCGAAGGTGTCGACGAGGAAGGTGGTACCGGCACCGAAGGCCTGGATCTGCGCCTCGAACGCGCTGCGTTCGTCCCTGTGGGCCAGCGTGAAGGCGTGCATCGTCGTGCCGGCAGTGGGGATGCCGTAGCGCCGGCCGGCCTCGAGGTTCGAGGTCACGTCGAAGCCGGCCAGGTATGCCGCCCGTGCGCAGTCCACGGCGGCCGCCTCGTGGGTCCGCCGCCCGCCGCCCTCGATGAGCACCCGGCCGGCCGCCGCATCCACCATCCGTGCCGCCGCCGAGGCGATGGCCGAGTCGTGGTTGAGGATCGAGAGGATGACCGTCTCGAGGATGAGCGCCTCGGCGAACGTGGCCTCGACGGTCAGGACGGGCGAGTGCGGGAAGTACAGCTCGCCCTCCCGGTAGCCGTCGATGTTGCCGCTGAAGCGGTAGTCGGCCAGCCACTCGAGGGTGGCTCTGTTCACGATCCCGGTGCGGTCCAGCCACTCCACCACGTCAGCGTCGAAGCGGAACGAGTCGATCGCTTCGATCACCCGGGCGACGCCGGCGACGACGCCGTAGCGCCGGCCGTGCGGCAGGCGGCGAGCGAAGACCTCGAACACCGATCGACGAGCGCCGACTCCGGACTGCAGGGCCGCCTCGAGGGCGGTGAGCTCGTAGTGGTCGGTCAGCAGCGCCGTGGTCACCGGTAGCTCGGCCCGCTGTTGCACCGTCATGGTCATCGAACAACCTCCTGCCGCCATAATACTCAACATGAGTGTTATGGCAACCCCGGGAGGGCGCCGAACGTCAGTGGCGCTTGACGCCGCCGTACTTCATGCGGGTGTCCTGCGTGCTGGCCGGCCGGGCGTCGTCGTCGCGGATCGCGCCGTCGACGACCTCGCCGACGAACAGGGTGTGGGTGCCGAGGTCGATCGTGTGGCGGACGACGCAGTCCATCCAGGCGACGGCTTCCTCGAAGATCGGTGCACCCGTGGTCGCCGCCCGCACCGGTCGACCGTTCAACGTCGCACCGTCATCGGTGGCGGGCTTGGAGAACTTCACGAACACGCGGGTATCGGTGGCGTCCCACAGGTTCACGGTGAACGACCCACCGGCGGCGATCAACCGGTGCGTCACCGCGGTGTTGTCGATGCCGACGCCGATCAGCACCGGGTCCATCGACAGCTGCGTCACCCACGACGCCGTCATCCCGTTGCGCTCGTCACCGGCCCGCGACCCGATCAGCGCCAGGGCGTTGGGAAGCTTCCAGGTCGTGCGATTGAGGATGGCGTCGTCCACCGGCATGGTGACGAACCTAGGTGGGCCGGCGGCGCCGAGCTACCGGCTGAGGCTTCCGGCCGGCGCCTCGGCCAGCTCGCTGACGTCGGCCAGGAGATCGATCGAGCGGAGCTTCTCGTCGAGCGTGCGGCTCGCGTGCACTGTGATCAGCTCGTCGGCCGAGGCGTGCTCGGCGAACGCATCGAGGTACTCCTTCACCGCATCGGGGGTGCCGACGGCCGTGTAGCGCATCATCTGCAGGATCTGACGGCCCTGAGGCGACCGCAGCAGTGCGTCCGCCTCCTCGTCGGTGTAACGACGGTCACGGCCGACGATGCGGGCGACGCGCGACCGGCGGACGGTGAGCAGCTGTTCCTGCGCCTCCGCCTCGGTGTCGGCGGCGATGACGTTGACCCCCGCGATCACGTACGGCCGGTCGAGCTGCGCAGACGGCTCGAACGCCTGGCGATAGGTGGCCACGGCGGCTTGCAGCGCCTCGGGTGCGAAGTGCGAGGCGAAGGCGTACGGAAGCCCCAGCATCGCAGCCAGCTGGGCGCCGAACAGCGACGAGCCGAGGATGTAGAGCGGGACGTTGGTGCCGCGACCGGGGATCGCCTCCACGCCGGGGATGCGGCTCTCGTCCGACAGGAAGGCCTGTAGCTCGAGGACGTCCTGCGGGAACGTGTCGGCCGCCCGCGGGTCGCGTCGCAGGGCCCGCATCGTGTTCTGGTCGCTACCCGGTGCGCGACCCAGACCGAGGTCGATGCGTCCCGGGTGCAACGACTCGAGGGTTCCGAACTGCTCGGCGATGGTGAGCGGCGAGTGGTTCGGAAGCATGATGCCGCCCGCCCCCAGCCGGATGGTGCGAGTGTGCGCGGCGACGTGGGCGATCAGCACGCTCGTCGCCGACGAGGCGATCGAAGCCATGTTGTGGTGCTCGGCGTACCAGACCCGGCGGTAGCCACGCTCCTCCGCCCGCTGGGCCAGCGCCACGCTGCCGCCGAGCGCGTCCTGCGGCGTCTGACCCCGGCTGATGATGGCCAGATCGAGGATCGAGAGCGCCAACGGACGAGAAGATGACATGCAACGTCGAACAGCGCCCTGCACCGAGCCATTCCGTAGCCCGCCCCGGGTAGAGGTGCGCGCTGTCGCTGGGCAGCCAGATCGGCGATGCTCGCCGGGTGGTGCCCCTTCGCCGAATGACCATGGCAGACGTCGCTTCCTGCGCGGCGATCGAAGATGCTGCGCTGGCTCGCCTGCGCCGGCAGATGGGCCTCGGCGCGTCGCCCCCGGGGCCGACGGCCGACACCATCGGACACCTCCTGCGCACCGATCCGACGTGCTCCACCGTCGCGACGGACGCCGCCGGCGCCGTCTGCGGCTTCAGCCAGGCGGCGCGACGCGACAGCCTGTGGCTGCTGGCCCACCTGTTCATCGATCCCGATCTCCAGAGCCGCGGGGTCGGACGGGCGCTGCTCGGTGCGGCCCTCGCCGCTTCGGACGGCGCGGAGGCCCGGATGATCTGTGCCACCGCAGATCCCCGTGCCATCCGTCTGTACGCCCAGATCGCCGGCATGGTGGCGCATCCATCGCTGACGGCCACGGGTCCCGTCCGCACCGAACACCTGGTGCCCCCGCCTGCGGTGCGGCCGGGTGACGGCGGCGATCTCCGTTTCGTCGAGCACCTGACGACGCAGCTCCGAGGCGGCCCGTGCGGAGCGGACCTGACCTATCTCCGCGGCGACGACGGCAGGCTCCTCGTGTACCCGGAACGGGGGTACGCCGTGGCTGGCCCCGCCGGTCCGCGTCGCCTGGCCGCGACCGACGACGAGGCGGCCGCTGATCTGCTCGTGGCCTGCCTGGCCGGCGTGACGCCGGGCGAGACGGCGAGGATCCCGCGGTTCACCGGTGCACACCAGTGGGCGTTGCACGTCGCGGTGGCCGCCGGGCTGGAGGTGCGCCCCTGGGGTCCGCTGCTGGCCAGCGGAAGCTCAGCTGCGACCGGCGCCTACCTCCCGCATCCCGCGCTCTGCTGACCGGGCTCGGCGGGACGCGCAGGCGCTATGCGGTGCGGCGGAGCACGAGCACGCAGACGTCGTCCTCTCGGGGACGACCGCCGAGGCCACCTTCCAGGAGCAGGTCGCACAGGGTCTCGGGGTCGCGTGTCGGTGCCCCCTTGACGAGCTCGGCCAGGTGGTCGAGGGCATCGTCCAGTGACCAGCTCCGGTGCTCGATGAGACCGTCCGTGAACCCGATCAGGACGTCCCCCACCTCGAGGTGCGTGGTCTGCACCGAATAGGTCGCCTCGCCGATGCCGAGCATCGGATCGGGATCGCCGGCGAGATAGCGCACCGACCCGTCCGCCGGTGCGAGCAACAGGGGCGGATGGCCGGCGTTGGACCAGGTGACCTCTCCCCCGGAGAGGCGTGCGCTGATGGCCGTGGCGAAGAGGCCGTCGAAGGTCACGGCCAGCTGGCGGTCGAGCGAGGCAAGGGCGGAAGCGGGATCCTCGTTGTCCATGAAGAGGCTTCGGAGCCCGTTCCGGAGCTGAGCCATGACCACGGCTGCGGGGAGATCGTGGCCGCCGACGTCTCCCACGGCCAACGCCATGGCGCCGCTCGGCAGCTCGAAGGCGTCGTACCAGTCACCCCCGACGTGGATGGTGGCGTCGTCGATGGCCGGGGCGTAGCGGGCCGCCAGCTGGAAGCCGGGCACGACGGGCATGCCTTCCGGGAGCACGGCCAGCTGCAGCGCATCCGCGACGGAGCGCTGCTGTTCGAAGGCGCGGGTGCGGTTGAGCACGTCGGTCACGACGTTGGCCACGACGAGCCCCACGGTGAGCGGCAGGCCCAGGAAGAGCTGCAGCACGGTCAGCGAGAGGCCGGCCTTTCCCGGCTCATGGAACGGTCCGAACTCGAGCGCCGTGGCCAAGTTGGTCACCGCCGCGAGCGTGAAGCCGGCCACGGCCGCGCCGCGGATGCCGAAGCGGATGGCCGCCCACAGGATGATGGGGAAGAGGAGGTAGGGCAGGACGAGGTCCCACTCCGCATCCCAGCGCTTGTACGCGCCCAGAGGGACGACGACCAGGCATGCGGCGAGCGCATAGCCCTCGAGCCGCTTGCGGTGAGGTACCTGTGGCTCGCGAAGGCACAGGAGCAGGGGCACCACGACCAGCACGCCGAGGCCGTCCCCCACCCACCATGCGGCGACTGTGTCCGTCCACGCCTTATCGAGCACGATCGAGGAGCCCGTGCCGCCGATGAGCGCGCCGACCAGCGGCCCGACGACCACGCCGGCCGCGAGAAGCAGCAGGAGATCGCTGAGCGGGGAGAGGCGACCGGCACCCCGACCCAGGCGACGGAGCAGAGTGGCGGAAACGAGGGGCTCGATAGCGTTCCCCGCCGCCCACCAGGGCGACACGGCCAGCGGGTAGTCGTGCACGAGGCCCCCGACGGTCTCGGCGACCACGACGGCACCGAGCACCCAGGCCCATCGCCGCACGGGAAGGAGCAGGAGGGCGGCCAGGGTCACGCCGGCGGCCGGCCAGTAGCCGGATCCGGCGTTGACCGGATCGTTCAGCCAGATGACGTACTGAGCGAGGGCGAAGTACAGCGCGGCGACGACAGCGGCCACGATCGGCCCCGGCACCGCTTCGATGGAGATTGTCGACCGCTGCGTCACCACGGTCGCGTCCTCTCGAAGCTGCGCCTAGGGAAGGCGCCATTCTGCCCGAGGTCGCGCGGTAGCTCTTGGAGCGAGCTGAGCGTCAGGCCGATTGATCGCCCGAGGACGGCTTCCGCTTCCGCTTCAGGGCGGAAGGCTTGTGCACCGCTTCGCCACCGCTCTTGTCGCTCTGCACGAGGTACTGCGGCTCGTCCTCCGAAGCCCGGACCTGCCGGCCGGCCGCCTTGGTGTCCTCGGTGATCTTCTTCTTCACCTTTCCCACGGCCTCGCCGCCATGGGACTTCCAGGTCACTTCGTCGCCTTCGGAGAGATCAGCCATGTGCTTCTCGTACCCCGTGGCGGTCGCGAAGGCGCCACCGCCACAATTCGTTTTGCAGGTCAGTCCGTGGGTCGGGTCGCCTGGCTGCCGCGATAGGCGAGGCGGCGGACCGCCTGGAGCGCCCCCACCGGTTCGACGCCGCCTCCGGCGTTGGCCGGGTTGAAGCGCAGGGACTCGGCGTCGGAGGAAGAGAGAGGCGCGCCCACCTCGAGCACACCGATCTCCGCCCAAGGACCCGTGGCCTCGGCGGCCTCGATGACGAAGCGAAGGCGACCGGAGCCCAGCTCGCCAGCCAGGTCGGCAAGCCGGGTGGTCGGGCCACCGCCGGCGCGGAGCGGCCGCGCTCCGAAGATCACCCGGCGCTGTCCGATGGCGTAGGGGAGGAGCGCCGACATGCGGCCATGGTCGAAGCTTCGTGCGGGCACCAGCAGGTGGCGCAGCAGGGGTGCGGAACCGGAGGTGGCCACGAGCAGGTCCTGGTGGCGTCCCGGGCCGTGCGCATCGACCAACCGGACCGCCAGGCCGAGGATGTCGGGAAAGCGCTCGGGCAGACCCACCCCTCTGGAGAGGCGGACCACCGCCGGGTGACGAGCGGGCACGTCGAGCAGCGGGGCACCGTGGGCCCCGCCGCTGACGACGAACGTCGCTTGGAACGCGACGCCGGTCGGGTGGAAGACGCGGGCGCGCCGGAGCCCGCTGCCCATGCCGAACACGACGGCGGACACGGCGCCGGCGGTGGCTTCGATGAGCGGCGTGGCCGCACCGGCCGGCCGAGAACGATGCGGGCGGGTGTCTGGCATGGCCATCTCCTACCCGAAGCGCTGCGAAGTAGGGTCCGCCGATGAGCGAGTTCGACCCCACCCAGTACGGCTCGTCGGGCATAGCCGACGAGTACGACACGCTGTATGAGGACGAGTGGGAGACCGATGCCGCCGTGGATCGGATCGCCGAGCTCGCCGCCGGTGGTCCGGTGCTCGAGCTGGGGATCGGAACCGGGCGGTTGGCGATCCCCCTCGTGGCTCGAGGCGTGGAGGTGCACGGCGTCGAAGCGTCGCCGGAGATGGTGGCCCGACTGCGGGAGAAGGCAGGGGGCGACGCGATCCCGGTAAGGATCGGCGACTTTGCGTCGGTCGACGCCGGTAGTGACTTCTCGCTCGTCGTCCTGGCTGTCAACACGATCTTCGCCCTTCCCGATCAGCAGGCGCAGGTGGCCTGCTTCGCCAACGCCGCTCGCCACCTCTCGCCCGACGGGGCGTTCATGATCGAGGCCTGGATTCCCGACCTGGGCGCATTCCGTCACAACCGCCTGGTGCGGCCGCGCATCATGAAGGAGACCACCATCTCGATCGAGACGGTGCTGCACGACCCGGTGAACCAGATGCTGCACACCACCCAAGCCGTCTTCTCCGACGCGTCGGTGCGCCTGTACCCCGCCAACCACCGCTACGCGTGGCCCGCCGAGCTCGACCTCATGGCGCAGATGGCGGGGCTCGAGCGAGAGGTGAGGTGGGCCGACTGGGCCGGTACGCCCTTCGGCGGAGAGAGCCGCGCTCACGTCACGGTGTACCGGGCGACGGGCAGGCCGCCATTGGTCTGAGCGAGCGGCGGCCTCAGGGCCGGAGCGGCTCGATCCAGGCCAGGTAGATGGCGGGGCCCGCAGGTCCAGGCGCCGGTGCAGCCCGCTCCACGAGGAAGCTGCAGACGATCTCACGGCCGTCCGCATGCAGCACCGGCAGCACGATCGGTACGCCGAGGATGTGCGCTTCGCCGGTGCTCAGGTGGCGAGTGAAGCCGGCCACGTGCGCTTCTCGGAGGGCCGGCGGGATGAGGGTCACGACCCGCCGCCCCACCAGCTCGTCGACCGCCCATCCCAGGAGGTCGGCGAGCGGCCGGCTCACGGCGACGATGCGGTTCGCCTCGTCCGCGGCCACGACCCCCCGCTCGGAGTCGCGAGCGACCGTGGGGTCCCACTCGAGGGCGGCCGATTCGAAGCGAGCGTGGCTGTCGGTCTCGAACCGGTGCTGGGCGGTGCCCGGCCACGCCATGGCCGGGCTGCCGGCGAGCTGGGAGATGACCTGCTCGCAGGCCCAGTCGCGGACAGCGATGATCTCGGGCAGGGCGGGGTGAATGAGGAGGCGGCCACTGACCGCCAGACGCTCCGCCAGGTCGAGAGCGTCCTGAAGCGCGATGAAACCTGGGGCGCCGTCCACGGGCACTCGAAGCTCGAGATCGAGGTCGTCGACCACCCAGGGCAGGGGGCTCGGATGTCCGGTCGGTAGCGCCGGGCGGGTGAGACCGGAGGCTTCCGCCTCCTCCAGCTTCACCATGAGGGCGTCGGAGATGGACCTGCGTGCAAGGTCGGCAGCCGTCAGGTCGGCGTCGACGCGGTGCTCAGCGCCATAGAGCGTGAGCTCACGGAGGATCGCGTCGTGGTGCTGTCGAGCCGACAGCCACAGCGTCGCCGGCATGTCGAGAAGCACCACGTTCGCAGGCTCTGGAGGCAGCTCCTCGACCGGGGGCTCCTCTCGACCCCAGGCCTCGAGGAGGTCGTCGACCGTGTGCTCCTGCGGGTCGCCGATGCAGAACCAGATGACCTTGCCCTCCGCCCCAAGGCTGTGGGCGCCGCACTCGAGCGACAGGGAGGCGACGAGCCCCAGCCCTCGGCCGGTCGAGGCCTGGACGTCGTAGTGACGGGCAAGCGGCAGGGTGGGGTTGCTGTCACGCACCTCGACGCAGATCCGGTCCGGGTAGACGCCCAACCACAGCAGGATCGCTGTGTGGGCATGCAGCACCGCGTTGGTGACGACCTCGCTGAGAGCCAGCTCGCCGGAATCCAGCCACTCTTCATGGCCTGTCGCCGTCACGAGGTCGCGCAGGATGCGCCGAGCCGAGCGGGGGCTCTGCGGATCCGGCGGGAGCGTGGCGGTGCGCTCGAGCAACGGTGTGCCGGGGTGCGACCAGCGGCGATGATCACTGTCCACTCCCCGTTTCTAGTCGGTCGATCCCTCTCACCGCGGCACCCGCTACACCGAGAGCGTTCGCGCGCCGACAACGAGAGCCATGGCCGAAGAGCGCAAGGACATGCGGAGCGAGTACGTCGTGGCGGCTGTCTCCGTCTTCATCGCCCTGCTCGGGATCATGGGCACGTTGCTGGTAACCGGCAGGGAGGAGTCAGGCGAGGCCGCACGCGCGAAGCAGGAGTTCATACGGGAGCAGCGCCGGGACGCGTACGCCGCGTTCCTCAGCACGGCCGTGGAGCACGGAGAAGCGCGCGACATGTTCTTCGACTCGGTGATGGACCTCACCCAAGCCCCCACGGCCGGCGAGCTGGAGCCGGGATACCTCAGCTACGCCACCGCCTACGACGAGCTCGTGCTCTCCATCCACACCGTCAAGATGACCGGGTCCGACGGCCTGCTGGGTGCGCTGGCGGACGTGCAGACGACCCACGACGCGGTGCACGACGGCATCAACGACACGATGGACCTCGTCCGCGACGGCGAGGGTCACCAGCTCATGACCGGAGCTCGGCGACAAGCGATGAGAGACGGCTTGAAGGAGCAGCTGCGTCCGCTGACGGAGGCGATGGAGCGGTTCATCCGCATCGCTCGGTCCGACCTTGGCCTGGCGGCATGACGCCGGCCCTTCGGCCGTGACCGAAGGGTCGTTCTGGCGATCGGTCCACCAGCTGGCTGACGCCCGCCGCCCGGCGTTCCACATGCCCGGCCACGGCCATCGCAACCCGTTCTCCGGTGAGCTCGCCGGTGCACTGGGTGATCGGATGTACGAGCTGGACCAGTCGGAGATGGCGGGCCTCGACTACCTGCACGAACCGAGCGGCGCGCTGCGCGCCTCGCAGCAGCGGGCGGCCCGGGTGTTCGGTGCCGACCGCAGCTGGTACCTCGTGAACGGAGCCACGGTAGGGAACCTGGCCGCCCTGTGGTCCGTGGCCCGGCCCGGTGGCACCGTGCTGGCGTTGCGTCGCTCCCATCAGTCCGTCCATGCGGCCATGGCCATCGCCGGCCTGGAGCCCATGTACCTGCAGCCGTTGCCTGACATCCGCCTACAGGGCCTCTTCGGCATGGACGTCGACGGCCTGCGCTCGGCCCTGGAACGCACCGTGGGCGTCGTGGCGGTCCACGTCACCAGTCCCGACTACTACGGGTTCCGGCTCCCTCTCGCCCAGATAGCCACCCTCTGCCACGCGCACGACGTGCCGCTGATCGTCGACGAGGCGCACGGGGCTCACCTCGGCTTCGTCTCCGGAGAGGACGGTGCGCTCGCAGCCGGCGCGGACGTGGTGGTGCACAGCCCGCACAAGGCGCTCGGATCGCTGACCCAGAGCGCCGTGCTCCACCTCCAGGGCGCACGGGTGGACCCCGATCGGGTCGCCGAGGCCCTGGTGCTGTTGCAGAGCTCTTCCCCCTCGGCACTCCTCACCATGTCGCTGGACGCGGTCGTCGAGGAGCTCGAGCGTTCCGGGACTGCGACCTGGACGGCCCGGGCCGAGCTCGGCCGCCGCGCTGCCACGCAGACCGGGCCCGACGGCGAGCCGCTGCTGAGCGGCCGCACCCCACTGCCTCGTGGCGTCAGCGGCACGGATCCGTGCAAGCTCGTGGTCGAGAGCAGCCGCTACGGCCGCACCGTTCGCCAGGTGCGCGACGCGCTCCACGAGCGGGGCCTGAGGCCGGAGTTCACCGACCAGCGCAACCTGGTGCTGAGCATCACCGTCGGCACGACCCCTGAAGCCGTCGACGCCCTACTGGATGCACTGTCGGCCCTGGTCGCCACCGCGCCCCGCGGTGCGGTCGCGCCGGGCGGCGGCACACTGTCGTTGTGGCCCGACCTGCCGGCCGAACGAGCGCTGGCGGGCCGCACTGCGCTGCAGGCCGATCGCCAGCTGGTGGCTCTCGCAGACGCGGGTGGGATGGTGGTCGCGGCGCCGCTGACTCCCTATCCGCCTGGGATACCGCTCGTGCTCCCCGGAGAGGTGCTGTCTCCAGCCCTCGTGGCCACGATCCAGGCGTTCCTCGCGCAGGAGGTGGCTGTTCGAGGCCTCGTGCGGTCGGCCACCGGCGCCCTTTCCGTGCAATGCGTGGCGCCGGCACCGGTTCACATGGCTCCGGCGGCCGCGACCGCCTGACCCCTGCGACGCGTCGCTCAGCGAGTCCTACAGCTGTGCGGCGCCGAGCGCGGCGAGGGCGCGATCGAGAGCCGGCCCGCTGGCTCGTGCCAGCGGCATCCGGACGGCCGGCGTGGGGATCTCCCCCTGGGCGTGCAGCACGGCCTTGATGACCGCAGGGCTCGGCTCCTCGAACAACGCGAGCACCAAGGGGAGCAGAGCCGCGGCATGGGCCCGCGCCTCCAGCACGCGCCCGGCCAGGCCGGCTTCCACCATGGCGACGAACCGCTCGGTGCACAGGTGGGCCGACGCACAGATGACGCCGGCCGCCCCCATGAGCACCATCGGAAGAAGGAACGGGTCGTCCCCTCCGAGCACGGCGAAGTCGGGCGGCGCTGCGCCGAGGAGGGTGAGCGTGTCGGCGTCGATGCCGCCGACCGCCTGCTTCAGCCCCACGATGTTGGGCGTCGAGGCCAGCTCGAGGAGCGCGGCCGCCCCGAGTCCGCGACCGGTGCGGTAGGGGATGTTGTAGATCGCCACGGGCACCGGCGAGCGGGATGCCACCAGCTTGAAGTGCTCCACGATGGCGGCTTCCGATGGCCGCACGTAGTACGGGACCACGGCAAGGGACGAGGTGACGCCCGCCACCTCCCCGAGGGCCTCGTGCCGGAGGATGGTCGTGCGCGTGTCGTTGGTGCCTGCACCGACGATCAGCTCCGCACCCCGTGTCCGGCACACCTCGGCCGTGACCGCCACGACGTCGTTCCGCTCCCGGTCGTCGAGCGATGTCGCCTCACCGGTGGTGGCTAGGGCCACCAGTCCGGCCGCGCCTGCGTCGATGTACTTCCCGGCCAGCCGCTCCAGGCACGCGTAGTCGACGTTGTCGTGGTCGTCGAAGGGAGTGATGAGCGGCACGTGTACGCCGCTGAGGTTCGGAGGGGCGACCATGGCGCGGACGCTAACCCGAGGACCAGGCGCACCGACGCCGATTTCTGCTTCGCGGGAGCGCGAAGATCAGTTGCCGTTGACCGACCAGTGCCACGGCTCGGACGGCAGGTTGTACAGCCCGTACCGGCTGGCGTTGGCGGCCAGCCAGACGAACCCGGGGTTGGTCTTGGTGGTGATGAGTGAGCCGTTGTACGTGAAGTCGACGGCCAGGCCCTGCTCGTGCATCGACAACCCCGGGCGAGCCGTGGGAGGGGAGCACTGCGATGCCGGCTTCTCGTAGATGTCGTACTGCGTGGGACCACAGTTGTTGATGCGGGTGGCGATCTGGGCCTGCGCGTCGCGATATCCGCCGCCCCCGAACGACATGCCGGCGGCGGATGCAGCCGCCAGGAGGGCTTCGAGGTTGGGCGCCAGCGAAGTGGCGACCCGGATGCCGCGGACGGTCGAGATGCCTCCGATGGGGCCGATCACCGTCTGAGGTGCCGTGCGAGGTGTGGTCGTAGGTGTCGCCGTCGGCCTGGGCGCCGGCGTTGCCGCTGCTGCTGCTGCGCTGCGGCTGGCGCGAGCCGCGGCCAGCTGCGCTGCCTCCAGTCGGGCCGCCTCCAGTCGGGCGGCCGCCTCGCGAGCCGCTGCCTCGCGCGCCGCCGCCTCCCGGGCCAGCTCGACCTGCCGGGCGCGAAGCTGGTCGGCGACCTGCTGGTCGATGGTGGCGAGCGCATCGACCTCCCCGAGCCGCGCCTCGAGGCGGTTCTCCATGTCGACCACCAGGCGCTGCTGGGCGGCGACCGTCACCTGCAGATCCAGAAGCTCCGACTCGACACCACGCTGCTCGGCGTCCGCGAGCGCGGAGGCGGCTGTGGCCGCCGTCCGCTGCAGGCCGAGCTCGTGGGTGGCCCGCCGGAGCTGGATGGTGACATCGCTGCGCTTGTCGACGACGACCTTCAGCATCTGCTCGCGCTGCAACGCTTCGGTGATGTCCTTGCCGCCCATGGCCACGTCGAGCGCGCCGGTCGGGCCGTGCACGAAGGCGTCGACGGCGATGCGTCGCATCTCCTCTCGCAGCTGAGCCAGCCGTGCCGCCGTGAGCCGCTCGTCGTCCTGCAGCTTGGCGGAGTGGGCGGCAGCTGCTTCGGCGGCCACCTGCGCGATGGACAGGCGCGCCTCCTTGGCGAGGACGTCGGCGGTGAGCCGGGCAAGGGCCCTCTCGAGCTCCTCCTCGGATGCCCGCAGGACGTCGACCGCGGCCGCCGCCGCGCTCCGCTCCCTGGCGAGATCCCGCCTGCGTTGCTCGAGCTCGCGGGTCCGCTGGTCGGTGCTGGCGGCGCCCGCCGGAGTCGCGCTCGCGGCGAGGACGGCCAGGAGGCAGACCACCGCCGTCAGGCGACCTCGCTTACGCACGACGGCACAGAACAAGTGGCTCCAGAGGGGGTCGGGGCAGCCGGGCGTCGGCGCAGGCGCGAGCCGGCCTGAACGATTGATCGGCACCGGGGCTGTCCGCCTTGAACCGTAGTTCGGCGCACACGCCGCTGGCGGTGATCTCCGGCCGCGCATGCTGCGCACCCGTGGCGGTCATCCCACACGGCCGCAGGACGCACTACCCTGCAGGTCGACGTCCTGCCTCTCGAAGGCGGTGGAGCACGGTCTGGTCCGAGGCCGCTCCGAGGCGCCGACAGCGGACGTCTTCCACGTCGCGTGGGCGGGGGAGCAGGGCGCGGAGGCGCCGGATCACGCATGCATGACGCAACAGAAGCGCTCGGGATCGCCGCCTGGGCGGCGGCGCACGGGGAGGCAACCGCAGAAGAGCTGGAGCTGCTGAGAGCAGATCCACGTGCCTGGCGGCGGGCGCTCGAACGGCTGCGCAACCAGACGGCCGACGACCTGGAAGACGTCCACGACATCGAAGGCCCGGAGCGTGAGCAGGTCATCGCCGACTTCCAACGCTCGCTGAGCCTGGTGGAGGGCGCGCTGCTGCTCGTCTCCAGGGCTCCCGACGTGGCGGCGGCAGCACTGGTGCAGGCCGATCCGCTCGGCGAGGTGCGGCTGCAGGCGTCGTGGTCCGCCGGATCCGTCGTGGTCTGGGCGGCCGGTCCGGGCACCGCTCCGGCCGACAACGACGAGCTGTCCGACCGTCTCGAGACCATCGGTGGGCCTGCCCTCGGGTGGACCCTGCATCCGCCGGTGCTGCTCCCCACCGGAGCGCGAGCCGCCGCCCTGGCCATCCCCGTGACCGAAGCGCTCGGCTGGTTGGTGGCGGTCGGTGGCGGGCTCGGCGGCGACGGCATCGGTGCCAGCGTCACCTGGCTCGGCCGGGTGGCCGTCGCCGGCGTGCGGCTGGTGGCCGCTGGGGCCGTCGTGCCCACCCTCCATGTGGCCAAGCGCACGGAGTCGAGAGCACTCGACCTGAAGGTGCGCTGGATACCCGCACTCGTGGACGACGGCGAGCTCGACCTGCTGGCCGCCGCCATGCCCGGGCCGGTCACCGCGCTGGCCTCGGCCGACGCTCGCCGGCTGACCCTCGACGTGCTCGGCGCGGTGGTGCATGCGGTGGTCGCCGAAGCCGCGGGTCGCCTCGAGCTGCCGGCGCCGCCCCCGTCCATCTCGACCGCTTCCTCCGTGGCCGAGGCCTTCATCACCCGTCTCGACGGTTCCTCCTTCTCGGCGCCGCCGGCTGTGGCCAACGAGGTCGCGAGGCGCATCGAGCGTTGGGTCAAGCCGGTCGTGAGCCCCGGACGCCCCACCCTGGTGGTCACCCTCGACCCTCCGGACAAGGGGAACGCGTGGTTCCTCAGCGTCCTCGGCAAGGGGGCGGAAGGCGGTCTGCTCCCGGTTGAGGTGGCGCTCGCCGACAGCAAGGCCACCCGGCCCATGGCCGACGAGCTCGACCGGCTCGAGCGCATCCTCCCGGTCCTGCTGCGCCCCGGCGGTCTCCGGAGAGGCCAGGTGTACCTGAGCCAGAGCGAGGCATGGGAGCTCATGACGGTCACAGGCGCGACGCTCGAGGCCGCGGGCTTCGAGGTGCGCGTGCCGGCCCTCTCTCGACGCAAGGTGCCGCCCGGGCTGCGCCTGTTCACCGAGCCCATGGGCGAGTCGGTCGTCGGCGCGCACCAGCTGAGCGACGTGCGGTGGTCGGTCGTCTTCGACGACGTCGAGCTGACAGCCGACGAGGTGGCTCGCCTGGCCGCCGAGGCCCGTCCTCTCGTGCGCTCGCGAGGGCGATGGATCGAGCTCGACCGCGTCGACCTGAAGGAGGCGGCGGCCGCCCTGGCCGAGCGGGCGTCGACCACCAAGCTCACCGGCGCCGAGATCCTGCGCCAGGCCGTCGGGCTCGAAGGATCCGGCCTCAGCGGTGGGCTCACCGTGGAGGGAGGCGGCTGGGCCACCGACCTGCTGTCCAAGGCGCAGACGGTCTCCACCGACCCGGTGACGAGCCCGGACGGGTTCGAGGGGGAGCTCCGCAGCTACCAGGCCGAGGCTCTCGCGTGGCTCGGCTTCCTCGACGCAGTCGGCCTGGGCGGCTGCCTGGCGCTCGACATGGGTCTGGGCAAGACCCCGACCGTGCTGGCCCATCTGGCTCGCACCACCGGTCAGGGCCCCGCCCTGGTGATCGCCCCCCCTGCGGTCGTGGGCAACTGGGCGGCCGAGGCAGCCCGGTTCACACCCGGGCTGCGGGTGATCGTTCACCACGGCGCCTCCCGAGCCTCGACCCGTCAGCTCCAGCGCGACACCGCCGAGGTGGATGTCGTCATCACCACCTACGGCACCGCCGTGCGAGACGTGGAGGCCCTGGCCGAGCTCAGCTGGGACCGGGTGGTGCTCGACGAGGCCCAGGCCATCAAGAACCCGGCGAACGAGACCTCGCAGCAGCTGCGCCGCATCCCTGCCCGTAGTCGCCTGGCGCTCACCGGCACGCCGATCGAGAACGGACTCGGCGATCTCTGGGCCATCCTCGACTACACCAACCCGAGCCTGGTCGGGTCACGCCCCGCCTTCGTCGCCCAGCTGTCGGGCGAGGGTGAAGCCGCCTTGCGGGCGCTCAACGGCATCCTCGTCTTCCGGCGCACCAAGAGCGAGCCGGAGGTCGCAGCCGAGCTGCCCGACCGGATCGACGAGCTCAGCCGCTGCACGATGACGTCCGAGCAGATCGGGCTCTACCAGGCGGTGCTCGACGGGCTGGTGGCGGACACCAGCGGGGACGGTCCGGCGGGCGAACCGAAGCAGGGGGCGATCCTGGCCGCGATCACCGCGCTCAAGCAGATCTGCAACCACCCGGCGGCGTACCAGTCCGACGACCGACCTCTCGCCGGTCGTTCGGGCAAGCTGGCCCGCCTCGAGGAGATCGTCGCCTCGGTGTACGCCGCCGGTGAGCGCATCCTCGTCTTCACCCACTTCGCGGAGTGGGGCAAGCGCCTGGCCGACCACCTCACCGAGGTGACCGGGGTGCCGATGGGTTGCTACCACGGCGGTCTGAGCCGCGGAGCTCGCGACCGGATGGTCGCCGAGTTCCAGCAGGGCACCGGGCCCGGCGGCCTCGTCCTGTCCCTGAAGGCCGGCGGTACGGGCCTCAACCTCACCGCAGCCAGCCACGTGGTGCTCTACGACCGCTGGTGGAACCCCGCAGTGGAGGACCAGGCCCGCGACCGCGCCTGGCGCATCGGCCAGACGCGCACAGTCGTCTCGCATCGATTGGTGTGTCCGGGCACGGTGGACGAACGGGTCGAAGAGGTGGTGGCCGGCAAGCGCCACGTGGCCGACCTGGTGCTGCCGAAGTCGAGCTCGCTGTCCGACCTCGACGCCGGGCAGCTGCGAATCGCGCTCGGGCTGCGGCCAGACACCCTGCTCACCGAGGAGAACGCATGAGCTCTCGCCGACGGAAGCCCCAGAACCGGGGACGGCAGCCCCAGGTCGCGGGCCGGCTGGACCTCTGGCGACCCGTACCCGAGCTGCCTCCCACGAAGCCCATCGTGCCGTCGACCGAGCCCGCCGCGATGCTGCGCTCTCTCGGCGACCCCCCGTTGCAGGGTCAGGGCGCCGTGGCCGAGCACTACCTGGCGGCGGTGATCGAGCGGGCCTCCGGCCTGGCGACCGCGTTGGCTGCGACCGCGGACCTGCTGGGTCAGCCCTCGTCCGACTGATCGGCGCCCCGGGCCGGACGGGCAGGCGGAGGCGCGCCGACGGCGGCGTAGATCGTCAGCAGGAGCAGCCCGAAGAACAGTGCGACGGCCAGGGTGCGCCCGCTGTTGCCGAGGCGCACCACCTCGTCCGCCACGGTGCGGGGAGCCGTGAAGGCCTGCCAGCTGTTCAGCCGGGAGAACCGCCCGAGCACGACTCCGAACCCGCTGCCGAGGGTGGCGAGCACGACGACCGACCAGGCCATCGCAGCTCCTGCCGCGCGACGCACGACACGGTGCACGGCGCGTAGCGACAGGACGGCCAGGAGGCACCCGGCCCAGGCGAAGGACACGAGGCGCGCCAGGTCGAGCCACGGGGTGGGCGAGCGGCTGTTCAAGTGGGTGATGTCGCTCACCAGGTACGGCGCGTTGGGAAGGAAGAGGAGCCAGACGACGGCGACGGCGACCATGGCGAGCACGGAGCGCCCGCCTCGCTGGCGCCGGTCATCCAGCTCCTCGAGCACCAGGGTGGCGACGAACGGCACCCAGGCGAGCGCGAGGTTCCACAGCAAGAACCGGTGGGACGGTCGCTGCCCGAGGGCGACCGGTCCGGCGATGAGCACCAGCACGGCCAGCGCGCTGGCGGCTACGGCCGGCAGCACGGACCGATCGACGCTCCACCGGACGGGCGCACTCAGCCTCGGCATCGCTCAAGGGTACGGAGCGGATCGACCGGGCTGGTGGCGGGGCCAGGGCCACGTTTGCCCATTGACGGTCGGGCGAATGACAGAGAGTTCGCAAAATGCAGAGGAGCCGCCCATGGGATTCAACCCGCTCGGACAGAAGGGCATCCCGATCGAGAAGCAGCTGCGCAACTGGTCGCAGCTCGCTGTTCAGCCCTACGACAAGATGGCCGTCGACCCCTACACCCGCTGCCGCATCATCGCCATGAACGGCATCGAGGTCGAGTCGATCTTCTTCTCGCACCAGTTCAACCGTCACACCGACGTGCAAGAGGTGAAGGAGAAGCTGGCCGAGTCCCGTCGGATCGAGCAGCAGCAGCAGAAGGTCATCAACTGGCTGACGCCGGGCGACGAGACGACCCTCGAGGTCACCATCGGCTACGAGCAGGTCGCCATCGACCTCACCGCCTGGCTGGCGCGGTCTGAGCCCGACCCCTACCTCAAGCAGGCCTACGACTTCGGGCTGCTGGAGGACTTCGACCACCTGTACCGCTACGCCAACCTGTACGAGCTCATCGAGGGCAAGCAGGCCGAGCAGGTGGTCAAGCAGCTCACCGAGATCACGCCTGGGCGTCCGACGGCCGAAGAGCACCGCCACCCCGTCGACGACGTGCGCCGGCACTTCGACAAGCACACGGTGGACCCGATCTCGCGCATGCACGTGCTGACCCTGGTGGCCGCCGAGCAGCAGACGATGAACTTCTACATGACCATCGGCAACCGGTACCAGGAGCCGATCGCCCGAACCCTGTACCAGGAGATCGGGATGATCGAGGAGCAGCACGTGACGCAGTACGAGTCGCTCCTCGACCCGGCCGAGAGCTGGTTCGAGCAGCTCGTGCACCACGAGTACAACGAGTGCTACCTCTACCACTCGTTCATGTCGCAGGAGCCCGACGAGCGCATCAAGAAGATCTGGGCGCTGCACCTCGACATGGAGATCGAGCAGCTGCGCATCGCGGGAGAGCTGCTCAAGAAGTACGACGGACGGGAGCCGGAGGAGATCCTGCCGGCCGAGCTGCCCGAGCCGGTGCTGTTCCAGCCCAACAAGGAGTACGTGCGCGAGGTGCTGGCCAGCCAGGTCGAGCTCACGGCCGACCGGCTCGACGTGACCCCCGACAAGCACGGCCGCTACCACGCTTACCAGGGCGCGGTGCACGGAGACGGCCCCATCCCGAGCGAAGCCGTCATCGAGCAGAACCTCGCCGCATCGGGTCGGGAGTACCGGCTCGAGACCGAGGGTCCCAACCCGGTGGAGCGGCTTCGGGAGCACCAGCCCCAGGAGGCACGATGACCATGACCTCGCCCGTCACCAAGCTGACCAAGGACGTCGGCACGACGATCAAGCCGGGGCCGATGGTGGTGGCCCATCCCGACCAGGTGGTGACTGACGCCGACCTAAAGGCGATGTCGGGCACCACCGGCCTGAACGGCCCGTTCCTGGCCGACCTGCTCGGGTCGTTCGCCACCCACGAGAACATGGGCGTGAACCTGTTCCGCACCCTGCGGGCCGTCTCGGCCAACCCCATGCTGCAGACCAGCTACACGAAGTTCGAGGCCGACGCCGTCGTCGCGGTGGAGGCCTACGAGACGCTCATCACCGCGCTCGGCGGGCGGCCCAAGTACATCAGCCCCCCCGGGCGGATGACCGAAGGGCTCGACTCCAAGATGATCGAGTCGCTGCAGGGCTCCGGCTCCGCCGACCCGATGACCGTCGAGCTCAAGGGCGTCGAGATGGCGCTCCTCGCCGCAACCATGTGCGTGTCCAACGTCGCGCTGCTCACCCGCATCGCCGAGGGCCTCGACGAGGGTCCGGCCAAGACGGCGATGGAGACAGCCGTCACCGCCCTGTACGGGCCGGCGGAGCAGCACCTCGAGTGGGCGGCCAAGACGCAGCAGACCCTGGTGCTCACCCAGGTCAAGAGCCGGCTGGCCCAGCAGGCCGGCGCAGTGATGGAGACGGTTGCGGGCAAGATCAAGGACGTGCTGACCTGAGCCGGTGATCGGCGGTGTCGGGCGACGCTTGGCGTCGGGCCAGAATCGGGTGGTGGACGACGAGCCGCTCTTCGAGCCCGATGCCGCATCGCCCGGCACCTTCATCCCCAGCCCCTACACCAGGGGGCCGTGGGATCCCGGATTGCTCCACGGTGGTCCTGTGGGCGCACTGTTCGCAGAGCGCCTGCAGGATGCCGCCGGAGACGAGTACCAGCCGGCCCGCCTGACGGTGGAGCTGATGCGTCCGGTGCCCCTGCGGCCGATGCGGATGCGGGTCGACCGCCTTCGGGACGGTCGGCGCCTTCGCGTGACCGAAGCCTTGCTGGAGGCGGACGGGAAGGACGTGGCCCGGGCGACCCTGTTGTCCGTGAGGCCTCTGCCGCTGGACGCAACCGGGCTGAACCCACCGCTCACACCCCCTGCGAGCGGCCCCGACGCCACCGACTCGGGCGCGATCTCCCTGGGGGGAGGCGATGCCTTCGTGGGCGGCTCGATGGACTTCCGCAGGGAGCCCCAGCAAGAGCTGGGCCGCGGTGTCGCCTGGCTCCGGCTGCACCGGGACGTGTTGCCTGGCCGCGCTCCGAGCCCGCTGGCCCGCGCCGCCGCCGCGGCTGACGTCGGGAACGCGGTGTCGGCCCGATGGGGATCCACGTCGGCGCCGATCTCGTTCGTCAACGCCGACCTGTCCGTGAGCCTGAGTCGCCTCCCCGAGGGGGAGTGGATCCGGCTCGAGGCGGAGGGTCGTTGGGAGGCCACGGGGATCGGCTGGGTGACGTCGGAGATGTCCGACGAGCGCGGTGTGGTCGGGCGGGTGAGCAACGCGCTCGTGCTCGCGCCCGACACCCGCTGACCGGGCGGCCGGGACCGTCAGCGAACCCGCAGCAGCGCCATGTAGAGCGTGAGCCCCGGGCCGAACGCCATGGCCACGATGTGCTGCCCGCGGGTAGGTGTCCGCTGCCTCACCAGCTCGTCGAGCACCACGAGGATCGTCGCGGACGAGCAGTTGCCGTGGTCACGCAGCACGTCGCGAGAGACGGTCACCGCGTCCTCGTCGAGGTCCAGCGCCTTGGCGATCGACGTGATGATCTTCGGCCCGCCGGGGTGCACCGCCCAGTGGTCGACGTCGGCGATCGTCAAACCCTGGCGGGCGAGCAGGCCACTCGTCACCCGGGCGGCGTTGGCCTCCAGCACCACGGGCACCTGCGGTGAGAGCGTCATGCGGAAGCCGAGATCGGTTACGTCCCACCGCATCTCCTCCGCGGTGGCCGCGTCGGTGCAGGCCACGAAGTCGACCAGCTCGAGGCCCGGTGCGTCAGGAGTCACCACGATGGCGGCCGCGCCGTCGGAGAACAGCGAGTGGGCGACGACCTGCTCGAGGTCGTCGGTGGGGGGCTGGAGGTGCAGGCTCGTGAGCTCGACGCAGAGCATCACTCCCACCTGGCCCCGGGCGACCGCCGCGTCGGCGACCGTCGCCAGCGCAGGCAGCGCGGCGTAGCAACCCATGTGCCCCACGTTGAGGCGCTGCACCGACTCCGGCATGCCGAGGTCCCGGGCCAGCAGGATGTCGATGCCCGGGGTGGCGTAACCCGTGCACGACACCACGGTGAAGGCATCCACGTCGGCGGGGGTGAGCCCGGCGGCGGCGAGGGAGGCGTCGACCGCAGATTTCCCCAGGGGGATGGCCTCGTCGACGAAGCGCCGCATGCGCGCACCGGTGCTCGCCAAAGCCAGGCTCTCCGACCGGGGGTCGACAGCGGCGTGGCGCGTGCGTACCCCGGAGTTGGTCCACAGCCGTGCGGCGATGCGGCTGCCGGCGTAGTGCTCCGCGAAGAACTCGTCCCAGGCGGCTCGTTGGTCGAGAGGCGGCGGGAAGGCGGTGCCGAAGGCTGAGATGGCTGCGCTCACCACGGTCGTGCTCCGAGCTCCATGCCAGTGTCCATTCCCAGTGCCGCGGCGCCCAGCACGTTCGCGGCGATGTCACTCGATGGTGGCATCACCGCTCCGCTGCGAGCATCGCGTAGGAGACGCTCGAGCGGGAGCCCTCTGGTCAGGGCACCGAGTCCGCACGCCTCGGTGAGGCTGGCGGCCACGTCGAAAGTCGCGTCGCCGGCGAGCAGCTTGGCACGGTAGACCGCCCGAGCGGTGTCCGGCTCCCCGGGCCGCGCATCGACGCGACGACCGGCCTCGACCACCGCCAGGCGCGCCGCTTCCACCTGGGCGTCGGCCCTGCCGATGCGCTGGCGCACCCACGGCGAGGCACCGAGGGTCACTTCGCGAGGAGGGCCGCCGGCCGACGGCTCTCGCACCACCGTCGTTCGGGCATGGTCGACCGCGGCGGCAAGAGCGGCCTGGGCCACGCCGACGTAGACCGCGGCATAGGACGCGACCAGCCACTCCGGCATCGTCTCGGCCAGGAGGACCGCCACCCCCTCCACTCCGAGCATGGTGGTCTCGTCCACCCGGGCATCGATGGCGAAGCCGTTGCTGGCGGTGGCCCGCATCCCGATCGGGTTCCAGGTGTGGTCGACGGCGCCGATCGCCTCGGCGGGAACGAGGAAGTAGGAGATGCGAGTGGGGCCGCCCGGGTCGTCATCCGCCCGGGCCGCGACGAGGTAGCCGTCGAGGTGGCCGGCGCCCGAGCACGTGGACTTGTAGCCGCGCACTCGGTAGCCCCCGTCCTCCCTCGCATAGGTGGTCTGCACGGCCGAGAGCCGTGAGCCGGCGCCCCGCTCGCTGATGGCGACGCCGTACATGGCGCCCTGCCCCGCTCGCCGCAGCACGTCGTCGCGGGCCTCGAAGAACCACTCGGCGACGCCGAGGGCCCGAGCCAGCTCGTCGGGCACCCCGGCCAGCGCTCCGGTGACGGACGCGTGCATGTTGAAGAGCAGCGCACTGGCGCCACTGCCTCGCGCAAGCACCATCGCCACCTCGACGTACTCCTCGAAGCCGGCGCCCATCCCACCGAGCGAGCGAGGCACCAGGAGACCCAACAGCCCGCAGCGCCGCAGGTCGGCCATGTCGTCTTCCGGAAACCCTCCGATGCGATCGTGCTCGGCCGCCCGCGCTTCCCACCTCGTCGCCAGCTCGGACGCAAGGGTGATCGCGGCGCCGGCCGTCATGGCTGCTCCTTCACGCCGACGCCCTGGTAGACGAGGGCCACCGAGGCGGTGGGCAACATCCGCACAGGTCGGCTCCGGTCGACGAGGAAGCGCACGTAGTCGCGTACGGACGGACGCAGGCCCGTGAGCTGGAGGCGGATCCCTCGAGCCCGGAAGAGCTCGATCAGCCGGTCTGAGCTCACGAAGAGGGCCGGGTCGTGGATGCGCGGAGGGGGGCCGCCGGGCAGCCGCTCGGCCACCGTTACCAAGGCGAAGCGCGCCGCCCCGGTGGCGTTGATCGTGTCGAGGACGATCGTTCCGCCGGGCCGAAGCACGCGCGCCAGCTCGGTCACCACGGCTTCGAGGGGCCGTACGTGCTCGAGGATCTCGCCGGCCACCACCACGTCGGCGCAGCCATCGGCGAGGGGCAGGCGCGTTGCGTCCCCCCGCACGGCGGTCACGCCGTGGTCGACGGCAGTCGTCAGGGCCGACCAGGTGATGTCCAGGCCCAGGTGCAGGTAGCCCGTGGCGTGGGGAGCCAGAAGCCCGCCGCCGCACCCGACGTCGATCAGCACTGCGTCCCGCCGCGTCGGTGGCGGCAGGAGCCGACCTCGGGCTTCGGCCAGCCAGTGCAGCGCGGCGAAGGCTCCTTCCGGCCTCCACCAGGCCGAGGCCAGGTCGTCGTACTGCCCGAGCGCGTTGCGGGGGCGGCGCTCGACCGTGGCTGCGCCGCTCATCCGGCCAGCTCCGTGCCGCTGGCGAGGAAGGCCGAGACGCTCAGCCCGGCGGCGCAGAGCGTCAACGTCCAGGCGGCCCGGGGGCGGGCAGTGGACGCGGTCACGATCACGCCGAGCACCGCCCCCAGGCTGACCACCACCAACATCGTGCCGAGGAGATCGAGCGGCGCGGCCGGCGCGATGGCGAGCACGAGCGTGGCTGTGGCCAGCAGGCCGGCGCCGAGAAACAGCGAGCGCCGTGGTCCGATGCGGTGGGGGAGGCCCCGGACGCCGGTGCGCTCGTCCTCGGCCAGGTCCGGGAGCGTGTTGACGAAGTGAGCCCCCGAACCGAGCAGCCCAGCGGCAACGACGCTCCACGCCGGCGGCCAGGGACGACCCGGGAGGCCGAGTGAGACGAAGGCCGGCAGGGCGCCGAAGGCCAGCGCGTACGCCAGCACGCTCGCCACCGTGCTCTTGAGCCAGATGTTGTACGACCAGGCGACACCGACAGCGCCGAGGTGGACGAACCCCGCCCGCCAGCCGGAGAGCAGGGAGAGCGGCACGCACGCGAGCGCCGCGGCCGCAGCCGAGGTGCGCACGAGCGCAGCAGGCACGCGACCCGATGGAATCGGCTTGTCGAGCCGCCCCGCGATGCCGTCGCGATGGCGATCGACGTAGTCGTTGCTCCATCCCACCGAGAGCTGCCCGGCCAGCACGGCGAGGCAGACCCAGACCGAGCCCGCGCCCCGGCCGGCGGCCACCGCCAGCGCGGTCGCGATCAGTGTCACCGCAAGGGTGGGCTGCAGGTGACTCGCCCGGAGGAGCGCGACCATCGGCCCAGTCTCGCCGCTTCCGGAGCCGATGCGGATTCCGTGCGCTGCGAGGATGTCCGAGTGCCCTCCAGCACCGCCCGTGCGCGCCGCGCCCTGAGCCAGTGGGACCTGGTCGAGGACTTCGGAATCGAGCGGACGGCGCTCGGGACGATGAACGAGGTGTTCGTCGTCGGACGGACTCGCCAGTCCCCTCAGCTCATCCTCCGAGGACACCGTCACCTCGACCCACGACTGGTCGCCTTCGAGCACGAGGTCATGGCCACCGCTCTTCGTGCTGGCACGCCGGCGCCGCGAAGCATCCGCACGCGAGACGGCACGCGCTTCGCCACCCTCGAGGGCCGCCACTGGTCCTTGCTCGAGTGGCTCCCTGGGGAGCACGCGGGCCGTGGCCACACCACGGTCTCCCAGGCGGCGTCGATGGGCGAGGCGCTCGGAGTGGTCCACGCGGGCCTCGCTGCGCTGCCCTGCGATGCCTCTGCAAGCGACGCCCGGGAGACCACGGAAACGACCGTCGAGCGAATCGGCCACCTCCTGCGCACTCTGGGCTCGTTGGAGGTGAAGGGACCGGATGAGCACGCCGCCGAGAGCTGGTTGCGCGGCCAACGTGCCTGGCTCGAGCACTGCGGTGATGCGCCGCTCCCGGAACGTGGGGACTCGCAGGTCATCCACGGCGACTATCACGACGCCAACGTCCTGTTCCGCGGCGATGCGATCAGCGGAATCATCGACTGGGACAAGGCGGGCGTCGGAAGCCCCGGAGGGGAGGTGATCCGTGCGATCCACCTCTCGTTCGGTCTCGAAGCTCATGTGAGCAGGGCGTTCCTCGACGGCTACCGCAGACACCGCACCATGACGACCGAGGACCTCGATGCGGCTGCTGTCCGCTACGGGTATGGACGAGACCGGTCGATCTGGCTCTTGGACGAGCTCTACACCTCCGGCAACGAGCGGTTGCGGCGCCTCGTCAACAGGCAGCCGTTCTTGCCTTTCGCGCGATCGTGGGACGCACTCCGCACTCACCTGTGAGCGCACGCATCACGGTGTGGGCCGCTAGCTGGGTCGCAGCTCGTCGCCCACCGCGATGGAGCCCTCGGCGACGACCATGGTCCCGATGCCGAGGTTTCCGCCATGGTCGCGGTTGATGGTGCGCAGCACGTCGAGGTCGCGCGCGATTCCGGCGGGTTGCGGCCGGGTGACGATGACGCAGCGGTCGATCTGCTTCACGGCCTCGAGGCAAGCGGAGCCGATGGCGACCTGCCGGCCGACGAGCGCCGCTTCATCCGATCCGTCGACGAGGACGTTGGGTCGGAAACGGCGGACGTCCCAGGTGCCGATGGAGCCCGTCGAGAGCACCGAGATCTGGGTGCGCTTGGAGTCGTGGAACGTTCCGGCGGGGCCTGCCCACTGGATCCACTCGCTGCCCGCCTCGTCCTCGAAGTCGGCGGCGATCTCGTACGTGCCCCGGCCGTGGGTGGCAGCGAGGCGCAGGCTCACGGGCCGGCCGAGCCAGTCCGACAGCAGGTCGTCATCCCGGGTCTGCGTGCCGTTCGGCAGTCGCACGGCCGGTGCACCGTCGCTCAGCACGCCCCTTGCCTCCAGCAGCTGCGGCGCCCGGCGGGCGGTGAGCACGAGACCGGTCTCCCGATCGACCAGTCCGGCCACTCGATCGCCCGCCAGCCCGTGTGGGCCGACGGTGGCCCGGGGGAGTGACTCGCCCTGCATGGACTTCACCGGGTACCGCCACACCTCCAGAACGCGCACGCGACATCCTCGCGCCGGCCGCTCTGCGGCCGTCGGGCGGGCATCCGGGTTGACGTCCGCCCGAGGAAAGGACGAGAGTCGTGAGGGGGCATCGAGTCGAAGGGGGAGTCGCCATGGATCCGACCTACAGCGCCGAGGCGGAGGAGTACCGCGAGAAGGTGCGGGCGTTCCTCGCCGAGCACACGCCGGCCAACTGGAAGGGTGTGAGCGCGCTGCCGGAGGAGCAGCGGGCCGGGTGGCTCCAGGAGTGGCGCCAGACCCTGGCCGGCGCCGGCATGCTGGCCGTTGCCTGGCCGAAGGAGTACGGCGGCGCAGGGCTGACGCCGATGGAGCAGGTCGTGCTGGCCGAAGAGTTCGCCAAGGCGGACGTGCCGACCCAGGGAAGCAACGACGGGTTCGGCATCGGCATGGTCGGGCCGACGATCATCGTGTGGGGCACCGACGAGCAGAAGGCGCACTTCCTCCCGAAGATCATCTCGGGCGAGCACCTGTGGTGTCAGGGCTACTCCGAGCCCGGAGCCGGCTCCGACCTGGCCAACCTCGGCACCAAGGCCATGCTCGACGGCGACGAGTGGCTCGTGAACGGGCAGAAGATCTGGACGTCCGGCGCGCACACCGCCAACTGGATCTTCGTGCTCACCCGCACCGCGCCCGAGGCTCCGAAGCACAAGGGCATCACGTTCCTGCTGGTGCCCATGGAGCAGCCCGGCGTCGACGTGCGGCCTATCCGCGAGATGACGGGCGAGGCGCTGTTCAACGAGGTCTTCTTCACCGACGCCCGAACGGCGAAGGAGAACGTCATCGGTGCTGTGAACGAGGGTTGGACGGTGGCCAACACGCTGCTCGGCTTCGAGCGCGGAGGCCGCTCGACGGTGCTGTCCATCGGCTACCGCAACGAGCTCGACCAGATCATCGAGATGGCCCGGTCGAGGGGCAAGACGCAGGATCCCCGGTTCCGCCAGCGCCTGGCGGCGGCCCACAGCTCGGTGGAGATCCTCCGCTACCTCGGCATGCGCGCGCTCACCAGCTCACTGGCCGGCAAGAACCCGGGTCCTGAAGCTTCGATCGTGAAGCTGTTCTGGAGCGAGTACCACAAGGTGGTGACCGAGCTGGCGCTCGACATCCTCGGCCCGGAGGCGCTGGCTCCCACCGGCGATGCGGGCGGGTCGTCGATCGGTGCGTTCAGTGGGGGAGAGCTCTCCCCGGTCGGGGCGGTGCGCACCTTCCTCGGCGCCCGTGCCGGCACGATCTACGCCGGCAGCTCGCAGGTGCAGCGCAACATCCTCGGCGAGCGCGTGCTGGCGCTGCCCAAGGAGCCGCGGGCGGACACCGGGGCCTGGAACGAGCAGAGCCGCACCGGCTGACGTCGAGCGGGCCGCTGCCACGCTAAGTGGTCGGGCCAGCACGAAGCGCTTCTGCGCCGTAGGCTTTGCGCATGAAGCACCATTTGCACCGTTCGCTGCAGCGGTTCCGATCACGATCTCGCGCCAAGCTCCTGTACACCGTCGCCATGGCGTTGGTGGCGACGACAACTGGCGTCGCGCTCAGCGGGGCCCCACCGGCGGGTGCCTATGCCGGGGCTCCTTGGTTCCGGCCCGATCGGCCCTACACCGGGAACTTCCCCGACCCGAACATCCTGGTCGAGGATGGGCGGTACTACGCCTACGCCACGGCGACCGGTGGTTCGTACCTCCCGGTGATGACGTCGACCGACCTCGCTACCTGGGTCCCGCGCCCCGCCTACGACCCCGGCGCCCCGCTCAACACGGACAGGAACTTCAACGACGCCTTGCCGCGCCCCGCACGATGGTCGCCCGACCGGCCGATCGACGGGCGCATGAAGAAGGAGGTCTGGGCCCCCGGCGTCGCCAAGATCGGTGGCCGGTACGTGGCGTTCTACTCGGCCCGGGAGCGCCTCGACCGGGACCGGTTCTGCATCTCCGTCGCCGTCTCCACCGATCCGCTCGGGCCCTTCGAGGACACCTCGTCCGGACCGCTCGTCTGCGATCCCGACCCCAATGGCTCGATCGACCCGCAGCCCTTCGTCGACACCGACGGCACCCCGTACCTGCTCTGGAAGAGCGAGGGCGTACCGGGCTGGGCCCCCACCAGGATCTGGGTTCGCCAGCTCGACGCCGGCGGTACCGGCTTCGCACCCGGCTCGAGGGTGACGCTGCTGCTCGAGACCGATCAGGAGTGGGAGGGCCACGTCATCGAGAACCCGGCCATGGTGCGCCACGACGGCCGGGTGGTGCTCTTCTACTCCGCCAACGAGCACCGGTCTGCGGACTACGCCGTCGGCTACGCCGAATGTGTCGGCGTCCTGGGGCCCTGCACGAAGAACCCGGACAACCCAGTGCTGGCCAGCCGAGGCGACCGCCTCGGACCCGGCGGGCCCGCGCCCTTCGTGGACGCTTCAGGCCGGCTGATGCTCGGCTTCCACTACTGGAACGCCCCCTACACCAACTACCCGGCCTTTCCGCAGTGCCAGCAGCAGGGCACGTGCACCACGCAGGGGCAACGTCGTCTGGCCATCGAACAGGTCTTCCGGAACGGCGCCGGCCTGCACGTCGGGACGGTGGCACCGTCGAGCGTCGGAGCCGATCAGGTCGTCGCCATCGCCGCCACCCGCTCCGGGAGCGGTTACTGGATCGCAGGCGCGGCCGGCACGCTGGTACCCCGCGGCGACGCGTCCGACATGGGCGGTGCCGCCGGCCTGAACTTCCCCGTCGTAGGCATGGCCTCGGGCCCGGCTGCCGACGGGTACTGGATGGTCGCCTCCGATGGCGGCGTCTTCAGCTTCGGGCACGCCGCGTTCAACGGGTCCACCGGCGCGATCCGACTCAACCAGCCGATCGTCGCCATGGCCCCGACGCCCTCGGGCAACGGCTACTGGCTGGTCGCCTCTGACGGCGGCATCTTCAGCTTCGGCGATGCTGCCTTCCACGGCTCGACCGGCGACATCCTTCTGAACGAGCCCGTGGTCGGGATGGCACCCACCGCGTCGGGTAGCGGGTACTGGCTGGTCGCGGCCGACGGCGGCATCTTCACCTTCGGTGATGCGGCCTTCGAGGGGTCGATGGGCGCAGTGTCCCTGAACCGCCCCGTGGTCGGGATGACCAAGTCCGCGACCGGCGGCGGCTACCGCATGGTGGCCTCCGACGGCGGCATCTTCTCGTTCGGGGACGCGCAGTTCCACGGGTCCACCGGTCATCTTCGGCTCCACCAGCCGATCGTCGGCATGGCGTCGACCCCGAGCGGAGGTGGGTACTGGATGGTCGCCGGCGACGGCGGGCTGTTCACCTTCGGGGACGCCGGCTTCCACGGGGCCGGTTGACCGCTGCTAACGTGTGTGAGTCGTCTCCGAGTCTCTGGGGGCGAACGTCGGCTCCATACGGGGCCCGACGGGCCGCCGGAGATCCGCTCTCCATCGGCCACTCCTTCCGCTGCCGCGACGCAGCACGCCCCGGAGAACTTGCACCGGGCCGATGAAGGTGCCGACCCCGGGCCCGTCGCGTCCCATGCCGCCGTGCAACGTTGCGCGGCTCGAACAGGAGCAACACCTCACATGCAGTCCACCTTTGCCGACCTCGGCGTGTCCGCCGACGTCGTCGATCACCTCGCTTCACGCGGCATCCACGACGCGTTCCCGATCCAAGCCGGCACGATCCCGTCCGGGTTGGCCGGCGCAGACGTCTGCGGCCGGGCCGCCACCGGTTCGGGCAAGACCCTGGCCTTCGGCATCCCCCTGGCTGCGCTCGTCAACCGAGCCCGCCCGGCCCGGCCCCGCGCCCTTGTTCTCGTCCCCACTCGCGAGCTGGCTGCCCAGATCGGCAACGAGCTGGCACCGCTCCTGGCCTTGCGTGGCCGCAGCGTGGCCACCTTCTACGGAGGCGTCGGCTTCACCCCTCAGCTCAAGGTGCTCCGGCGCGGCGTCGACGTCGCTGTCGCCTGCCCCGGCCGGCTGAGTGACCTCGTCCAGCGTGGCGTGCTCAAGCTCGACGAGGTCGAGATCGTCGTGCTCGACGAGGCCGACCGCATGGCCGACATGGGCTTCCTCCCCGAGGTGCGCCGCATCCTCGACGCCGTGCGCCCCGACCGCCAGACGCTCCTCTTCTCGGCCACGCTCGACGGTGCTGTCGACGTGCTGATCCGCCGCTATCAGCAGAACCCGGTGCGCTGCGAGATCACGCCGCCCCAGGAAGACATCGACCGCACGACCCACCACTTCGTGGAGACCGGCCGCGAGGATCGAGTGGCGGCCACGGCCGAGCTCGTGAAGAAGCACGGCTCGACGGTCGTGTTCTGCCGCACCAAGCACGGGGCCGATCGCCTCACGACCCAGCTCGCGCGCGCCGGCATCTCGGCCGTCGCCATCCACGGCAACCGCAGCCAGGCCCAACGTGATCGGGCGCTCGCCGCCTTCGCAGGGCGCAGCGTGCAGGCGCTGATCGCCACGGACGTCGCGGCCCGAGGCATCCACGTCGACGACGTCGGCTGCGTCGTGCACTACGACCCGCCGGCCGACTCCAAGGACTACCTGCACCGCTCCGGCCGCACCGCCCGCGCCGGCGCCAGCGGGACCGTCCTGTCGCTGGTGACCA
>CADCTF010000019.1 GCA_902805655.1 uncultured Acidimicrobiales bacterium
TACCCCGGCATCGGCCAGCCGCTCGTGCTCGAGCACGTCGACCTGCGGCTCCCGGCCGGCTCGGTCGTCGCCGTCGTGGGCGAGAACGGCGCCGGCAAGACCACGCTCGTCAAGCTGCTGGCGAAGCTCTACGAACCGTCCGCCGGGCGCATCCTGGTCGACGGGGTGGACTTGGCGACCATCGCCGCGGAACCCTGGCGCGAGCGGATGGCCGGCGCGTTCCAGGACTTCGTTCGCTTCGAGCTGCCCGCCCAGGGTGCCGTCGGTCTCGGAGACCTTCCGCGCGTCGACGATGCCGATGCCGTCACCGGGGCGGTCGAGCGGGCCGGCGCGGTCGACGTCATCGAGCGGCTCCCCGATGGGCTCTCGACGCAGCTGGGTCCGAGCTGGCCGGGTGGTGTCGACCTCTCGGGCGGACAGTGGCAGAAGCTGGCGCTTGCCCGCGGGCTCGTGCGGGAGGACGCGCTGCTCGTCGTCCTCGACGAGCCGACGTCCGCCCTCGACGCCGAGACCGAGCACGCCCTGTTCGAGCGGTTCGCCGAGCAGGCGCGAGCGGCGACGCACACCGGACGCGTCACCGTGCTGGTGTCGCACCGGTTCTCGACCGTCCGCATGGCCGACCTGATCGTCGTCCTCTCCGGCACCCGCGTCGCCGAGGTCGGCACCCATGCGGAGCTCGTCGCGCTCGGTGGCACGTATGCGGAGCTCTACGACATCCAGGCATCCGCCTACCGCTGATCCGCAGCCGGGACGGGACGCAAGGCGTCAGCCGCCGAGGCGCTCCTCGGAGGCGATCTCGTAGATGGTGATGGAGCTCGACCTCGGCGTCACGGTCGCCGGAGGTCGGGGCGCCGCTCGCAGTGCGGCCAGGTGGGCGTCGAGCGCCTGGCGGCTGGCCCATCGCTCGAACAGCACCACGCGGTCCGGCTCGATCGGGTCGGCGCTGAACGTGTACTCGAGGCAACCGTCCTCGGCGCGAGACCGGAGCATGGCGTCCCGCCGACCGGCGAGGAACTCCGCGCGCCGCTCCGGATCGACCTCGAACCTGCCTCCCACGATGACCATGTGTTCCGCCACCTCCTACACGAACTCGGGCATGACCTCGGTGGCGAACTGCTCCACGCGGGAGCGTCCTTCCTCCGGCCATCCGCACACCAGGTAGCCCCATCCCTCGTCACGCCACTTGGTGATGTAGCGGCGCACGGTGTCGAACGGCTCGGACAGGGACAGCGAGCCGGCGCGGAGGATGGAGGCGGGATCCCGTCCGGCTTCGGAGGCGAGCTGGTCGACACGGGCCGAGGAGTCCCGCAGCGAGCTCGGAGTGCCGAAGGCGTGCCAGACGTCGGCGTAGCGAGCCACGAGGGGAAGCGTCCGTCGCGGGCCGTTTCCGCCGATCCACAGGGGTGGATGAGGTCGCTGCACCGGCAGGGGCTGGAGGCGTGCGTTCGAGAGGGAGACGATGCGACCCGTGTAGCTGACCGGCTCCCCGGTCGACAGCCGCTTGATGATCTCCAGCGCATCCTCGAGGAGGTCGAACCGCTCGCTCGTGCCGGGGAACGGGATCCCCAGCGCTTGGTGCTCGGGCTCGAACCACGCGGCACCGAGCGACAGCTCGAGACGGCCGTGTGAGGCGTGGTCCACGGTGAGCGCCTGCGAAGCGAACACCGAGGGGTGGCGGTAGGTCGCCCCGGTGACCAGGAGCCCGAGCCGGATCGTGGACGTTGCGCCGGCCAGCGCAGCCAGCGTGGTCATGCCCTCGAAGGTCTCGCCCGGCCCCTCGCCGTACATCGGCTGGAAGTGGTCGAAGCCCCAGGCGCCGTCGAAGCCGAGGTCCTCCCCCAGGCGCACCCGGCTGACCACCTCGTCCCACGGCATGCGTTGCTGGGCCACGTCGATGCCGAATCGCATGGTGCGCAACCTACAGCGGGCGTCCCCGTACGCCGGCCGGTAGGAGCCGTCTGCAGCGGTCGTCCACCGCGGCGCGACTCAGGCCGTCGCTACCATTTTCTTCGATGCACTCCACCCGTCGCATCATCCGGTGCGCCGCTGCCGTACTGGCGCTGGTGGTCCTCGGCCAGTGCACGGTCGGTGGCGACGACGAAGTCGGTCAGGGAGGGTCGGTCGCCATGGAGGGCGTGGACTTCCTCAACCGGGACTATGTCGTCCACTGGCACCGCGTCAGTGCGCGGGATGGTTCGTTCGAGTACGAGGAGCCAGGCATCGGTACGTACGGCGGGTCTGTCGGGCGTGTTGTCATCGGCGACTTCAGCGGTGACGGCGTGGACGAGGCGGCTGTGGTCCTCGAGTGGATGTCGGGGTCGACCACCGGCAGGTTCTCCGATGTCGCCCTCTTCCGCTGGGCTCGGTCGGGTGCCGAACATCTCCAGAACCTCGGAGATGGCGATCGCGGGGAAGGTGGTGTGTCCGACGTCGCGATCAAGGACGGGAAGCTGCTCGTCGAGCGCTTCGGCAGCGGGCCGACTGGTTCGGTCCCGGAGTTCGTGACTACGGAGACGTTCGTCCTGCGCGCCCAGGGTCTGAAGCTCGTGGGGACATCGGACCGCACGTCCGTCGTCTGGCTTGCACCTCAGCCGCGCGAGGTCGAGATCCGTTTCCAACCCCGGACGTCGCGTGCCCGATTGCGGGGCGATCTCACGAAGGCGGTCAGCGCTCACCTCATGGCGACGGCCGGCCAGCGCCTTCGCCTGTCGGCCTCGGTCGGTCAGCAGGACTACGAGGTCGATGTCGTCCACGGTGGTGCCGTCGTCGGCTCAGTGGCTGCTGGAGGCGAGCTGTCGAGGGTGCTACCGGCCACGGGACGCTACGACGTCCGCGTCCGGCCGAAGGGCGCCATCGGCTCGAACCCTGACTTCAGTGCGGACCTCGAGATCCTCTGAGGCCTTCGACGGGGGCCCGTGATCCGGTTCCGATCCGCGTCCCGCTGCTCATGCCCAGGGAAGTGCTGGCGATCCCGAGGAAGGAGGACGCCGCGGCAGGTGTCGCCGCTGGCGCCCTGGGGAGAGGGCGACTAGCCGATCAGGGCGGTAGCGAGGCGGCGGCAGTCGCCGATCGGCAGCGCCCGAACGTCCTCGCTGAGCACCTGCAGGCACACGTGGTCGGCACCGGCGTCACGGTGCTCCTGCACGCGCGCGGCGATGGCGGCTTCGTCCCCCCAGACCACGAGCGCGTCGACCAGCCGGTCGCTGCCCCCGTCGGCCAGGTCGTCGTCGGTGAAGCCGAACCGCTTCCAGTTGTTGGAGTAGTTCGGCAGGGCCAGGTAGGTGGCCAGGTGCCGTCGAGCGATCGAACGCGCCCGATCAGGGTCGGTCTCGAGCACGACGGCCTGCTCGGGGAGCACGAGCTTCTGCGGTCCGAGCGCCTGGCGGGCGACGTTCGTGTGGTCGGGCGTGACGAGGTAGGGATGCGAGCCGGAGGCGCGCTCACCCGCCAGCTCGAGCATCTTCGGTCCCAGCGCAGCAAGCACGCGATCGCCGAGAGGCAGAGGCGTCGGCGCGGCGTCGAGGCCATCGAGGAACTCGCGGGTGCGGGCCAGGGGCTTGCGGTACCGGCCGGCCTCCGCCGAGTCGATCAGGCGCGCATGGCTCACGCCGATGCCGACGAGGAACCGGCGCCCGTGGACGGAGGTGAGCCGGGCATGTTGGGCGGCCGTCTCGCCGGGCTCGTGCATCCACAGGTTGAGGATCCCGGTGGCGACGGTTGCCGTCGTCGTCGCCTTCAGCAGGTTCTCGACCGACCCGAAGACATCCCCGCCGACGTCGGGGATCCAGAGGGCGCTGTAGCCGAGGCCCTCCAGCTCGGCGGCGAGGTCGGCGGCCGCCGCTGGGTCGCCGTAGCGGAGGGAAGGGCTCCAGATGCCGGTACCGACGATGGGGAACGTCATGGGCACCATTGTGTTCGGACTCGGCGCCTTGACCGGAGCGTTCGCCGTCACTGACGTTAGCGATAGCGCACACAGCAGCGATGGAGGATGTCATGGGAGCGGTGCCACCTACCGACCTGCCCGACGGCTTCGGGCGGTTCGCCATGTTCAGCGATCCCGACGGCCACACGGTCGGGTTGTGGGCGTGACGGACGGAGTCACCAGCGTCGAGACGCGCTCCGCGCCCTGGCCGAAGCCCGCCGGCGCGCCATCCTCGAGCTCGTCGCGACCGAGGAGATCGCGGCCGGCGAGATCGCCGCCCACTTCGAAGTGACTCGGACGGCGATCTCCCAGCACCTCACCGTGCTCAAGGGGGCGGGACTGCTCGACGAACGGAAAGACGGCGCCCGGCGGCTCTACCGGGCCCGCCCTGCCGGGCTCGTCCAGCTCCGAGGCCTCCTCGACGGGATGTGGGCGTCTTCCCTGGACGTCGCCCGGCGGCTCGTCGAGGCCGAGGTCGGCGTGCACGACGACCATTAGGCAAAGGATGCCGGATGACCAGCTCGGAGGCTGCCGGGTGCGCGCAGAGCTTCGGGTCTAGAGAGCCCTCAGCGCGCCGCCGCCTTCACCAGCGTGCGGATCTTCGACTCGACGGACGGCGTCAGCTCGGTGAGGGCGAAGCACGTCGGCCACAGCGTGCCGTCGTCGAGCTGGGCAGCGTCCTCGAAGCCGAAGGTGGCGTACCGCGTCTGGAACTTGCTCCCGCTCTTGAAGTAGCAGACGATCTTGCCGGCGTGGTTGGCGTAGGCCGGCATCCCGTACCAGGTCTTGGGGGCGAGGTGCGGGGCGCTGTCCTTGACGAGCTCGTGGACACGCTGGGCGAGCGAGCGATCGGGTTCGGGCATCTCGCGGATGGCGGCGAGCACGGCGGCTTCCGCTTGCGCCCTGGTCGCCTCGGCCTTCAGCTCCTTGGCGCGCGCCCGCATGGCCGCGCGTTCCCCGGCGCTGAAGCCCGAGGCGGTCTCACTGCTCTTCGTGTTCTTGGTCTGCTGCTTGGTGTCGGTCATGTGTCTGATAGTACTACTCTCATTTCGAGAGCGCTAGTATCAAGTCGTGGCGGCGCAAGCGAGGACCCGTCTGGCTCGGAGGGCGGTGGTCGACGCTGCTCGGGACCTGTTCCTCGAGCGGGGCTACGGGACGACCACCATCGAGGCCATCAGCGCTCGGGCGGACGTCCCACCGGCCACCGTGTACCGGCTGTTCCGGTCGAAGCACGGCATCCTCAAGGCTCTCCTCGATGTGTCGATCGCAGGGGACGACGAGGCCGTCCCTGTTGCCGAGCGGGGGCCCGTGCGATCGCTCCTCGCCGAGCCCGATCCCCAGGCGAAGATCGCCGCCCTCGTCGGCATCGCCGCCCAGGTGAACGCCAGGACGGCGCCGATCTACCGCATCCTCGTGAGTGCAGCAGCGTCCGACCCGGACGCGGCCGTCCTCCTAGGCGAGCTGGCCACCCAGCGTCAGCAGGGGCAGGGGCGAGTCGCCCGTTCCCTTGCCCGCTCCAACGCGTTGCGCCCGAACCTTCGGGAGCGCGATGCCAGCGACATCATCCACGCCCTTGTCTCCCCCGACGTCTACGGATTGCTCGTCGTCGACCGGCGTTGGCCGGTCGAGCGCTACCAGACCTGGCTCACCGCCACGCTGGTCGACCAGCTACTGCCCGGATAGCAGCAGCGCCGTCGGGCCCGAGCCTCGCCACGCCCGCATGCATGGGCTCGAAACCGAGGTCTTCACCGAGCCGCCATCCGGCCGAAAGGGGCGGGCCACGCTGTCGTGAGATGGCGCCACGAAGATCCCGGTCATGCCAAACTCGAAGACGCACCGGTTCGTGGCCGCCGCTGGGCTCGTCGCGGTCTTCCTCGCCGCCATGCCCGCACCCGCCACCGCCGACCCCTCGTCCCGGCGACCCAACGCCCGCACGGCCCACGGCGAGCGCTTCGACCTCCAAGCGCACCGCGGCGGGATCGCCCTCTACACCGAGAACACTCTGGAAGGGTTCGCGAACGCGCTCGAGCTGGGCGTGACCACGCTCGAGCTCGACGTCCAGATCACGGAGGACGGCCACGCCGTCGTCACGCATGACCGCAACCCCAGCCCCGTCAAGTGCGTCGACACCGAGCCGGCGTTTGCCGGCGATCCGGAGTTCCCGTACGTGCCGGGAGACACCTACATCAAGGACCTCACGCTCGCCCAGGTGCGAACCATCAACTGTGGCTACCAGGTGCTGCCGCAGTACCCCGAGCAAGTGCTGGTCGAGGGTGCCCGGATGCCCCTGCTCTCGGAGGTCTTCGACCTCGTCAGGCGCTACCGCGCCAACCACGTGACCCTCAACATCGAGCCCAAGGTCGAGGCGGGCGCGCCCGAGCAGACGGCTCCTCGGGAGGAGTTCGTGCGGGTCGTCGTCGACGAGATCGACGAGGCCCGAATCGGCAAGCAGGTCACGATCCAGAGCTTCGACTGGGGCACCCTGATGCGGATGGGCGAGGTGGCCCCGAACCTGCCGCTCGTCGCCCTCACCAACGGTCAGCAGTTCCTGCAGGCCGGCCGGCCCGGCGCCTCGCCGTGGCTCGGAGGGATCGACATCGACGACTTCGAGGGTTCCCTGCAGGAGAAGTTCGTGGCCGCGGCTGCCTCGTTCGGAGCCGACGCCGTCTCCCCGGTGCACGGTGATCCCCAGGGCGGCTCGGTCGTCGACCCGGGCTACGTGCCGTTCACGACCCGGGACCTGGTGGGGGCCGCCCACGACCGAGGCATGAAGGTCATCCCCTGGACGGTCAACGATCGGCCGACGATGGAGCACCTCATCGAGCTCGGCGTCGACGGCATCATCACCGACCGCCCCGACGTGCTGCGCGAGGTGATGGCCGAGTACGACTTCCGCCTGCCGCGCAGGTACGAGGCGGTCGGGCACCGGGACCGCGCGCCGGGACGCGCTGACTACGTGAAGTGATGCTCCGTGGTCGCATGGTGGTCCCGACCGTCAGTGGGGCTCGGGTTGGTGTGGATGGTGGCGCGGGTGAGACGCGGGATCTCGTGCAGAAGGCGATGTTGCGCTTCCTCGGCGATGGCGTGGGCGTCAGCCAGGGACAGCCGTCCTTCGGACGTGACCTCGACCTCGGCCTGCAGCTCGTGTCCCAGCCACCGGATGCGCACAGAGTCGACGCAGTCCACGCCCGGCACCGTTCCGACGAGGGTGGCAACGTCATCGACCAGCTGAGGGTCGACGGCGTCCATGAGGCGCCGGTAGATGTCACGAGCCGCGTTCCGAAGGACGACCAGGATCGCGGCGGTGATCAGCAGGCCCACGAGAGGATCCGCCAGCGGGAATCCCAGAGCGACTCCGACAGCGCCGCCCAACACGGCCAGGGATGTGAAGCCGTCGGTGCGGGCGTGCAAGCCGTCGGCGACGAGCGCCGCCGAGCCGATCCTCCGGCCCACCCGCATGCGATACATCGCAACCAGCTCGTTGCCGACGAAGCCGACGACACCCGCAGCCATGACCCAACCCACATTGTCGATCGCCCTTGGATCGAGGAGTCGGTGCACTGCCTCCCATCCGGCCACTCCGGCGGAGAGCGCGATCATGGCGACGATGAACACCCCGGCCAGGTCTTCGGCGCGGCCGTAGCCGTAGGTGTAGCGCTTCGTCGGCGGCCGCCTCCCGAGCCAGAAGGCGCACGCCAGCGGGATGGCGGTCAGGGCGTCGGAGAAGTTGTGGATGGTGTCGGCCAACAACGCCACCGAGCCGCTGATCACGACGATGACCACCTGGAAGCCGGCGGTGACGGCGAGGCCGACAAGTGAGATCTTGAGCGCCCGCATTCCCTCTGCACTGGCCGCCAGGGTCGAGTCGATCGAGTCCGAAGCGTCATGACTGTGCGGGCGGAACACGCTGGTGATCCAACCCCGGAGGCCGGCGGGATGGTCGTGGTGGTCAGCAGGCCGGTCGGTCAGCGCATGCTGGTCGTGTCCCGGGTGGTCGTGGTCGTGGTCGTCCTCAGCGGAATCGCGGCCCCGTTTCGCGATCACGCCGGCCGGCCTGCCTTCGTCTGTGCCTTCTGCGCGGACTGGCCACGGTGGTCCGGAAGACCCTGGACGAGGTGGTCGGCGTGGAAGAGTGCCTCCTCGACCAGGCGACGCACGTGCTCGTTGTCGGCTGAGTAGAAGATCCGGGTACCGTCACGGCGTGTCGTCACCAGGCGGCTCAGTCGCAGCTTGGCCAGGTGCTGCGAGACGGCTGGTGGCCGAGCCCCGAGGTGGTCGGCCAGCTCATTGACCGAGTGCTCCCCGTGGAGCAGCGACCACATGATCCGCAGTCGCGTCGGGTCACCGACCATGGCCAGCGTCTCGACCGCTCGGTCCACCTGAGCGTCTGTTGGCTCTCCGAGTGATTGCGTAGACACGCAGACAAGCGTACTCCTGGCCCGAGGAGGCAACACCGCATGGCAAGCCGACCGGGTCGGCGCTCAGCGTCTGCGACCTGCCACAGGGGCGGGTGCTGCTGAGACAAGATGCGGCGTGAGCTCACCCGGCCGACGCGACGCCAGGGCCGACGTCATCCCACTCGCGCGTGCCACCAAGGCCTGGTTCCGTGTCTCGCTCCAGACCTTCGGCGGCCCCGCCGGGCAGATAGCCGTCATGCATCGTGAGCTCGTCGATGAGCGCCGGTGGATCGGCGAGCGCCGCTTCCTCCACGCTCTGAGCTACTGCACGCTCCTACCGGGGCCAGAGGCCCAGCAGCTTGCGATCTATCTCGGTTGGCTGCTGAACGGAACCGCGGGCGGTCTCGTCGCCGGCACGTTGTTCGTGGTCCCTGGGTTCGTCACGATCATGGCGCTGTCCGTTCTCTATGCCGGGTGGGGGGACACGCTCGCCGTGGCCGCGCTCTTCGCGGGCGTGGCCCCTGCCGTCGTGGCCATCGTGACCCAGGCCGTCGTGCGAGTGAGCGGTCGAGCGCTGCGAAGCCCCGTCCTGATCGCCGCGGCCGTGGGCGCCTTCGTCGCACTGGCGCTGTTCGGCGTCCCCTTCCCCCTGGTCGTCGTGGCCGCGGGCGCCGCTGGCTTCCTGCTCGGTCGGAAGCGCCCCGACTGGTTTCGATCCGCTCGACATGCTGCGACGGTTGACGAAAGTCCGCCACCACTGATC
>CADCTF010000020.1 GCA_902805655.1 uncultured Acidimicrobiales bacterium
TGTCCATCGGCGCCGCGTACGGCATCGTCGTGGCCGTCTTCCAATGGGGATGGGCAGGCGAGCTGCTCGGCATCGAGGGCGGTCCGATCAACCCCTTCGTGCCGATGATGCTCTTCGCCGTCGTGTTCGGCCTCTCCATGGACTACGAGGTCTTCATGCTCTCCCGCATCCGGGAGGAGTACGTCCGCACCGGCGACGCCACCACCTCCGTCGCCGACGGTCTGGCCTCGACGGCTCGGGTGATCACCGCGGCTGCCGCCATCATGGTGGTCGTCTTCGCTTCCTTCATGCTCGAAGACATCCGCGAGATCAGGCTGTTCGGCCTCGGTCTGGCGTTGGCGGTGCTCCTCGACGCCACCCTCGTCCGCATGGTGGTGGTCCCGGCGACCATGGAGCTGCTCGGCGCCCGCAACTGGTGGCTCCCGGGCTGGCTCGACCGGCTCCTGCCCCACCTGGAGATGGAGCCACAGGCGTCCCCGGCCGGCCGCTGGCGTTGACCGTCAGCGCGGCTGGTGGTCCCGCAGGTCTTCCTTCCAGGTGCGGAACCGGTCGTGCGCCACGCCGCTCGGCCCGACGCCTGATCCGCCTCCGTCGGGTCGGAGGCGGAACACCCATCGCACCGAGAGGTCGTCGGTCCAGATGGCCATGTAGGCCGCGTCGGCCTTGGTGGCCGGCCCCGAGCGCCACAGGAGCCAGCCTCCGATGCGGCGCTTGTAGTCGGCCACCGGACCCCCGAAGTCGTCACCGAGCTGGAGCAGCTCGGCCGGTGCCTCCACCCACGCGCTCGCCGGGATGTTGCGATCCCGCTGAGGCGTGGGCGGGAGGTCGCCCGTGTGGATCGCCGTCGTGTCGGTCGGCCGCTGGTCGTACCGAAAGGCGCCCGTCACGACTGCGGGGCCGTCCACTCCTCGACGAGCCCGTCGAGAACCGGCTCCTTCGGCGGCTTGGCCTGGCCCTCGGCCGGGGTGCCGATGTAGAGGAAGCCGACGATCGCGTCGTGCTCTCCCAGCCCGACGGCAGCCTTCACCCGGGCATCGGTGGCCACGTCACCCGTGCGCCACATCGACCCGTAGCCCAGCGCGGTGGCGGCCAGCAGGATGTTCTGGGCGGCTGCGTTCGCCGCTCCCAGCTGGTCGTCCCACGGGTGCTTGTCGTCGTGGCGATGCACGGCGCAGACCACGATCACCAGCGGCGCCCGGCCGAGCTTGGTTCGCTCCTTCTCGAGTTTGGCCGGCACCGGTTCGCCACCGGCCGCCTCCACCCGCTGGAGGTAGGCATCGGCGAGCACCGCACCGAACTCGTCCTTGCCCTGTCCGCGCAGCACGACGAAGCGCCAGGGCCGCAGCTCGCCGTGGTCCGGTGCGGCCGCGCCGGCCCGCAGGATGGAACCCAGCTCGCTCTCGTCGGGAGCCGGCTCGACCAGCCTCCCGATCGAGCGTCGCCGGAAGAGCAGGTCGAGCCCGCCCGTGCCGACGTCGGTCACCATCCGCGATCGATCCACTCCTGCAGGCTCGGCATCTCGGTGCCGATCGTCGTGTCGGCGCCATGGCCGGGCATCACGATCGTGTCCGAAGGCAGCTTCGAGAAGAGGCGCCCCTCGATCGAGCCGATGATCGTCTCGAAGCTGGCGCCCTTGCCCTTGGTGGCTCCGGGCCCTCCGGGGAACAGCGTGTCGCCGGAGAACAGCACCGGCGAGCCGTCGACCCTGAAGCACATCGAGCCGGGCGTGTGCCCGGGTGTGAGGATCGTGTGCAACCGCAGCCGGCCCACCTCGATCACGTCGTCGTCGGTGAGCACGAAGTCGTACGACGGCAGCATGGCCGCGTCGTCCGCGGTGATCCCCACCTCGTAGCCGGCGTCGCGGATCTGCGGCACGGCCTGGATGTGGTCCCAGTGGCCGTGGGTCTCGAGCACCTTGCGCACACCGAGGCCCTGGCACAGCTCGAGCAACCGCTCGTGCTCGTTGGCCGCGTCGAGCAGCACGGCGTCGCCGGTCTCCTTGCACCGCAGGACGAAGACGTTGTTCTCGTACGGGCCTACGACGATCTTGTGGATCTCGGCCTGGGCGTCCTCGTAGTGGAGCGTCGACATGGAGCCATCTTGCCTCGCCGCGGCCGGTTCAGCCCTCGAGCGGGGAGACGACCTCGAAGCCGAGCGCAGCTGCAGCCGGGATCTGACGCCGCTCGAAGGTGAGGTACCGCAGCGGGCGGGGCAGCCGGTCGGCCGCCGCCAGGTGGACGGCGTCCACCAGCCGAAGGCCGAACTGCGAGCCGAGCTCGACCGCCCGGGCCAGGCAGCGGTCGTCGACCGGCACGACGGCGAACGCGTCCCAGTCGTCGCGGAACACGCTCCACAGGCGGGCCTGCTGGTGGGGCCCCGCGGCCAGCTGGTGCAACGTGATGAGCACCTCGGTGCGGGCCACGGCCGAGGCCACCCAGACGTCATCGGCTGCCATGGTCTCCAGCACCAGGTCGCGTCCCGGCTCGTCCACATAGCGGCAGACCAGGGCTGAGGTGTCGATGAAGAGGGTCACGCGCCCCGGAGGTCGGTGAGCGCCCGTGACGCCCGGGCGTCGATCGGGAGGTTGGCCGGCTCGGGGGCCGGCGGATGATCGGACCGGCCCGGCGGCTCGACGAGTCCCGCGGCCACGAGGTCGTCGAGGGTGGGGCCACCTCCGCCCGGCTCCAGCGGGCCGAGCATCGCCGCCGGCAGCCCGTCGACCGTGATGACCATGCGCTCGCCGGCGGCGGCCCGCCGCACGACCGCAGCCACCGAGTTGCGAAGCTCCCGAACTCCGACCCGGGCCAGGTTGGGTGAGGCGTCGTCGGGCATCGGGGCGGACGGTAGCGCCCACGGGGTAGTGCCGGACCATGTCCCGCCCGTCCGGCCTCCTGTTCGACATCGACGGAACCCTCGTCGACACCACCTACCTGCACGCCCTCGCGTGGTGGCGGGCCTTCGCCGAGTGCGGCGAGCCGGTCGACTTCTACCGCGCCCACCGGATGATCGGGGCGGGCTCGGACGTGCTCCTGCGTGAGCTGGCCGGCGAGGACCGCGACGACATCAAGGACGCGTGGCGCCGTCACTTCGAAGAGCTCAAGGGCGAGGTGCGGGCCTTCAGCGGCGCGGCCGACCTGCTGAGGACCCTCGCGTCGAGGGGCGGATCCGTGGTGCTGGCCTCGTCGTCCGAGCCGGAGGACCTCGAGGTGCTCCAGGCGGCCATCGCCGCGGACGACGTGCTCACCGCCGTCGTGGCCTCGGGTGATGTGGACGAGGCCAAGCCCGATCCCGAGGTGTTCCGAGTGGCCATGGAGCGGGCCGGCGCCACGCCCGACCGGTCGATCGTCGTGGGGGACACCACGTGGGACGTCGAGGCAGCGCGCCGCTGTGGCCTCCGCACGGTCGGGGTGCTGACCGGCGGCTTCGGCGAGGCCGAGCTGCGGGATGCGGGCGCCATCGCCGTGTACCGGGACGTCGCCCACCTGCTGGTCGAGCTCGATGACAGCCCGCTCGCCGAGCTCGTCGATCCGGCCAGCTGACTGCTGCATTCGCGTAGCACAGGTGTACACACGGCTGGATGCAGGCCCGGCGACCGGGCGCTACGTTGCCGGTCATGAACTTCGCATTCTCAGAAGAGCAGGAAGAGCTCCGGAAGTCGGTACGCCGCTTCCTCGACCAGAAGTCGCCCGAGACCGAAGTCCGTCGCCTCATGGAGACCGACGAGGGCTACGACCCCGATGTGTGGTCCCAGATGGGCCAGCAGCTCGGCCTGCAGGGCCTCGCCATCCCCGAGGAGTACGGCGGCTCGGGCTACAGCTACGTCGAGCTCATCATCGTGCTCGAGGAGATGGGCCGGGCACTGCTCGCCGCCCCGTACTTCTCGACGATCCTCGCCGCCAACGCGCTGCTGGCGTCGGGTGACGACCAGGCCAAGAAGGACCTGCTGCCCGGCATCGCCGCCGGCGAGACCATCGCCACCCTGGCCCTCACCGAGGACAGCGGCAAGTGGGAGCTCGACGCCGTCGGCCTCACCGCCACGGCTGCGCAGTCGGGCGGCGGCTACACGCTCGACGGGCACAAGATGTTCGTGCTCGACGGCCACATCGCCAACCTCATCCTGGTCGCAGCCAAGACGGGCGAGGGCCTGAGCCTGTTCGCAGTCGAGGGCGACGCCTCGGGGCTCACCCGCAAGAACCTCAGCACCATGGACCAGACCCGCAAGCAGGCCCGCCTCGAGTTCTCGGGCACGCCGGCCCGCCTCATCGGCACCGCCGGTGGCGCAGCCGAGGGCCTCACCAAGACGCTCGACCTCGCCGCGGTGGCCCTGGCCGCCGAGCAGGTGGGCGGCGCCCAGAAGTGCCTCGACATGTCCGTCGAGTACGCCAAGGTCCGCGTGCAGTTCGGCCGCCCGATCGGCTCGTTCCAGGCCATCAAGCACAAGTGCGCCGACATGCTGCTCGAGGTCGAGTCGGCCAAGTCCGCCGCCTACTACGCCGGTTGGGCTGCTGCTGACGACAACGACGAGCTGCCCGTCGTGGCCTCCCTGGCCAAGGCGTACTGCTCGGACGCCTACTTCCACGCCGCCGCCGAGAACATCCAGATCCACGGTGGCATCGGCTTCACGTGGGAGCACCCGGCCCACCTGTACTTCAAGCGGGCCAAGTCGTCCGAGCTGCTCTTCGGTGACCCCACCTACCACCGCGAGCTTCTCGCCCAGCGCATCGGGCTGTAGGGAAGAGGGCTCGCCGAGCCCGCTCGCATTCGACGAACCAAGGGCGGCTCTCCACCATCAGGTGGGAGCCGCCCTTCGTCGTCGGCGGTAGCGTGTCCGGGCCATGACCCTCGTCTACGCCGTCGTCGCCGTGGCCCTGATCCTGGTCATCGCGGCCGCGGTCATCGGCCGCGAGGCTCGCCGTCTGGACGCCGAAGCGCCTCGGGTCGTGTTCGACCCCGATGAGGCCGTCGAGTGGGTGGCGAACCACCTGCCCTACGAGATCAGCGCCGAGCTGTCTCACGACGACGTGAGGCGGGTGCTCGACTGGAACCTCGAGTACTTCAAGTCGAAGGGTGTGTCGGCCAACGGATCGACTCCCCACATCGACACGCCGATCGTCGTCGGCGGCGCCGAGACGGTGGAGTACGTGCTCAACCGGGCTCGCTCGTCGGGCGTGCCGCTCACCTCTCCGCAGGCCCATGCCGTGCTCGACGCCCAGATGGGCTACCTCGAGGCCATCGGCGCCATCGGCCCTCAGGCGCCTCCTGAGGAGAACCTCTGAAAACGCTCGCTTAGCGACGCGTCGGCGGTAAAGTGGCTCTCACCAGAGAGAGGAGGTGGTCCGACTGAGCGGTAAAAGTGTTGGGACACTGGAGGTGGCTGGCCGCTAGCGCGGTGCAGCTGGACTTGCCTGGCGAAACCCACCAGACACCGCTCGAACCGTCCGTCGGGAGCTAGTCCCACCCGGTGCAGCAATGGGCGATCGAGTTCTTTCAGCAAATTCGTTGGAGAGGCCCCCGCTTCGGCGGGGGTCTCTTCGCGTCGGTCCACCGATCCTCCGCAGAAGTAACCTGCGGCCCATGAGCCGCCCCACCCGCTTCGAGCACTACCGCTGGCTCGGGGACAAGCGAGTCCAGGTCGTGCACGACCTGGACAACCCGATCGAGCAGTGCAGCATCGACGAGCTGATGCAGTCCGAGCAGTTCGCTGCCTTCGGTCCGGACACGCTGCCGGAGGCGAAGAACCGCAACTACCGGCCGTGCCGGCACTGCGTACCCCAGGGGCGCGTCGCCGACTGAGCGGGTCGACGCCGGGGGTCCGGCGACACGGTTGCGGTTCAGGCGCCCGGTACCGTGGTCGATGTCGTGGTCGTGGGCTTGGACACCTTCATCGAATCGGACGGACTGAAGCTCTTCGCCCACGTGGCTCGGCCCGAGGGCCGTCCCGGCTCGGGGCGCCCCGGGCTCGTGCTGGCGCACGGCTACCCGACGGGGCCACGCTGGGTCGAGAGCTCGGGCCGCACCTATCCCGAGTTCGCCGACCGCATCGCCGCCGAGGCGGGCTGGACGGTGGTGGCCTTCAACTTCCGGGGCACCGGACAGTCGGAGGGCGACTTCTCGCTGACCGGCTGGCTCGAGGACCTGCGAGCGGCCGTCTCCTACCTCGATGCAGAGCCCGACGTCCGGGGGGTGTGGCTGGCCGGGTTCCGCACCGGCGGTGCCCTCTCCGTCTCGGCCGCAGCCGACGATCCGCGGGTTCGGGGCGTCGCCACGTTCGGGGCGCCGGCCGACTTCGACTCCTGGGCGGCCGACCCGGAAGCCTTCCTCGCCCACGCCCGAGCCCTCGGGGTGGTGCGGTCTCGTGACTTCCCGCCCGACATCGGCGCCTGGGCGGCCGAGTTCGAGGCGATGCGCCCCATGAACCTGGTGGCGAGGATCCCGCCCCGCCCGCTGCTCGTCGTACACGGGTCGATCGACGACGTCGTGCCTCTGTCGGACGCCCGGATACTGGCCGACACCGCGGCAGGGAATACCGAGCTGCGGGTCATCACTGCAGCCGGTCACCGCTTGCGGCATGACCCTCGGGCCGTCGCCATGCTGCTGGGCTGGCTCGACCGGCAGCGCCAGTAGCTCAGCCCGCAGGGCCGGACACGTCGTCCTGCTCCCACGCCGCATCGATCACCGACCGCAGCTCCCTGGCCGCCGCCCTCGGGTCGGCGGACTCGGTGAGGTGCCGAACCACGACGAAGCGCCGAGCCCCGGCCGCGAGCAGCGCCGGCAAGGTCGACGGGGCGACGCCACCGGTGACGAAGAACGGGCGGCCCGCCCCGGCGACGGCCTGCTCCAGGTAGGCGATGCCCGTGCCCGGGCGGCCCGGCTTGGTCGGCGTGGCCTCCACCGGCCCGGCCGAGATGTAGTCCACCGGCTCCCGGCGGCTGCCGGCCAGGTCGGGGGGCGCGTGGGTGCTCAGTCCGATGATGGCGCCGATGCCGAGCAGCCGGCGGGCCAGGTGCGGCGGAGCGTCGTCCTGCCCGACGTGCACGCCGTCCGCCCCGCACTCGAGGGCCAGGTCGGGCCGGTCGTTGAGGATGAACGGCACCCCGTGCGACCGGCAGACCTCTGCGGCCCGCACCGCCACCCGCAGGATGTCGCGGGCATCGAGCACCTTGTCTCGCAGCTGGATGATGTCGACGCCGCCGGCGATGCACGCCTCGAGAAACCGTTCGAGGTCCGGGCGGTCCGCCGTGCACAGGTAGAGGCGACGCCCGGCCAGCTTCCCGCCACCATCGCTGCTTCCGGTGTCAGCCACCCGCCACCGCCCGCACCAGCTCGAGGCGGTCACCGTCGGCCAGGTTCGTCGTAGCGAGGTCGGCGCGAAGCACCGGCTCACCGTTGCGTTCCACCAGCACCCACCGCCCACTCAGCTCCAGGTGCTCCAACAGGTCGGTCACAGTCGTCGGGTCACCGACCTCGAGAGGTTCGCCGTTCACGGTCACCTGCATGCCCTCGCCCTCACTTCTTGGCCGCGGGCGACGCCTTCTTGGACGCCTTCTTGGCCGCCTTCGCCGCAGGCGCCTTCTTCGCCGCCTTGGCCTTGGTGTCGGAGGCCGGTGCGGCGGCCTTGGCCTTGGCTTTCATGTCCTGCTTGTAGGCGCGCACCTGGGCCAGGGCTTCGGGGCCGTCGATGTCCGCGACGGAGCGGAAGGAGCCCTCTTCACCGAAGGGTCCCGCCGCCTCCTGCCAGCCGGGGGGCTGCACCCCGAGGCGCTTGCCCAACATGGCCACGAAGATGCGGGCCTTCTGCTCACCGAAGCCGGGCAGCGCCTTGACGTTGGCCAGCAGCTCGGCTCCCGTGGCCGCGCTGTCCCACACCGCCGACGCCGACCCGCCGTGCGCGTCGAGCAGGTGGCGGCACATCTCCTGCACGCGCTTGGCCATGGACCCGGGGAAGCGATGGAGGGCCGGTGCCTGGCTGAAGACGGTGCCCAGCTCGTCGGCATCGGCCTCGGCCAGCTGGGTGACGTCGAGCCGCCCGAGCCGCTGCTGCAGGTCGTAGGGGCTCCGGAACGCCCGCTCGAGCGGGATCTGCTGGTCGAGCACCATGCCGATGAGGAGCGCCAGCGCATCCTTCTCGAGCAGCTCGTCGGCTTCGTCGACACCGGACAGCGGCAGCTTCAGGGTGGCCATGAGCCGACGCTATCCGAGCGTCGGAGCGGTCCCTCAGGCGACGCGCGGGTCGAGCGCCTCAGGGTCGATGTCGTAGTGCGTGATGGCGTCGGCCACGTCCTCGGCCTTGCCGTTGTCGATCTCCGCCAACCCCTTGAGCACCGCGACGACCAGATGGCCGGCGTCGACCTCGAAGTGCCGGCGCAACGCCTTGCGGGTGTCCGAGCGGCCCCAGCCGTCGGTGCCGAGCGGCACGAAGTGGCCCGGAACCCATCGCGCCACCTGGTCGGGCACGATCTTCATGAAGTCGGTGATCGCCACGAACGGGCCCTCGGCCGCAGAGAGGGTCTCGGTGACGAACGGCACGCGAGGAGCCTCGGTGGGGTGCAGCCGGTTCCACCGCTCCACGGCCAGGGCATCCTCACGCAGACCCTTGTACGACGTGACCGACCACAGCTCGGCGGCCACGTCGTGCCGCTCGGCGAGCAGGGCCTGGGCCTCGACGGCTGCGCTGTAGGCCGAGCCGGAGAAGAGGATGGTGGCCTTGCGAGACGGTCCGCTCGGCGCCTCGGCGAAGCGGTACAGGCCACGGATGATGCCTTCGCCGTTCGGGCCGGCGCCCTCGGGCATCGCCGGCATCTCGTAGTTCTCGTTGTAGAGGGTGATGTAGTAGTAGCGGTCCTCCGGGATGGTGCCGTACATCCGCTCCATGCCGTCCTTGACGATCACGGCCAGCTCGTAGGCGAACGCCGGGTCGTAGACGCACATGTTCGGGATGGTGGAGGCCAGCACCAGCGAATGGCCGTCCTGGTGCTGGAGGCCTTCTCCGTTGAGGGTGGTGCGACCGGCCGTGGCCCCGAGCAGGAACCCGCGTGTGCGCTGGTCGCCCGCGGCCCAGATCAGGTCCCCGGTGCGCTGGAAGCCGAACATCGAATAGAAGATGTAGAACGGCACCATCGGTTGGCCCCACGTGGCGTACGCCGTGCCGGCCGCGGTGAACGAGCACATGGCCCCGGCCTCGGTGATGCCCTCCTCCAGGATCTGCCCGTTCTTGCTCTCGCGGTACGACAGCTGCATGCCGGCGTCCACCGGCTCGTAGTTCTGGCCGAACGGGGCGTAGATCTTGACCTCGGAGAACAGCGCGTCCATGCCGAAGGTGCGGGCTTCGTCCGGGATGATCGGCACCACCCGCTCACCCATGTGAGGGTCGCGCAGCAGGTTGCGCACCAGGTTGGCGAAGGCCATGGTGGTCGACACGGCGCGTCCCTTGGAACCGGCCGCGAAGTCGGCGAAGGCACCGGGATCGGGCTGGGGGATGGTCGCCTTCTTGACCGCCCGGTAGGGGAGCGGCCCGTCGAGCGACTTGCGCCTACCGGCGAGGTACACCTGCTCGGGTGAGCCCTCGGCCGGTCGGAAGTACGGCGGCAGGTCGCCCTCGAGCGCCGAGTCGGGGATCTCGTCGTGCAGGTACAGCCGGTCGCGCAGAGCGGCCAGCTGGGCCTTGGTCATCTTCTTGATCTGGTGGGTGGCGTTGCGGGCCTCGATCTCGGGCCCGAGCGTCCAACCCTTCACCGTCTTGGCCAGGATCACGGTCGGTGCACCCTCGTGCTCGACGGCCGCCTTGTAGGCGGCGTAGAGCTTGCGGTAGTCGTGGCCGCCTCGAGGCAGGGTGCGCAGCTCCTCGTCGCTCAGGTGCTCGACCAGCTTGCGGAGCCGGGGGTCGGGCCCGAAGAAGTGCTCCCGGATGTAGGCGCCGCTCTCGACCGTGTACTTCTGGAACGCACCGTCGACGGTGGTGTTCATCTTGTTGAGGAGCACGCCGTCGGTGTCGCGAGCGAGCAGGTCGTCCCACTTCGAGCCCCAGATGACCTTCACCACGTTCCAGCCCGCGCCCCGGAACTGCGCTTCGAGCTCCTGGATGATCTTGCCGTTCCCGCGCACCGGCCCGTCGAGTCGCTGCAGGTTGCAGTTCACGACGAAGACGAGGTTGTCGAGCGCCTCCCGTGACGCGATGGAGAGGGCCCCGGTGGACTCGGGTTCGTCGGTCTCGCCGTCGCCCAGGAAGCACCACACCCGCGAGCTCGACGTGTCGACGATGCGCCGGTCGTGCAGGTAGCGGTTGAAGCGGGCCTGGTAGATGGCGCTGATCGGGCCGAGCCCCATGGACACGGTGGGGAACTCCCAGAAGTCCGGCATGAGGCGGGGGTGCGGATACGAGGAGAGGCCGGTGCCCGACAGCTCCTGGCGGAAGTGGTCGAGCTGATCTTCGGAGAGCCTGCCCTCGAGGAAGGCCCGGGCGTAGATGCCGGGGGCGGCGTGGCCCTGGAAGTACACCTGGTCGCCGGGGAGACCGTCCTCCTTGCCCTTGAAGAAGTGGTTGAAGGCCACCTCGTAGAGGGAGGCGGACGAGGCGTAGGTCGACAGGTGGCCGCCGATGCCGTCCGACAGGTGGTTGGCGCGGGTCACCATCACGGCCGCGTTCCACCGGATGAAGGCGCGGATGCGACGCTCCATGTGCTCCTCGCCGGGGAACCACGGCTCCTGCTCGGGCGAGATGGAGTTGATGTACGGCGTGGAGACGGTGGCCGGGAACCCGACCTGCAGGGCCCTGGCCCGCTCCAGCAGTCGCATGAGGAGGTAGCGGCCACGCCCACGCCCGTGCTCGTCGACCACGGCGTCGAGGGAGTCGAGCCACTCCTGCGTCTCCGTCGGGTCGATGTCGGGGAGCTGATGGCTGAACCCGTCGAAGATCATGGCTCCATGCTCGCGCCTCCTCGCGGCCTTCGTGACCGTTCGCCGTCGACCGGACGCGACGAGGGCGCCGGCCACATGGCCGGCGCCCTCGTTCACATCGTTCGCCTGGTGCGAGTCAGGCAGGGACTTCGATCAGCCCCGGGCCGCCATGTAGCGGGCCATGCGGTCGGCCTGCTCGGCGAGCTCGGGGTCGGCCGCGAACATGTCGGCGTACTTCTTGCGAGCCTCGGCCCGCTTGTGCGGGATGTACTCGGTGGGGAAGACGCCCTCGTGGGGCCGGTAGTCCTTGAGCACGTTGCGGGCCACGGTGACCTTGTGCACCTCGTCGACGCCGTCCATGACGGCCATCGTGGGGGCGCCGGCCCACATCGCCTGGAGCGGCGTGAGGTCGGTGGTGCCGAGCGAGCCGAGCACGTGGATGGCCCGGTAGCTCACCTCGCGGAGCGTCTTCGCGGCGGTGTACTTGCAGGCCGCGATCTGCGTGCGGCTCTCCTGCGTGCTCGAGTTGTCGATGGTCCAGGCCGTCCACAGCACGAGCAGGCGGAGCATGTTGATCTCGGCGTAGGAGTCGGCGATGGCCTGCTGCACCATCTGGTGCTCACCGATGACCTTGCCGTGCGCCTCGCGACTGAGGGCCCGCTCGCACATCATGTCGAAGGCCTTCTTGCACGAGGCGATGGCGCGCATGGCGTGGTGGATCCGACCGCCGCCGAGCCGGCGCTGGGCGAGCACCTTGGCACCGTTCTCCGGGCCGAGCAGATGGTCGAGCGGCACCCGGACCTCGTTGTACCGGATGTGGTTGTGCGCACGCGGGCCCTCGGGCATGAACTCGACGCCCTCGGTCTTGGTGGGCACCACGAAGATGCCGTTGGTGCACATGACGAAGAGCAGGTCGGAGCCGAGGCCGGCGCTGGTGAACCACTTCTCACCGTTGATGACCCACTCGTTGCCGTCGCGCGTGGCGTAGGTCTTGAACAGGTTGGGGTCGGAGCCGCCCTGCGGCTCGGTCATGGAGTAGGCCGACCACAGCTCCTGGTTCATGAGCGGCTCGAGCCAGTCCTTCTTCTGCTTCTCGGTGCCATAAGCGGCGAGAAGCTCCATGTTCCCGGTGTTCGGCGCGGCGCAGCCGAAGATGTTCGGCGCTGAGCCGTACTTGCCGAGGATCTCGTTGAGCAGGGCCAGCTTGAGCTGACCGAACCCCGGGCCGCCGAGCTCCTTGTCGAGGAAGATGGCCCAGAGGCCACGGTCCTTGACCTGCTGCTTGAGCGGGTCGACGATCGCCTTCATCTTCGGGTCCTTCGAGCGCACTGCGCCGGGGAAGACCAGGTCGAGCGGCTCGATCTCCTCCTTGCAGAACTGATCGACCCAGTCGAGCTGCTCCTGGAACTCCGGTTCGGTCGAGAAATCCCACGCCATGTCTGTCCCCTTTGGTTCTACCGAGCATGGGACGCATCCCGTCTGCCCTGTTCGAAGTGATCGCGCCCGTAGTGGTGCGGTCGCATTAGGGTCTCAACTGTAACCGACCCACCCGCCCGGCGCTCGGCCCTAGGGTCCGAGGCCATGGCCACCACCGTGTACACCGACGGGGCGTGCTCGGGTAACCCCGGCCCAGGCGGGTGGGCGTGGGCGGTGCCCGGCGGGAGGTTCGCGGCCGGACCCGAGCCGCTCACGACCAACCAGCGCATGGAGCTCCACGCCGTGCTCGACGCGGTGACGACGCTCGACGGGCCGCTGCGCGTCGTCAGCGACTCCACGTACGTGGTGCACTGCTTCCGCGACCGCTGGTGGGAGGGCTGGCTCAAGCGGGGTTGGGTCAACAGCGCCAAGAAGCCCGTGGCCAACCGCGACCTGTGGGAGCCGCTGATCGACGCCTACAGGAAGGACCCTCGGCGCCTGGCGTTCGAGTGGGTGAAGGGCCACAGCGACGACCCGATGAACGACCTGGTCGACCGGCTCGCGGTCGAGGCGGCCAAGACCCAGATGCCTCGAGCCGGGAATGAGCCACCCGACCAGCTGGGTCCGGCCGATGTGGTGCGGGCGGCCGGTGACACGGCCGACCCGCGGGTGCCAACCGGCCGCCGTGTCCTCGTGGTGGGCCACCGGCCCCCGCAGCTGGGCGGCTACGACGAGAACCCGGTGGGCGCTCGAGTGCGCCAGTCGCTGAGCGAGGTGCTGACGGCCAAGCGGTTGCTGCACCCCGACCTGGTCGTGCTCACCGGCCTGGGCCTGGGGGCCGAGCAGCTGGGGGCCGAGGCGGCGCTGGCCGCGGGGGTGCCGTACGTCGCCGTGCTGCCCTTCCCGGACCCCGACGGCGTGTGGCCGGAGCCGTCACGGGCGCGCTATCGGGCGCTCGCCAGCTCGGCTGCGGGCACCGTGCTGCTGCAGACGCGGGCGCCGGCCAACAAGCAACAGGCGGGGGCGGCGCTGAGCCGCCGGGATGCCTGGCTGTACCGCCACGCGGACGAGGCGATCGCCGTGTGGGACGGTGTGGACCCGGTGGTCGGCAAGGTCGTCCGGTCTCTCCACGACCACCTCGGTGAGGAGGAGGTGTGGCAGGTCGAGCCAGGGTCGACGCTGTTCGCCTAGCACCTAACCTCCGCTGCATGCTCGATCTCACAGGGACCTCGTCGATCGTCACCGGTGGCGGCTCCGGCCTCGGAGCAGCCACGGCAAGGGCGCTGGCCGCCCGGGGCGCGAGGGTGGTGGTCGTCGACCTGCAGGACGACAAGGGCGAGGCCGTGGCGGGCGAGATCGGCGGGGCGTTCGTGCGAGCCGACGTGGCCGACACCGACCAGGTCGTGCAGGCGGTTGAGACGGCCATGGAGATGGGGCCGCTCCGCAGCCTGGTCACCGCGGCGGGCATCGGCTTCGCCACCCGTACGATCGGTCGTGACGGCCAGTACGAGTCGGCTCACGATCTCGACCGGTTCAAGAAGGTCATCGAGGTCAACCTGGTGGGCACCTTCAACTGCGTGCGCCTGGCGGCCACGGCCATGAGCCGCACGGAGCCGGTCGACGCGGACGGGAGCCGGGGCGCCATCGTCACCGTTGCCTCGGTCGCTGCGTTCGACGGCCAGATCGGCCAGGTGAGCTACTCGGCGTCGAAGGGCGGCATCGTCGGCATGACGCTCCCCATCGCGCGGGACCTCACGCCGGTCGGCATCCGGGTGAACTGCATCGCCCCCGGGCTGATCGACACCCCGATCTACGGCAGCGGCCCGGGTTCGGAGGCGTTCAAGGAGAAGCTCAAGCGGGACGTGCTGTTCCCCGACCGGCTGGGCACCGCCGAGGAGTTCGCGTCGATGGCGGTCGAGCTGATCACCAACACCTACATGAACGCGGAGACGATCCGCGTGGACGGCGGCGTCCGCATGCAGCCCAAGTGACCTGATCGGGTCGTCCGCGTCAGACCGAACGGGTTGAGGCTCCACCGGCCTCGGCGGTGACGTTGCCGGCGGGCCACCACGTTCGCCCCGCGGACCGGTCGATGCGGCGCGCCGCGGTGACGGCCAGCGCGGCGGATGCCACCGCCGCAGCGAAGGCGACGGCGATGCCGCTCGATCGGGCCCAGCCGAAGGCCTCGCCGGCCGCCACCGCGGCGCCTCCGACGCCGGTGCCGGTGGCCACGCCCAGCACGTCGGAGAGCTGCATGGAGGACGTGGCCACGCCCTCGTTCCCCGGTTCGGCCTTGGCCAGGATGAGGAGGGACAAGCCGCTGTAAGACATGCCCATCCCCAGGCCCCCGAGAGTCCAGGCCGCCGCACCGGCCAGTACCGGGATGCTGGGCACGAGCACCAGGGCCAGCCCGGCGATGCCCACGGTGACGAGAGCGAGACCGTTGACCACGAGGACGTGGCGACCCCACCGGGCGCCGCGCCGCTCCTGGACCCAGGCGCCCATGGTCCACGTGAGCGTGGCCGCGGTCAGCACGAGGCCCGCTTCGAGTGGCGACAGACCCCGCACGGAGGTCAGGGCCAGGGGCAGGAACGCCTGGGCCCCGAAGAACGCGAAGGTCTGCAGGCCGCGGCTCGCCACGGCTGCGGGGAGGCCGGGGGCGGCATGGAGGGACCCCGGCGGCAGCAGCGACAGCAGCGCGGGCACGGCCAGCAGCAGCGCGACGGCGACCAGCGGCAGCCCCTTCACGGAGTGGAGCCCGAGGCCGGTGGTGAACACACCGGCACCGAGGGCCAGCTGCATGGCCCGTGGCGCACGCCGCCGGCTGACCACCGTCTCCGGCGCACGCACGGCTGGCGCGCCGAGGCGGTGCAGGGCGGGCAGAGCCAGCACAGCGGTCACCGGCACCAGTGGTAGGAGGCCGAGGAAGATCCAGCGCCAGTGCAGATGCTCGGCCACCGCGCCGCTGACCGCCGGCCCCACGATGCCAGGAAGCACCCAGGCGCTCGACAGGAGCGCGAACATTCGAGCTCGGCCGCCCTCGTCGAAGCTGCGGCCGATGCTCGCGTAGACGACGGGCGGGAGCACCCCCGCACCGAGCCCCTGCAGGAACCGGAACGCCACCAGCACCGGCATCGACCCGGCCAGCCCGGCTCCGAGCAGGCCGGCCGCGAAGAGCACGAGTCCCACTGCGAACGGTCGGGCCGGCCCGTGACGATCGGTCTGCCCACCGGCCACCGCGATGCCGAGCAGGCTGGCCAGCGTGGTGGCGCTGAACGCCCACCCGTAGAGCGAGAGCCCGTCGAGATCTGCGGCGGTCACCGGCATGGCGGTGGCCACACCCAGCGCCTCGAAGGCGATCATGGTGACCGTCAGGAGGAGCCCGATGGACAGCGCTCGGGTCGGTGCGCCGAACACCTTCGGCTGGTCGACGGTCACGTCACCCGCTCAGCGTGGAAGGCGGGCCATCATGCCGGCCGGGTTCGCGGGATCGTCCACGGTGGTCGAGCGTAGGGCCGGACTTCGAGGGGGTAGGTGGACGCGGTGGCGAGATCGATGAAGCGGGACGACCGGGCCGAGCGGGCCAGGAAGGGCGCCAAGCGGGACCAGGCGAAGGCCAAGGCGGCGAAGCGCAAGGCGAAGGTCTCCAAGGGTGGGTCGCCCCTGGAGGACGCGATGGTGGCAGCCACTGCGACTGTGGCGCTGGGCGCCGGCGTCGTGGCCAGCGGGATACGCACGATGAAGGGAGGAACAGCCCGGCCGCTGCCCAGCCCGCAGGCGCTCGATCGGCTCAACGCCTTGCACGCCGCCAAGAAGCCCGAACCCACCGGCATCAAGGGGTGGTTGCACCGCAAGGGCGAGCGCTTCAAGCCCTTGGGACGGGCCCTCGAGGTACAGGAGCGCTACGGCGACCTGCACGGCAACAACCTGGCTGCGGCCGTCACCTTCCAGTCGTTCGTGTCGTTGCTACCCCTGCTGCTGGTCACCGCCGCGGTGGTGGGCTTCGTGGCCGGTGGGACGGATGTGGCGGGCAGCGTGGTCAAGGAGCTGGGACTGACAGGTGACTCCGCCCGGCTCGTCACCGACGCCGTCGCGCAGGCGGAGAGCAGCAAGCGCAGTGCCTCCGTCATCGGGCTGCTCGGGCTGCTGTGGTCAGGGCTCGGCCTGGTCAACGCGCTGCAGTACGCGTCCGACCAGGTCTGGCAGGTCGAAGCCAGGGGCCTGAAGGACAAGGCGGTCGGGGTTGCCTGGTTGGTCGGCGCGGTGTTGCTCTTCCTGGTCGCCGCCGCCGTCACCACCGTCATCAACTTCCTTCCCGACGTGTTCCTCCTGCTGACTGTTCCGCTGGCGCTGGTGACCAACTTCGCTCTCTGGGTCTGGACGGGGAAGGTGCTGCCCAACACTCACGTGCCGTGGAAAGCCGTGATCCCCGGGGCGATCTTCGGCGCGATCGGCCTCGAGATCCTGAAGACCGTCGGAGGCATCTACGTGCCACGGGCGGTGGCTTCGTCGTCGGCCGTGTACGGCGCCCTGGGGGTGGTCTTCGCCATCCTCGCCTGGCTGTTCTTCTTCGGCCGACTGCTCGTGTACTCCACCGTCGTCAACGTCGTGTTCCACGAGCGGCGGGTCGGCACGGTGGCCGTCATCACCGAGGTGCCCGCCCAGCCGGGCGCCCAGCCCGGCGAGCAGGTCAGCCGCATGGGCCGGCTGGAGAACGAGAAGGCCAAGCCCAAGGCCTCATAGACGCGTCACGGGGCACTTCGCTCTACGATGCGCGGCGACACAGGGGGAGAGCCGATGCACGAGCTGGTCGTTCGAGGTGGCACGGTGATCGACGGCACGGGGGCGGACCGTCGCGTGGCCGACGTAGCCATCGATGGGGGCGTCGTCACCGAGGTGGGTCAGGTGGCGGACCCAGGCGAGCAGGAGATCGACGCCACCGGCATGCTGGTGACCCCAGGGTTCGTCGACATCCACACCCACTACGACGGCCAGGTCAGCTGGGACCCGCTGCTTACCCCGTCGTCCTGGCACGGCGTGACCACGGTCGTGATGGGCAACTGCGGCGTGGGGTTCGCCCCCGTGCGGCCCGATCGACACGACTGGCTGATCAGCCTCATGGAAGGCGTGGAGGACATCCCCGGCTCGGCGCTGGCCGAGGGCATCGACTGGACCTGGGAGAGCTTCCCTGAGTACCTCGACGCGATCGACGCCACGCCTCATGCCATCGACATCGGCACCCAGGTGCCGCACGGCGCCCTACGGGCCTACGTGATGGGTGAGCGCGCCGCGGCCGATGTCGACGCCACGCCCGAGGAGGTGGCCGAGATGGCGCGGCTCACTCGGGAGGCCGTGCTGGCCGGCGCCCTGGGCTTCACGACCTCCCGCACCCGCGCCCACAAGTCCGCCGACGGCTCGTACATCCCGACCCTCGGCGCTCCCGCCGATGAGCTCCTCGCCATCGCCGCCGGCATGGGCGCCACCGGCGAGGGCGTCTTCGAGATCGTGTCGGACTTCATCGACTTCGACGCCGAGTTCGGCCTCATGCGGGCCATGGCGGAGACGACCGGGCGACCCCTGTCCATCACCTTCGCCCAGAACGACCGCAACCCCCACCTTTGGAAGAAGCTGCTCGAGTGCGTCGAGGAGGCGGTCGGGGAGGGGATCCCCATGCGACTGCAGGTGTCGGGCCGGCCCATCGGCCTGCTCATGGGCTGGCAGACATCGATGCACCCCTTCATCGGCCACCCCGCCTACAAGGCGATCGCCTCTCTGCCGTTGCCCGAGCGGGTGGCCCGCCTCCGCGACCCCGAGCTGCGGGCCCAGCTCGTCGCCGAGCGCACCGACGGCCGCCCGGCGGGCACAGCGGGGGAGTTCCACAAGATGTTCCCTCTCGGCGAGCCGCCCGACTACGAGCCGGCGCCCGAGACGAGCATCGCCGCCATCGCCGCCCGCGAGGGGCGTCGCCCGGCCGAGGTGGCCTACGACCGGATGCTCCAGTCCGACGGCCAGGAGATGCTGTACTTCCCGCTCCTCAACTACTCGCAGATGGACCTCGAGCCCACCCGTGAGCTCCTCGAGCACCCGCTCACCGTGCTCGGGCTCAGCGACGGGGGAGCGCACTGCGGTGTCATCTGCGACGCGAGCCTGCCCACGTCGATGCTGACCCACTGGGGCCGCGACCGCACCCGAGGCGACAAGCTAGGCCTCGAGTGGCTGGTGCAATCCCAGACTCGGGACACCGCCCGGGCCGTCGGGCTGAAGGACCGTGGCGTGCTGGCCCCCGGCATGCGGGCCGATCTGAACGTCATCGACTTCGACGCGCTGACGCTGGGCCGGCCGGAGATGGTGTTCGACCTCCCGGCGGGCGGACGTCGCCTCGTGCAGAAGGCGGAGGGCTACGTGGCCACCGTGGTGGCCGGCGAGGTCACCTTCCGGCACGGCGAGCACACCGGCGCCCTGCCGGGCCGCCTCATCCGCGGCGCACAGTCCTAGGGCGGCTCGACCGAGGCCGGCGCCGCTCGGAGCTCAAGTCCGTTCCCAGTCCTTCCAGACCGGGTCGTAGCCGGAATCTCGGAGCATGGCGGCCACCTCGGCCGGCGTCCTGGTGTCGCTGATCTCGAACTGCGGCTCGGCATCGCTCTCCGACGCATAGCCGCCCGGCTCGGTGTGGGAGCCGGCGGACAGGTGGGTGACGCCCAAGGGCACCAACGCGTCGCGTAGAGCCGGCGGCTCTCGCGTCGACAGGCTGACCCCCAGATCGGGGAGCAGCAGTCGGAGCGCGCACAGCAGCTGCACGAACTCCGCGTCGCCCACCGGGTCCGCCGGCTCGTAGCCCCCGGCAGCCGGCCGCAGACGAGGCAGGGCGACCGAGATCTCGCTCCGCCACCAACGCCGGGTGAGGGCTTGGGCGTGGGCGGCGACGGCAATCGCCTCGGATCGCCAGTCACCGTGCAGCCCGAGCAGGGCGCCGATGCCGAGCTTGCGCATGCCGGCCGCGGCGCCGCGGTCGGGCGCAGCCAGCCGCCACTCGTAGTTGCGCTTCTTGCCCTTGAGGTGCACGGCTGCATAGGTGTCGCGGTCGTAGGTCTCCTGGTAGACCACCAGCCCTTCACACCCGGCTTCCACCAACCGTCGGTAGGTGGCTTCGTCCCACACCTGCACCTCGAGGGACAGCGACGGCATGTGCGGGGCCAGGGTCTGCACGCACTCGACCAGGTAGTCCTTGCTGATGATGCGGGCGTGCTCGCCGGCGACGAGCAGGATGTGGCGGAAGCCCCGCCGCTGCAGCTCGAGGGCCTCGGTCAGCACCTCCGCCGGAGTGAGCGTGCGTCGGGCGATCTCGTTGCCGGCCGAGAAGCCGCAGTAGGTACAGGTGGAGACGCACTCGTTGGACAGGTAGAGCGGCGCGAAGAGGTGGATCGTGCGGCCGAAGCGACGAAGCGTCGTCTCGTGCGCCTGCACGGCGAGCTCTTCGAGTCGGGCCGAGGCGGCGGGGGAGAGCAGCGCGGCGAAGTCCTACAGGCTGCGCCGTGACCGCCCCAGCGCCCGGTCGACGTCGGCGTCGCGGGCCCCATCCACCAACCGCCGAAGATGGCCGAGGTCGGTGGCGAGCAGGTCGGCCGCAGCCGAGCCCTCGGGCACGCCCTCCGGCCGCGACTCGAGCTGGACTGGGACGGTGGTCACGACCCGGAGGTGGAGAGGAACCCCGTGAGCGGGGACGACGCCGCCGCGTGCGCTCGCGCGCCGGCCAGGCCGGCGGCTCGGCCCTGTCGCCCGGCTTCGACCGCCAGCCGGAAGGCCGTGGCCATGGCCGCAGGGTCACCGGCCGTGCCGATGGCGGTGTTGACCAGCACTGCCGCCGCACCCATCTCCATGGCTTCGGCCGCCTGGCTCGGTGCGCCGATGCCGGCATCGACGACCACCGGCACCAGCGCCTGCTTGATGATGATCTCGAGCGCTCCCCGGGTGCGCAAACCCTGGTTCGAGCCGATCCATGAGCCGAGCGGCATGACGGTCGCGCACCCGACCTCTTCCAGGCGCTTGCAGAGCACCGGGTCGGCGTTGACGTACGGAAGCACGGTGAAGCCCTCAGCGCACAGCACCTCGGCTGCTCGCAGGGTCTCGACCGGGTCCGGCAGCAGGTACCTCGGGTCGGGGGTGACCTCGAGCTTGATCCAGTCCGGCAGGCCAGCGGCCCGAGCCAGGCGCGCCAGGCGCACGGCCTCCTCCGCGTCCATGGCCCCGCTCGTGTTGGTCAACAGGAGCACGGAGGGGGGTAGGGCGTCGAGGATGTCCTCCTTCGCCTGCAGGTCCACCCGCCGGAGCGCGACGGTGACCATCTCCGTTCCGCTGGCGGCGATCGATGCGGCCAGCGAGTCGTTCGACGGGAACTTCCCGGTTCCCAGGAACAACCTCGAGGCAAAGTGCCGTCCGGCGATGACCAAGTCGTCCTGCACGTGATGCTCCCTTCGCCCGCATTACCGGGCCGGTCGTCCGGGTCGTGAGCGCGGCGCCCACCTCTCAGCCCGGCGACGCCCGAGCTCCCCTGCACGATTCCCAGGCTACCCGTCGGTACAGTTGAGACCCGCATGACCGCCGCTCCCACTGCCACCGAGGCAACGCGCCCCGACTTCGCCTCCCAGTTGCACCCGGTCGGCCCAACCGCTCACCGCGGCGAGATCCCACGCTGGGTGGTCGTGTCTCTCGGGCTGGTCGTCATCGCCGGAACGTTCCTGCGCTTCTTCGCCCGCTCCCCTCTGTGGCTCGACGAGACGCTGTCCGTCAACATCGCCACCGTTCCCCTAGGGGAGCTTCGCGGTGCGCTCGAGCGCGACGGGGCCCCGCCGCTCTACTACCTGATCCTCCACGGATGGACCAAGGTGTTCGGCACAGGAGACACTGCCGTCCGGTCCCTCTCCGGAGTCTTCTCGGCGGCCACCCTTCCGTTGTTCTGGTTCGCCGGGCGCCGCGTCGGCGGTCGGTCGGGCGCCATTGCGGCACTCACTCTGGGCGCCACCTCGCCGTACGCCATCCGGTTCGGCGTCGAAACCCGCATGTACAGCCTGGTCGCGCTGCTCGTGTTCGCGGCCTGGTTGCTCCTGGCCAACCTGCTCGAGCGGCCCCGGGCGCACTGGTTCGCGGGCGTGGCCATCGTGAGTGGGTTGCTCGTTCTCACCCACTACTGGTCGTTCTACCTGCTCGCCGCCACAGTCGTGATGCTCGGCTACCGCTGGCGTCGCGGCCGGGGCACCGAGCCGCGGCACGCGCTCATCGCCATCGGCGCGATCGCCACCGGCGGGATCCTGTTCGTGCCGTGGCTGCGCACGTTCCTCTACCAGACGGCCAACACCGGCACGCCGTGGGGAGCCCCGGCGACGCCCATCGACGTGGTCATCACCACGGTGCTCGACTTCGGTGGTGGGCGCGGGCCCCTCGGGCGCATCCTCTCCATCTGCCTGGCCTCGCTGATACTCCTCGGGATCTTCGGTCGGGCCCTCGACGCTCGCCGCATCGAGCTCGACCTGCGCACCCGACCCGAGTCGCGCCACGAGCTGATCGTGGCCGGAGCCACGCTCATGCTGGCCGTGCTCGCCGGGTACGTCTCGGGTAGCGCCTTCGCCAGTCGCTATGCCTCCGTGGTGTTCCCCTTCGCGATTTTGATCGCGGCCATCGGCACGAAGGCGATCGCCGACCGGCGCATCGCGGGGACACTGCTGGTCGTCTGTGCGCTCTGCGGTCTGGGCGCCTCCGCCAGCGATGCAGTCAAGCCGCGCACCCAGGCTCAGCAGGTGGCCAACGCCATCGCCGCGGCCGGCGGCCAGCCGGGGGACGTGGTCGTCTACTGCCCCGATCAGGTGGCGCCGGATGTGAACCGTGTCCTCCCGGACGGCTATCGCGAGATGACGTTCCCCGACAAGGCCGATCCGCGCTTCGTGAACTGGGTCGGCTACGCAGCCCGGATGAAGGCGGTGGATCCGGAGCAGTTCGCAGGAGAGATCCTCGAGCTCGCGCCGGACGCAACCATCTGGCACGTGTGGACGAGTGGCTACCGCACGCTCGGGAAGCGTTGCGAGCGCATCAACGACGCGCTGGCCGCGGCCCGACCGGCGGCGAAGACGCTGCTGGACGCCAGCCCGCGGATCTTCGAGAAGCACAACCTCACACGCCACCCGGTGTCGTGAGGCGGGCGGCCGGCACGGTCGTCTCGCCCGCACTCGCCTCCTGGGTCGCGGCGCGCGTCGCCGTGCTCGGAGCGCTCGGGCTCAGCCGCTTCATCACCAGCGAGCTCGGGGCTCGAGCCACCGGGGGCCGTACCGCGAGTGGCCTGCTGGGGTGGGACGCCAGCTGGTACGAGCAGATCACCGCCGTCGGATACGCCGGTCTACCCAGCGAGGCCGTCCGGTTCTTCCCGCTGCTCCCGCTGCTGGCGAAGGTGCCCGACCTGGTGCTGCCGTCGGGGATCGCGGTGCTCGTGGTGGCCAACGTCGCCTCGTTGGTGGCCGCCGTGCTGCTCGAGCGGCTGGTGCGCACCGAGACGGGTGACGCCGGCTTGGCTGCTCGCTCGGTGTGGTTCCTTGCACTGTTCCCCTCGGCCTTCGTGCTCGTCATGGGCTACGCCGAGTCGCTCTTCCTCGTGTCCGTCATCGGCGGGATGCTGGCCTTGCGAACGCAGCGATGGTGGTGGGCCGCGGCGGCCGGGCTGGCGGCCGGTCTGAGCCGGCCGTTGGGTGTGGTGTTCGCCCTTCCGGCCCTGATCGAGGTGCTCCGGGATCGCAAGGGCACCACACCTCGGGAGGTCGCGGCCCGCCTGGCTGCGGTGGCTGCCCCGTTCCTCGGGGCCGGGCTCTACCTGGCGTGGGTGGGTTGGCGCCTCGGTGATGCGCTGCTGCCCGTGCAGGTGCAGCAGGAAGCCGGCCGTCGGGGCGGCTTCGTCGACCCCGTGTCGCGACTCATCGATGCGGGCGGCGCGCTGGCCTCGGGGGACGAGCTCGGCTCGGGCCTCCACCTTCCCTGGGCGCTGCTCTTCCTCGCCCTCGTCGCCGTCTGCCTCCGACGGTGGCCCGTCTCGTACGGCGCGTTCGCGGGCGCGCTCGTGCTGGTGGCGCTCAGCGCCTCCAACCTCGACTCGCTCGAGCGCTACGGGCTCAGCGCGTTCCCTCTGGTGCTGGCCGTGGCGTCGTTCACCCGGCATCCGTCCGTCGAGCGCATCGCGCTGACGGGGGCAGCCGCCACCATGGTGTCCTACGCGACGCTTGCGTTCCTGGGGGCCTACGTCCCCTGAACGGCGGACCTAGGGCTGGTGGCGGCGGAAGACCCGGTCGCGAAGCCCCCAACCGGTGACGAGCGCAAGGGCCTCTGCGATGATCCGTGTGTTCATCTTCGACGTGCCGGCGGTGCGGTCGATGAAGGTGATGGGCACCTCGGCGATCTTTCGCCCCTTGCGCACGATGCGGTACGCCGTCTCGATCTGGAACCCGTAGCCGTTGGCGCGGATCCGCTCGAAGCCGATCTCCACGAGGGCATCGGCCTGATAGGCCCGATAGCCGGAGGTGGCGTCGGTGATGCCGAGGCGGAGCAACCGGTCGGCATACCGATTGCCCCATCTCGAGAGCGCCCGCCGGGCCGCACCCCAGCTCGGTATGGAGCCGCCCGGGACGTAGCGGGAGCCGATGGCGAGATCGGCGTTCTCCAGGGCCGCGAGAAGGCTGGGCAGCGCGGCCGGGTCGTGCGACAGGTCGGCGTCCATCTCTACGAGCACGTCGTAACCGGCGTCGATGCCGCGCCGGAAGCCGGCGCGGTAGGCCGATCCGAGCCCTCCCGCCGCCTTGGGCCGCCGGAGCACCTGGATCCCGCCCAGCTCGGCGGCGACGGCCTCTGCGAGATCGGCCGTACCGTCGGGGCTGCTGTCGTCCACCACCAGGATGTCGGCCGTGGGTTCAGCGGCCCGGACCCGGCGTAGAACCTCAGCGACGTTGTCCGCCTCCTGGTAGGTAGGGATCACGACGAGGGCCCGCACTTCGTGATCGTAGGTGTGCGGGTGGGCATGACCTGGCGATGCGCCAGATTGGCGCGATCCTGTGTTCGAGACCACGCTGGTCGCCTTCCGAAGGAGCGAGTGTTGCTAGAAGATCGAGAGTCGACCGACGGTGGAGCCACCCCGGAGGTGGTCATCATCGGCGCAGGCCCGGCCGGCCTCACGGCGGCGTATCAGCTCACCAAGCGCGGCGTGGCGTCCACGGTGCTCGAGTCGGACAACGTCGTAGGTGGCATCAGCCGCACCGTCGAGCGCGACGGCTGGCGCTTCGACATCGGCGGCCATCGGTTCTTCACCAAGGTGAAGCCGGTGGAAGACCTGTGGCACGAGATCCTGCCGGACGAAGACTTCTTGATGCGCCCCCGCATGAGCCGCATCTTCTACAAGGGGAAGTACTACGACTACCCCCTGAAGGCCATGAACGCCCTGAAGAACCTCGGCATCCTCGAGGCCGTGCTCTGCGTGGTCTCCTACGCCGCGGCCCGGGTGCGTCCGCCCAAGGATCAGTCGAACCTCGAAGGCTGGATCTCGGCGCGCTTCGGCGCTCGCCTGTACCGCACGTTCTTCAAGACCTACAACGAGAAGCTGTGGGGCCGCCCGGCCTCCGACATCCAGGCCGACTGGGCCGCCCAGCGGATCAAGAACCTCTCCCTGTTCTCCGCCATCGTCAACGCGCTGCTGCCGAAGCGGAACCAGAAGGAGATCACCTCGCTGATCGAGGAGTTCCAGTACCCCAAGTACGGCCCCGGGATGATGTGGGAGGCGTGTCGCGAGAAGGTAGAGGCGGCCGGCACGAAGGTGCACATGCAGGCTCGGGTCACCGCCATCCGCCACGAAGGCGGCAAGGCGACGGCCGTCGTGGCCGAGACGGGTGGCGCTCCTACGGAGTACCAGTGCAGCGACGTCATCTCCTCGATGCCGCTGCCGCTGATGATCAAGTCGATGCAGCCGCCTGTTCCCGACGAGGTGCAGCGGGCGGCGGACGGTCTGAGCTTCCGCGACTTCCTGACGATCGCGCTGGTCGTCCCGGAGAGGTTCTCGTTCCCCGACAACTGGATCTACGTGCACGACCCGGCGGTGAAGGTCGGCCGCATCCAGAACTTCGGCTCGTGGTCGCCGTACCTCATCAAGGAAGGGCGCACCTGCCTCGGCATGGAGTACTTCGTGTTCGAGGGGGACGAGCTGTGGATGTCGAGCGATGCCGACCTGGTCGAGCTGGGCAAGCGTGAGCTCGCCGCCCTCGGCCTCGTGGAGCCGGGCAAGGTGGAGGCCGGCTACGTCGTGCGGATGCCGAAGGCGTATCCCGTCTACGACGAGGACTACAAGAAGAACATCGACACCATGCGCGCCTGGCTGGCGGCCAATGCCCCCAACGTCCACCCGGTGGGCCGCAACGGCATGCACAAGTACAACAACCAGGACCACTCCATGTACACCGCCATGTTGACGGTGGACAACATCTTCGGTGCCTCCAACGACATCTGGGATGTCAACGTCGAGGAGGAGTACCACGAGGAGAAGGCCGCTCCGGCGGCCTGAGCGCCGGTGGCCTGAGCTCCTCAGGGTGAGGGCTCAGTACGGCCAGTTCGCCTCGGGGTGGCCGAGATAGCGGGTGAGGCGGCCGAGCTTCGCCACGATCAATGCCTTGATCACGACGTTGCGGGCGAACCACGGCAGCTCGGCCGCCTGGCGAAGTGCGTTGCCGACCCGCTCACGGGTCGTCAACCGCTCCCGGCGGTACTCGGCCATGGAGCCGGTGCGGCCGAGGTAGCGGAAGTCGGCGCCCCCGAACAGGCTGGCGGCGAGGGCGAGGGTCACACCGATGGAGCTGAACGAGTCGTGGATGAGCAAGGTGCCGCCGTCGGCCACCTTGGCTCCCCACTGGCGGATGTCGGCGAGCGCGGGCGCCAGGCGGTGGGCGCCGTCGATGTAGAGCAGCTCGATCGGAGCGGGGACCTCGTCTCCCGCCTCCTGGGAGGGACGGCGCACGTGCCTCACCTTGTCCCGCACGCCGGCGCGCTCGAGGTTGGCGAGGAAGCGCTCGTGGTCGGCCTGTCCGGCTTCTGCAGGTCCCTCGATCTGCTGGGGTCCGCGGTCGTTCCCGGCGTGAGGGTCGATGGCGACCACCTCCACGCCTTCGGCGGCGGCCGTTCCGAGCATGACCGTCGAGCGTCCCTGGTAGCTGCCGATCTCCACGATCCTCGCGCCCGGCTTCAGCTCGGATGCCCGGTCCCACAGCTTGCGGGCCTGCCCGGGTGACATCCAGCCCTCCACCTCGTGGACCGATTGCAAGATGGCTTCGAAGCTCGGCGGTGCAGCGCTCATCGCGACGTTTCTCCTGGGGCGTTCTCGAGGGCGCTCGGCCCATGTGCGCCCGGCGAAGGTCGGCCCCGCCTACCATGTCGGCGGCCGACGGGCCGGGCTCGCAGCAGCGTACCGGTCGCCCCATCGCCCGTTCGGCGACACCACACTTCCCCTGTGCCTGAACTCCTGCAACCGCCGACACCCGTCAGCACCGCCGAACTCGGAGCACTCGCCAGCGCGGCCGGGCTTCATCGAGTGCACATCCTGGCGTGGCGCGACCTCGCGGATGTCGAGGCAGGGGGGTCGGAGGTGCACATCGCCGAGGTCGCTCGGCACTGGGCGGAAGCGGGCATCGAGGTCACGCTGCGCACCTCGTACGCGCAGGGCCAGGCCCCCAAGGTCACGAGGGACGGTTACCGGGTGATCCGCAAGGCCGGCCGCTACCTCGTGTTCCCTCGCGCCGCGTTGAGCGAGGTCGCCGAGCGCTATGGGCCCTGGGACGCCATCGTCGAGGTGTGGAACGGCATGCCGTTCTTCACGCCGGTGTGGAGGCGAGGCCGCCCGTCCATCGTCTTCATGCACCACGTCCACGCCGAGATGTGGAAGATGGCTATGCCCGAGAGCGAGCGCCTGGCGCGAGCCGGTGAGCTGCTCGAGTCACGGATCGCGCCGTTGCTCTATCGGCGCTCGAGGATCGTGACGTTGTCCGAGTCGTCCAAGCGCGAGCTGGTCGACGACCTGCGCTTCCGCCCGGAGCGCATCGACGTGGTTCCCGTCGGCATCGACCCGAAGTTCTCGCCCGGCGGGGAGCGGTCGGAGGCGCCGCTGGTCGTCGCGGTCGGACGCCTGGTGCCGGTGAAGAGGTTCGACCGCCTCATCCGGGTGCTGGTCCGACTTCGCGAGCGGCATCCCACCCTGCGAGCGGTGATCTCCGGTGAGGGCTACGAGCGGCCCCAGCTGGAGGCGCTGGTCGACGAGCTAGGTGCCCGGGACTGGTTGGAGCTGCCGGGGCACACGAGCGACGCAGACCTGCTCGCGCTCTATCGCCGGGCCTGGGTGCTCACCAGCTCGTCCGTGCGCGAGGGCTGGGGGATGACGATCACCGAGGCGGCGGCCTGCGGCACGCCGGCCGTGGTGTCGCGGATCTCCGGCCACGTCGACGCGGTCGAGGAGGGCCGCAGCGGCCTGCTGGCATCCGGTGAGGACGAGCTGGTCGACAGGCTCGATGCCGTGCTGGCGGACGAAGCGCTCCGCCGCAGGCTCTCCGAAGGGGCGCTCGCGAACGCGGCCCGCTACACGTGGATGAACACCGCCCACGGAGCCCTCCGGGCCCTCGCGGACGAGGCGGCGCGCCGGTCGCGCCGGTGAGCCCCTCGCCGCCGCCGGCGGCCAGTCGCCGGCCGATGGCGGCGGCGCACGTGCTGCTCGCCTGCCTCGCGTACGTCCCCCTGCTGCTCACCAAGCCGGGTCGGGTGGGTGCGGACACCAAGACCTACCTCTACCTCGATCCCGGTGAGCTGCTCCGGCGCGCACCGTTCCTCTGGGACCCGAACGTCGGCTTGGGGACGCTGACCCATCAGACCATCGGCTACCTGTTCCCGATGGGACCCTGGTACTGGGTGCTGGAGCAGCTCGGCCTGCCCGACTGGGCCGCCCAGCGACTCTGGTTGGCGACGGTTCTGTTCGCCGCCGGTGCCGGCGTGCTGTTCCTCTGCCGCACGCTCGGCTGGCCCGATCCCCCGGGCGACGTCGAAGGCCATGGTGCGTCCGGAAGCAAGTCGCGGAAGCCGCCCGCCGCAGCACACCTGGCCGGGCCGCTGGCCGCGGCGCTCGTCTACATGTGCAGCCCGTACGTGCTGGACTACGCGGCGCGCATCTCGGTCATCCTGCTGCCTTGGGCGGCCCTGCCCTGGCTGGTCGGGCTGGCCGTGCGGGGGCTCCGGTCGGGCAGCTGGCGACACCCCGCGCTGTTCGCGCTGGTGGTGCTCCTGGTAGGAGGCGTGAACGCCACCGCGCTCGTGTTCGCCGGCCTCGGCCCCGTGCTGTGGTTCCCCTTCGCGGTGTGGGTGCACCGGGAGGCCACGTTCCGCCAAGCCGTCGCCACGATGGCGCGGATCGGCGTCCTGACGACGGCCGTCTCGCTCTGGTGGGTGGCCGGCCTCTTGGTGCAGGGGCGCTATGGCCTTCCCATACTCCGCTTCACGGAGACGGTGGAGGCGGTGTCGCGCACGTCGGTGTCGACGGAGGTGCTGCGCGGCCTCGGCTACTGGTTCTTCTACGGCAGCGACAAGATCGGTCCCTGGATCGAGCCTTCGGTGCTCTACACCCAGCGGGTGTGGCTCATCGCCGTGGGCTTCGCCACGCCGGTGCTGGCGCTGGTGGCCGCGGCCGTGCTGCGCTGGCGACAGCGGGCGTACTTCGTGACCATCATGATCGTCGGCACGGTCATCGCCGTCGGTGCCCACCCCTACGAGCAGCCGTCGATCCTCGGTGGCGTGTTCAAGGCGTTCGCGGCCACCTCCACTGCGGGTCTCGCCCTGCGCAGCACCGCTCGCGCCGTTCCGCTAGTCGTGCTGGGAACGGCCATGTTGTCCGGGGCCGCGGTCACCGCACTGGTCCGGCGACGACCGGGCGCCGGAGTGGTCGCGGGGGCACTCGTCGGCCTGGTTGCCCTGGCCGGCCTCCCTCCGCTCTTCACCGGGCAGATCGGCATCGCTGAGCACCTCGACCGCGACGAGGACATCCCGGCCTACTGGGAGGAGGCAGGCGACGCGCTGGACGAGAGGGACGACGGCACGAGGGTGCTGGCCATCCCGGGCTCGGACTTCGCCGCCTACCGGTGGGGCAACACCGTGGAGCCAGTGCTCCCGTTCCTCATGGACCGGCCGTTCGTCGCTCGCGAGCTGATACCGCACGGCTCGGCGTCGTCGGCCGGGCTGTTGACCGCAGTGGACCGACGCATCCAGGAAGGGGTCTTCGAGCCGTCCTCCCTGGCGCCCATGGCCCGCCTGATGGGTGTGGGTGACGTGGTAGTGCGGTCGGACCTGCAGTTCGAGCGCTATCGCACCGTTCGGCCGAGATGGCTCTGGGACCTGCTGACACCGGCACCTTCCGGCCTCGGGCCGCCGGTTGCCTTCGGTCCCGCCGTGCCCAACGTGCCCGTGCCGAAGCTGCCGCTGCGGGACGAGATCGAGCTGGGGCTGCCGCCTGGCGCTGCGCACCCACCGCCCGTGGCGGCGTTCCCGGTCCTGGCCGGCTCGGGCGCGACGGGGATCATCCGGCTGGAAGCCGCCGAGCGCCCCATGGTGATCGCCGGCGACGGCGAAGGCGTGGTCGAGCTGGCTGCGGCCGGCATGCTCCAGGGCAACAGCCCCCTCCTGTACGCCGCCTCGCTGGATGCGAGCGACGGATGGGGCGCCGCGCTCGACCAAGGCGCCGACCTGGTGCTCACCGACTCCCACCGGTTGCGGGCTCGGCGGTGGGGAACCGTGCGGGAGAACAGTGGCTACACCGAGCCTCCGGGCGCGGGCCCGTTGCGGCTCGACCCTGCAGACAACCGGCTCGAGCTCTTCCCGAAGGCCGCTCCCGGGGCGTTCACCGTCGCTGAGCAGCGCGGCGTCGCGGCCGTGCGGGCCACTCGGTACGGCAACCCAGTGTCGTTCACGCCGGAGGACCGGCCGGCGAACGCCATCGACGGGGATGTCACCACGGCGTGGCGGGTCGGTGCCTTCGCCGACGTCACCGGCGACACGCTGCGGGTCGACCTCGAAGCGCCGGTCACCGTCGACTCCATCCGCCTGGTGCAGCCCGTGACCGGACCGCGCAACCGGTACATCACCACCGCTCGGCTGCACTTCGACCAGGGCGCGCCCGTCGACGTGGCTCTCGGGCCTGAGTCACGGACCCCGGCCGGGCAGGTGGTCACCTTCGACTCGCGCTCGGTCGGTAGCGTCGAGCTCGAGATAGGCGCCACGAACTTCGGCCTGCTGCCGAAGTACGACGGCATCAGCGGTGTGGGTCTCGCCGAGATCGACATCGGTGGTGTGAGGGTGGACGAGCTCGTGCGGCTGCCGACGAACCTGCTCGATGCCGCGGGGGAACGTGCGCAGAGCTCCCGTCTCGCGATCGTGACCGCTCGGCAGCGCAGCAACCCGTCCGAGCCCGTGCGCACCGACGAAGAGCTCACCATGAAGCGGGTCTTCGAGCTGCCGGCCGGCCGCGCCTTCACCATCGCCGGCACCGCCCGCCTGGCCGCCTCAGCGCCCGACGAGGTGCTCGATGCGATCGTCGGGATGCCTGCGGCCGGCGCCGGCGGGGTGACGGCCCGGGCCGAGGACCGCCTGGCCGGCAACCTCAGGGCACGGGCCAGCGCCGCGATCGATGGCGACCCCAACACGGCCTGGACGCCCGGCTTCACGTTCCAAGCCGGGCGCTGGCTCGAGCTCGAGGTCGCTCGACCGCTCACCTTCGATCGCATGGACCTGCAGGTGGTGGCCGATGGTCGCCACTCAGTGCCGACCCGCCTGCGCATCGATGTCGATGGTGCCCCGGCTCGTACCGTCGACCTGCCGGCGGTGGAGGACCGGGCGGGGGAGGGCAGCACCGTCACGCTGCCGCTGCGCTTCGAGCCGGTGACCGGCCGCACGATCCGAGTCACGGTCTAGCGGGTCCGCTCGGTGGAGACGCTCGACTACTACAGCGCCGAGCCGGTCGAGATGCCGGTGTCCATTGCCGAGCTCGGAGTTCCCGGCCTGCGCTCGTCGGCGACGCCGACCACCTTCTCCACCCCGTGCCGGGACGACCTGGTCACCATCGACGGCCGGCCCGTCGCCGTGCGCGTGTCCGGCGACGTCAAGGCCGCGATGGATCGTGAAGGCCTGACCCTGGAGGCGTGCGGCGCGCCCCTCGATCTCGGCCGAGGCGACCACGAGATCCGCACCGCCGCCGGCCGCACCGCCGGCATCGAGATCGACCGGCTGGTGCTCGATTCGCCGGCCGGCGGCTCGGTTGCCCCATCCGCATCGCGACCGCCGGTGCGGATACCGGCGACGGCTCAGGTCGTGGGCACCACCAGGACGTCGTTCGACGTCCGGGTGGACGTCAGCGACGCGCGGCCCTTCTGGCTCGTGCTGGCCCAGAGCCACAACGACGGGTGGGCTGCAACCCTGGGAGGACGAAGCCTCGGGCCACCCCAGCTGGTCGACGGCTTCGCCAACGGGTGGCTCATCACCCCGGACCAGATGGGCACGTTCGACGTGCAGCTTCGGTGGACCCCTCAACGGGTCGTCTGGGTCGCCCTTGCTCTCTCCGCGCTCGCCATCCTCGCCTGTCTGGCCATCGTCATCGCCACCGGCCGCCGACTCTCCGGCTCCCGGTCGGCGGCGGCCACGGTGGCGCAGATGCCGACGCTCGACCTCTGGCGCTCGGCGAAGGACTCACCCGCTCCGCACTCTGCACCGCGAGCTCTCCACGTGGCCTGGGTGCTGGCTGTTGCGCTCTTCTTCGGAGCTGCGGCCGCGCCGGTGGTCGGTGCGCTCGCCGGGGTGGCCGCTGCTGTCTCTCTGGCCTGGCCACCGGCGCGCCGGCTGCTGCGCTTCGGAGCCGCAGCTGCGCTCTGCCTCGGCGCTGCGTACGTCATCGTCCAGCAGGCGCGCTACAGCTATCCGCCCGACTTCGCGTGGCCCCAGAACTTCCCGCGAGCGCACACCCTGGGGTGGTTGGCCGTCGCACTTCTCGCCGCCGACCTGGTGCAGCCGAGCCGCCGGCGGGGCCGTTCCGAGGACCATGTCGCGACCGCAGAAAGTGGCCGACCCTGATGTGGCGCGTTACGGATCTGTGGCTAAAGTCCGTGTGACGAACGGCACAGTCGGGGGGAACGACGGCCGATGACTACAGGAGGCAGTGTGCGGTTAGCACCAAACACGCCGAGGCTTCGTGGCCTCGGCGCGGTACTTGTTCTTTCGCTCGTGGCGGCCGCGTGCGGCGGCGGCGGGAGCGGATCCGGCTCGACCGGAGGCGGCGACGGCACCCCCCAGCCCGGCGGAGAGATCGTTGTAGGCATCGAGTCCGAGAGCCCCGGCTGGCTGCCCGGCAAGGACGCCCATACAGCTGCGGGCGACATGGTCATGCACGCGATCCACGACCCGCTGATGGCCGGAGACGAAGACGGTCAGACAGTGCCCTACCTGGCCGAGTCCCTCACCCCCAGCGCCGACCTCACCGAGTTCACGATCAAGCTGCGGCCGAACGTGAAGTTCCACGACGGCACCCCGCTCAACGCAGATGCCCTCGTGACGGTCTTCAACGACTACCTGAAGCCCCCGAGCAAGCGCACCGCCGGCTCGCTGACGACGGTGACGTCGCTGACCAAGGTCGACGACCTGACGGCCGTCTACAAGCTGGCCGGCCCCAACGCCGCCTTCCCCGATCTGCTCACCGGCGTGATCGGCATGCCGTTCTCGCCCACTGCTGCCAAGGCGCTGGGCGACAACGACTACTCGGCCAAGCCGGTCGGCACCGGCCCCTTCGTCTTCCAGTCCTGGACCCGGGACAG
>CADCTF010000021.1 GCA_902805655.1 uncultured Acidimicrobiales bacterium
CCGACCAGCTCGAACACGGTGCGCAGTGCTCGCCGCAACGGCGGCACCCACAGGTCCTCCTCGAGCGGCGAGAGCGGCTCGGGGAAGGTCTCGGCCACCGGTCCGGGACCGAGCACGGGACCCGACGGCACGCCCGCCACCTCGGTCGTCATGACGTGAGCGCCACCACGATCTTCGCCATCATCGGGTCGATCGGTCTGTTGGCCGTGGTCGCCACGCTGGTTCTCGGCGACGTCGTCGAGGGGCTCTTCGAGTCACTCGAGATCGACGTCGGCGGAGGGATGTTCTCGACGCCGGTGATCGGATCCTTCCTCGCGGCATTCGGGTTCGGCGCCGTGCTCGTCCTCACCTCGTCGTCGGCTGGTGCCGGGCTTGCGGCGGCCGCCGGCGGCGCAGCCGGGATCGTGCTTGCCGGGATCGCGTTGTGGATCACACGGTCGTTGATGGACATGCCGACCGACGAGCTCGTCCGAACCAACGACGTCGTAGGCAAGACCGGCATGGTCGTGTCGGCGATCCCCGCTGGTGGGACTCGGGGAGATCTCCGTGGTCCACCTTGGTCAGCCGCTGAAGCTGGCCGCTCGATGCGCCGCTGCTCTGCCATACGGCACCGATGTCGTCGTCGTCTCGGTCACCTCCGCGTCGTCGGTGGTCGTCGAGCGGGCAACGGATTTCTGGGGCCAACAGGCCCCTCTCACGCAAGGAGAATGACATGGGGATCTCTCCCCTGCTAGTCGCAGTGCTCGGCACCATCGGATTCCTGTTCCTCGTCGTCGTTCTGATCGTCCAGCGGGTCAAGGTCGCGGGTCCGAACGACGCGTTCATCATCACCGGACGCAAGGGGAAGCCCGTGCGCAATCCCGAGACGGGCCAGATCTCGACCGACATGTCCGGCCAGAAGGTGGTCATGGGGGCCAGCGTGTTCGTGCTGCCGTTCGTCCAGAAGCTCCACGTCATGGATCTGTCCTCACGGCGGATCTCCGTCGGGATCCGCGGTGCGGTGAGCGCGCAGGGCATCAAGTGCGACCTCGAGGGCGTCGCCATCGTCAAGGTCGGCGGCAACGAGGACGCCATCCGGGCCGGAGCCCAGCGCTTCCTGGATCAGCAGGGTGGCATCGAAGGCTTCACCCAGGAGGTGCTCGCGGGCTCGCTGCGCGCCATCGTCGGTCGTCTGACCGTCGACGAGATCATCAAGGACCGTGCCGCGTTCGCGTCGGCTGTCGCCGAGGAGGCCGAGTCGTCCCTGACCAACCAAGGGCTCGCCCTCGACACGTTCCAGCTCCAGGACATCCAGACGGAGGGCACCTACCTCACTGACATCGGCCGGCCTGAAGCGGCGCGGGTGGAGATGCAGGCGGCGGTCGCGGAGGCCGAGGCCCGCCAGGCCGCCGAGCAGGAGCGGCTGCTGGCGGAGGAAGCCATCGCGATCTCCCAGCGGCAGCTTGAGCTGAAGCAGGCGGAGATCAAGGCGGAGACCGACGCCGCCCACGCCCGCGCCACCGCCGCAGGACCACTGGCCCAGGCTGCCCAGGATCAGGAGATCCTCACCGCCCAGGAGCAGGTCGCCATCCGGAACGCCGCTCTCACCGACCGCCGACTCGACACCGACATCCGCAAGCCGGCCGACGCGGCGCGCTACCGCATGGAGCAGGAGGCGCAGGCGACCAAGACCGCGGCGCTCCTCCGCGCGGAGTCCGACCGCGCCGCCACCATCGCCGCGGCTGAAGCGTCCGCCGCCGCCACCATCGCCGGGGCTCAAGCGTCCGCCGAGCAGTCTCGGCTCAGCGGCCAGGCCGAGCGGGCCAAGCGCGAGGCGATCGCCGCGGCGGTCGAGCGCGAAGGCACCGCCAACGCCGCCGCGACGCTCGCCAAGGGCCAGGCGGAGGCCGAGGCCATGCGCCAGCGAGCCGACGCCTTCAAGCAGTACGAGCAGGCCGCCGTCCTCGACCTGCTCTCGGGGATGCTGCCCGACATCGTGCGAGCCGCCTCCGAGCCCCTCTCCGCCATCGAGCACATGACGGTGATCTCGACCGACGGCGCCTCCCAGCTGACCAAGACCGTGGCCTCGAACATCGAGCAGGGCATGTCCATCGCCAGCACCCTCACCGGCCTCGACCTCCGAGCCATGCTCACCCAGCTGGCGGCCCAGGGAGGCAGCGACGGGGTCCCGACCAAGTCGGATCGATGAACGCCGCCTGAGCGCCAGGGGCTACTGCGGTTGGGGGCCCGCCGGCTGCGACGGGCGCTCATCCGCAACCAGGGACCGCACCTCCTCGGCCACCCGCTGCGCATCGATGGCGGCGGGCTCGGTCGCGTCCACCATTACGACGAGCGATGGATCGAGGAGGGGCTCGTACCGCGTCGACAGCAAGCGATGAGCCGTGTCGACCTTGTGCACGCCGCGGACCGGGTGGGCAGTCGAGGCCGTTGCGCGTGCGCTGAAGCGCTCGAGGAGCTTCTCGACCGGTGCCTCCAGCAGGACTTCGACGACCGGCACGTCCAACGACGCAAGGAACGATGAGGTCTCGGCACGGTTCAGTGGCTTCGTCATCGCGGTCTCTGCGACCACCCATGCGGCGCGGGAAGCCTCCTGCACCGTCCAGAAGTACACGCTCCACACGACGTGGTCCTCCGAGAACACCGAGTCGCCGATGCGCAGCTCACCGATGCCGTCGAAGAAGGGGTGACGAGGCTGCCATCCGTCGAAGACGCGATACCGCACCTCGTCCTTCGAGAGGCAGACCGCCCCGAGCGCCTCGGCGAGACGGGGTGCGAACGTCGACTTGCCGACCGCCGGATGGCCGGTCAGCAGAACGACACACCCTCCAGGCATGAGGGCACGTTGTCAGGCCCTGCGGTACCGCCTCAACCGCGGGAGGTCCTGTTGGAACGGCTCGCCGCTGTCGGCGGTCCCGGATGGCGTCCGGTGTTGTCCGAGGCATGCCCTCCCCTGTCATACGTTCACCGCCTCGGCGTCGGACTTCCTGGTGGAGCAGACGAAGTGGACCGGGATCGCCGCAGTTGCCGCCCTCTGGTCGACCCAGGTCGTCCTCGCTCTCGTGTTCCGCTTCGACCTGGTCGGCGACCGTCCTCTCAGCTACCTCGCGCTCGAGGCTGAGCTCGGGTTCCTGTTCGGTGCAGGCCTCGTCGTTTCGGCCGTGCTGTTCGTCACGTTCCTGAGGTACCTGCGACACCGGTACCTCGTTGGTGTCGCCTTCTCGTTGGCCATGCTCGTCGGTATGGCCGGCCAGTTCGTCACCGGCGTGATACCCATCGGTGGCACAGGCGCAGGGAGCCGGGTTCACGTGGCGGCAGCGCTGACTCTTGGTGCGTCGATCCCCGTGCTGATGTGGCGATTCGCCGCCGACCAGCCGCCGGGCGCCTGGCGCCGCTGGTGCTACCGATTGTTCTGGCTGGAGGCGGCCGCCTGCGTTGCGGGGATCATGCTCTCGAGAAACCAGGTGGCGCCTCTGGCGGAGATCTTGCCTGCGTTGGCGTTTCACGCGTGGGTGGCGCTGGTGACGTTCGGTGCTGGCCACGGCAACGCAGCTCGGCGTGAGGAACGCGCCGGGCACGGGCCGCCGAAGGCTCTGCCCCGCCATTCCGTTGGTCTGTGTGCGGGCTACGGCATGGCGTTGCGCCAGGGGCCGACGTCGAGTCCGGTGTAGCGGGAGGCGAGGCCCTCGATGGTGGCCTGGGTCCAGAACGCATGCCCCGGCGCCGGGAAGCCGAACAGCTCCAGCTGACGCGGCGAAGCGCGCTCGACGAAGCGGTACCAACGTGGGTTGTACGACCGCCCTGCCCACGGGTGCCGGTCGTGCCACTCCGCAGCGGCAGGACGGAAGTTCACGTGCAGCGTGTAGCGGGCACCTCGTGGGGCGGTCATGTTCGTGCCGCGGTGGAAGGTGTCGATGGAGTAAGCGGCGATGGTGCCCGCCGGTCCGGCGCCCGAGACCTCGTGCTCGTAGAGCTCCGGGCGGTCCGACCGCTCGAGCCAGTTGGGCATGAGGGGAAGCTCGGCCGTCCGGGTGCGGGACACGAAGTGAGTGGGGCCGTGCTGCTCCGACACGTCCGAGAGGTAGACGAAGAGCTCACACTGACGCAGAGCAGGGTCCTGCGTCGGCACCACCACCGTGTGGTTGAGGAAGTCGCGGTGGTGCGGCTGGCTGTAGTCGGTCGCTCCCGTGTACTTGCCCCACGCCTCGGCCGAGTAGAGACGGATGTCCGTCGAATCGAGCAGCGCCTCGGCGACGGCCACGACCTTGGGATGGACTGCGAGGAGGTTCAGCTCCATGCCGTCCCAAGGGAAGTCGTCGATGCCGGTGAACTGGTCATCACGGAACCGGGCGTTGCGCTCCGGGTCCGCATCGTCGTGGAACTCGTCCGCCGTCGGGTACAGCCGCGGCAGGTCCGCCTGCGCCGGCGCCAGGTCCGCGGCTTCAAGATGGGCCGGGATCAGCACCACGCCGTGCTCGTCCCACAGCCGGGCTGCGTCCTCGAGGTCCTTCGTCGACGGGATGGTCACCGCGCTCACGCTAGGACTCGGGCCAAGGAGTGCGAGGGAGTTCACGTACCTGCCGGTCAGCCGCTGGCGGGCGGGATCTCCGGGTGACGAGAAGGCCCGTCGCTGTGGCACTGGTCAACCACGATCCGACGCCGGCAAGGCCTCAGGCAGAACGACGGGTTGACCGGTCGCCGGGCGACACTGCGGGCGACGACGGAACGGTCACACTGGTGACCATCAGGCGCCGACCCAGGAAGACGGGGACCATGATGCTCGCAGGGACGCTGGCCCGAAGGGCGGTTCGGGCATTGCTCATTCTGGTCGGCGTGTCCATCGTCGGCTTCGGGTCGAACACGTTGATGGAGCGCAAGCTCGTCGACTCGGAGCACCGGCTGCCCGGCTCCAACGTTGCCGGGTACGACAGCCCCCCGGCGCGCAGGTACATCGGTCTGCCCGAGAACGCCGCCGTGCGGGCGATCCGGGACGACGGCTTGCACGCTCGTCTCGCCTGGCGCGACGGCGAGGCCCAGATCGGCACCGACGACCGCCGGAAGGACAGCGTCGACCTGTACATCCAGGACGGTGTCGTGGTCGACGCCCGGTTCGGCTGACGGCGCGGGCGGGAGCTGAGCCTTGCCGTCGTTGTACGGGCTTCGGCCGTTAACTGTCGAAGCTGTAGGTCGACGGTGGCGGTCTGCGACCCGGTGGCAGCGCTCGCTCGACTGCCGCTGCCACCTCGTCCTCGCACTCACCATGGCCGTTGGCTCGCAGCACGACATCCACTGCCCACTCGCCGTCGCCCGAGGTCAGCACCTCTGCATGATGCCCGCCGGCGCTCCGACCGAACGAGCGAGCCGGCGTCGCCTTGCGGCGGGGTGCAGGAATCGTGGCAGCCTTCCCGGGTGACCATCTGGACCGTTGTTGCGCTGGCTGTAGGGCTCGTGTGCCTGGTGGCCGGCGCCGAGCTGCTCGTGCGGGGTGCTGCTTCCGTCGCCACCCGCCTCGGGATCGCGCCCGTGATCATCGGCCTCACCGTCGTGGCCTTCGGGACCAGTGCACCCGAGCTGGCGGTCAGCGTGAGCGCCGGTTTCGGCGGGGAAGGCGAGGTGGCCTTCGGCAACGTCGCCGGTTCCAACATCGTCAACATCCTGTTGATCCTGGGAGGCTCCGCCGTCATCGGCACGCTGGCGGTGTCGCAACGGATCATCCGTCTGGACATCCCTCTGCTGATCGGGGCGTCGCTCCTCGCGCTGGTGCTGTCGCTCGACAACGAGATCGGCCGCCTGGACGGCGCCATCCTGTTCGCCGGGATCGTCACCTACACCTGGTGGCTGATCCGGACCGGACGGAACGAGCGGAGCGAGGTGCTCGAGGAGTACGACGACGCGGTGGACCAGCTCGAGGTCGAGATCCTCGACAAGCCGCTCCCCGTGCAGATCGCCCTGATCGTCGTCGGGCTCGGCATTCTCGTGGCCGGCTCCCAGCTCCTCGTCGGGTCGGCCACCGACATCGCCGAGGCCTTCGGGGTCAGCGACCTGGTGATCGGCCTCACCGTCGTCGCGGTCGGCACCTCGTTGCCGGAGCTGGCGACGTCGTTCCTCGCCTCGATGCGAGGGCAGCGGGACATCGCCGTGGGCAACGTCGTCGGGTCGAACCTCTTCAACCTGATGTGCGTGCTCGGGTTGACCGGCATCGTGTCGCCGAACGCCGTCCCGGTCGCCGACAGCTCGCTCCAGGTCGACATCCCCGTGATGGTGGCCGCCACGATCGTGCTCTTGCCGATCATCTGGAAGAGGTTCGAGATCCGGCGGTGGGAAGGTCTCGTGCTGATGGCGTTCTACGCCCTGTACGTCACCTTCCTCATCCTCGACTCCAGCGACAGCGGCGCCGTCAACATCGTGCGCCCCATCGCGCTGATCGCTGCCCCCCTCGTCCTCCTCGGCTTCACGCTGGCGGCAGTGCAGGCCCGGAAAGACCGACACGCCGCCGCCGCGCTCACCAGCCCCTGATCTAGCGCCGGATGGCGGCCGAAACCGTCAGCTCCGGTCCGGGTTCGAGCTCCTCGTCCCTTCGCTCGACCTCGCCGCCGAGTAGCGACCCGTCGATCCACCGCTGCTTGACTTGCGCGATGGCCTACACCCGGGTGAGCGCCGCGGAGTTCGCAGCTCTGGGCGAGCTCGCGGACTGGCGCTACATGCTCGCCGGCCTCCACGCAGACTTTCGCGCCGGCTCCTTCCCGGCCGCCGCATCCCTCGTTGCGGCGATCTCCGAAGCGGCCGAGGCGGCAGACCATCATCCCGACATCGACGTCCGGTATCCGGATCGCGTGCGGGTCTCGCTCACGACCCTCGCCGTAGGGGGGACCACGACGCACGACGTGGACCTGGCGCGCAAGATCTCGGAGATCGCGGTCGAGGTCGGGGCAGCTGCGGAGCCCACCGTCCCGCAGAAGGTCGAGATCGCCATCGACACCCTGGACCCTGACCGCATCCGCCCGTTCTGGGCTGCCGTGCTCGGATACCGGGATCTCGACGGCTACCTCATCGACCCCCTCCGAATCGGGCCACCGGTGTGGTTCCAACGGATGGACGAGCCTCGAACCGACCGTGACCGGTTCCACCTCGACATCTCCGTGCCGCACGACGTGGCCGACGAACGGATCGTCACTGCGCTCGCAGCCGGCGGCACCCTCGTGACCGACCGGTTCGCCCGCTCTTGGTGGGTTCTGGCCGATGCCGACGGCAACGAAGCTTGCATCTGTACTTGGCAGGACCGCTGAGCTGACCGCCGGCCTGCACCGCCTCACTTCATGCGTCCGGGCATCGGGGACACGAAGGGGGCGCCCTTCTAGCCTCGCTGTCATGCACCTGGCGATGGGGCACGGGAAGAGCCTGAGACCGCGGGCGGGTGCGACTACGGAAGGCGGGGTTCGCAAGGACTCATGAAGCGAGTACTCATCACCGGCTCCAACGGACAGCTGGCAGGTGGCCTGATGCTGGCCGCGCCATCGGGCACGGAGTGCACCGGGCTGACGCGCTCGGACCTCGACATCACTGATGGCAGCGCGGTGGATGCAGCTATCGCGCGCCTGCGCCCCGACGTCGTCTTCAACGGCGCGGCCTACAACCTGGTGGACAGAGCCGAAGCCGAGGGTGCCAGGGATGCACTGGAGATCAATGCGCTGGGCGTGGCCTGCCTGAGCCGGGCGTGCCGTGAGGCGGACACTCCGCTGGTGCACTTCTCCACCGACTTCGTCTTCGACGGTGACAAGCGCACGCCTTACCGCGAAGACGACGTGGCGCGGCCGCTGAGCGTCTACGGAGCCTCCAAGCTGGCTGGGGAGAACATCGCCCTGGCGGCGAGCCCTCGCAACTTCGCGATCCGGGTGTGCCGCCTCTTCGGGCCGTCCTCCGCCGACGCCGCAGGTTCCTCGAAGAAGCCGTCCGGGAACTTCCCTCTTCTCATGTTGCGGCTGGGCCGAGAGCGCGACTCTGTACGTGTCGTCAACGATCAAGTCGGCACGCCCAGCTACACCCCCGATTTGGCGCCGGCCATCTGGAAGCTGTTGGAGCGGGGCGATGGTGGCTTGTTTCATCTGTCGAACGCAGAAGAGGTCACGTTCGCCGACTACGCCCGCGCAGTCTTTCGTCTGGCGGATGTCCGATGCGAGGTCATCGGAGTGAGCAGCAAGGAGTACGGCGCCGCGGCGCCGCGCCCGATGTACTCGACGCTGAGCAACGAGAAGGCGCACGGCGCCGGTGTGGCTCCCTTGCGTCATTGGCACGACGCTCTAGCCGAGTTCATCGCGCAGCTGGTGTAGCCGTCGTCACCTCGACTGCGGGAACCCGCCGGACCGCTCCGCACCCGGCTGGCCCGACCTACCCTCAGCCGGTGCGACGTCTTGCGGGTTGGCGATGGCCGCTCGCCGCCGTAGCGATCGCCGCCCTCGGCGCCATCTGGTTGCTCGGCCCGAAGTACGTGCAGCTCCAGCTCGCCTCGGACGCCGACGAGTTCCGCCGGATCGTCGGCGATGAGCGCGGCCGGTACATCAGCGCGGGCGTCGCTGATGTTGCGTTCGCTGCCTCCTACGCACTGCTCGCCCTCGCGAGCGCACGCCCCCCGCTCGCCTCGCGCATCGGTGCCTGGTCGGTGCTCGCCGGCGCGGCCTCTGATGAGGTCGAGAACGCGCTGCTGATTGCCAATGTCCTAGCTGGCATGGACCTCTCCGACTCGCGCGTCGAGCTCATGCGGGCCGCCGGCGTCGCCAAGTACGTCGCGATCACCGCAGGGGTCGTCCTGTACGTCGGGGCATGGGTGATCGACCGGCGCCGCCGGCGCGACCCACCGGTCCATCGACGCCCGAGCAGCGCGAGGCCCGGATGATGTCGCCGGCCACCTGAAGTGCTCAGCTGTACGTCGCCAAGCGACCGACCGACGATCAGCTTGCGGGCTGTGGGAGTGTGGCGTGGTGCGGCATTCGCCATTGAATCCCGGGCGGCAGGACGTTGCGGTCCTCCTGTTGTCCGAGGCAGTGGGAGAACCGGTCTCGGTTCGAGCTGTTGAGCCGCTCGGTCACGATTCGGCTGCTGTAAGCCGGCTGGTGCTCAGCACTCCGGCGGGCGGTGTCGGCTCTGCCGTCGTCAAGACGGTGCGCACCGACGGTGCTTCCCACGGCGGCCGACCGTTTCTCCGCAGGGAGATCGCACCTCACCGGCTTCTCGGAGCGGAGTCGGCCGGTCCTTCCGTAGCGGCGCACCTGTTCGGCTCCGACGTCGGAGCCGGTGTCATGGTCGTCGAGGACGTATTTGGCACGCCCCTTGCAGAGAGCCTCCTCGGAGGATCGGCTGCTCGAGCGACGCATGATCTCTCGGCGCTCGGCGCTGCAGTTGGTCAGCTTCACCGCCAGTCAACCGATGGTCCACCAGCTCGACGTCGCCGCGTTCGTCGGTTCGACGCTCGCCCCGCCGCTCGAGTCAGTGTTCCCGGACCTCGCCCGCTGGCTCGCCCACTTCCGATCGGAGTTGGCCGCCCGCTGGCCCGAAGCCGTAGAAGCACCGATCGAGCCCTTCCCTGCCTACGGCGGAACACGTCGACCAACGACGTGAGAAAGAGAGCCTCTCTTCGTTCCGCCCAGGCGGCGGCACGGGACGCAGCAGCGGAAGTCGCGTGACGACTTAGGTCTGCCGCAGAGATCCGGCGAGGCGCTCGGCGATCTGGTCGGCCGTGAGCACTGTGGTGTCGTACACGAAGGAGGGAACCGGCAGCGAAGGCTCCAGCTCCCGAAAGCGCTCGTGGGTGGTGCGGAGGAACTCTGGGTCTTTGGAGATCCCTCGGGTCGGCTCCTGTGCCACCCGCTCGAGTGCGTCCTCCGTCGACACCCGAAGAAGGACGTGGTGCGTCCTCGTCTCCGCGCTCTGCCGAGCCAACAGGAGGTCGTACCCGCCGGACTCGAAGAAGGGGCCGTGCGCCACGATCGAGTCGGTGCCGGCGTCGAACCAGCTACGGATCAGCTCCGCAGTTGCGTAGGCGGCTCGCCGCCAGAACTCATACAGGTCGGCCGTCCCCCGCTGCATGAACGCCACGTCGTCCAGGTCGACCACGGCCACCGTCCGGCCACCGGTCGCCAGCTTGTTGCCGAGCAGGTTCGAAACCGTGCTCTTCCCTGAGCCGATCGGCCCGACGATCACGACTAGATCTCTCATGACGCCGTCGGTCGGAGTGGGTCCCGCGACGCCGTCCGCGTCGTCATGGGTCAGACCTGTGGCGGCTCGCCCGGCGGTCTCCCGCGCTGTGCTGCACGGCCGCCGTGAGGCGGTCGAGGGGCAGGTTGCGATGCATGGCCACAACCTTCGCGTCCATGGGACCGCCATGGGTGCCGACCGAATGTCGGGTCGTGGCCCCGGTGCGCGAGGGATCAGGGATTCCTTCGGAACAGCGTGTGGGTGTCGGTCGTCCCCGTCTCGATGAACCCGAGGCGTCGATACAGCTCGGCGGCATGGTTCTCGTGAAGCGTGGCGAGGACGACGGGAACGCCTCGCTCCCGAACTGGCGATCCACGACGTCGCGGATCGCGAGGTGGTGCAAGCCGCGTGCCCACGCAGAGTCCGCGGCGGTCGCCGGCCGCCGGGTGATTTGAGCACGACGGGTCTCCATCGGGCCACCGTCGCGCACCGCCGAAGGGCGGGACAGCGAATTCTTCGGTGCTCCTCGACGATTCGACGCAACGCCAGGGTCCATCTCGGACGGCCACCAACTGCGAGGCTGTAGCGATGAGCGCGCCAGGGATCGGGCTGCGAGACGAAGAGGTCGTTGTCGTCGACTACAACGCGGACTGGCCCGCCTCGCACGCAAAGGTCGCCGCGCCACTACGAGAGCGTCTGCCCATGGCGCGCATCGATCACATCGGATCCACCTCGGTTCCGGGCCTGGCGGCCAAGCCCGTCATCGACATCAACGTCGGTCTGGCGGCGAACACGTCGCTCCATGTCGACGTCGTGGAAGCGTGCGGGCTCGCCTTCCGCGCAGTGAACCCTGAGTCCGTCCTGTTCGCCATATTCGACCGGCCCGGGTTCAGGCTCGCGAACGTCCACGTGCGCCACGCGGGCAGCGGGGCGGAGCGGTGGGATCTTCTCTTCCGTGACTTCCTCCGAGCCCACCCGTCGGTCGCTGCCGACTACGGCAGGGCGAAGAGGCGGGCTTGCGAAGCTGTCGCTGGACGAGGCCGCGGCGCGTACTCAGAGACGAAGGCACCCTTCATCGCCTCGATCACCCCTCAAATCCATCGATGGGCTCTTGAAACGCGTTGGGAGCCGCAGCCTTAGCCGTCGGAGAGGGCGTCGGAGAGAGGCACCCAGCTCGAGGTGAACCGCTGCATGGCGGCGCCGAACACTGCGACGCGTTGCCCTTCCCACCAGAGCTTGTTCATGGCCTGCCCGTACGCCACCTCGGTGAGGAAGGTCTGCCGCTGAGCGGCGGTCAGTCCGTAGGCGTCGACGAGCACCCGAAGCCTGCGCTGTTGGGCTCGAAGGGAGGAGTGCTCGATGCGCCGATGTCCCTGCACCGGCTCTGGGGCCTCCAGCGGGACCCACACCCACGCCGCGTACGCGAGGTCTTCAAGATCCCGACCCGGGCCGCACTGGTCCCAATCGAGCAGACCGACGATCCTGCCGTCCCTCCGCACGACGTTCCATGACGAGATGTCCCCGTGGATGAACGCCGGCCCCTCGACCCGCAGCCGCCAGGAGGGCGCTGCGGGTGGGGTGAACGAGGAGAGGGCGTCATGGACACGTCGGCCTCAGCAGCTCCTCGCCAACGCGACGTGCGCCCGTTGCTCCACCGAAGAGCGGCTCGTCCCCCACGGGCACATCATCGTCCTCGCGGCCAGCACACGGGGCAGCGTGGGCGCATCTCGCCCACTTCCGACCGGCTCGACGAAACGGTGCGACAACGTCCGCTGGCGGTTGTAGACCGCATGGCGTGAGCTACTCCTTCCAAGCCCTCGACAGCGCGGATGTGGGTGATGCGGACCTCACCCGCTACCACGAGTTCGAGAGCGCGATCCGGGCCGAGCGCCTCCCCGAGGACCCGCCTCTCCCGTTCGGAGCGTCGGTCCGCCAGCTGAGGAGGCCGGGGCCGAACGCGCGCACGAGGGGCTTCGCCGCCGTCCTGGACGGGCAGTGGATCGGCGTCAGCCTCGGTGTGGTCGTCGACAGCGACGAGCGGAACGTCCGCGTCGACCTCGCCGTCCTCCCGGAGTACCGCCGTCGGGGTATCGGCACCGAGCTGCTGGCCCGTGTCGCGCAAGTTGCCGAGGAGGCCGGCCGCGACAGCCTCGTCGGTGACACCTACGACCGCGTGACCGCCGGTGCAGCCTTCGCACGGCGCTTCTCTGCGTCGCCCGGTCTCCGGGGTCACATCAACCGGCTCGCCCTCGGTGAAGTCGACCGGGCCAAGGTGCGGAGGATGATCGCAGACGGCCCAGTTCGAGCACCCGCCTACGAGCTCGTCGCCTTCGACAGCCCCATACCGGACGAGCACATCGACGACATCGCCGCGATGATCACCGTCATCAACGATGCGCCGACGGATGACCTGGAGACGGCCCCGATCGCCGTCAATGGCGAGATGGTCCGCGCCTTCGAGAGGATCGGCCTGGCCGCTGGCGTCGAGGTCTGGTGGCTGCTCGCCAGAGAGAAGTCGACCGGGTTCGTCGTGGGAGAGACCGACGTCCGATGGGACCCGAAGCAACCGGAGACCGTCACGCAGGGCTACACCGTCGTCCGCAACGAGCACCGAGGCCACGCGCTTGGCAAGTGGCTGAAGGCGACGATGTTGGAACGCGTTCTCGACGAGCGGCCTGATGCCGTGGACGTCAGGACGACCAACGCCGACTCGAACGCCCCGATGCTCGGGATCAACAAGGAGCTCGGGTACAAGCCCTACGTCGCCACCACCACCTGGCAGATGCCCACCGGAGCAGCCCTGGCACCCGCTGCTTCCCCAGGGGTGACCGTAGGTCGTGATCGGGCGGACATGGGCAGCGACCTGCCATTGCTCGAGTTCGATCCTGACCCGGTAGGGGTCGTCGACCAGTGGACGGTTCTGGCCGACAAGCGCGACACCATCCCGGAGCGCGTGGTGCTCTGCTTCTACGCCGAGGTGCTCGCCGCGCTTCCGGCGGAGGCGGTGCAGGTGGGTGAGCTGGAAGCCGCCCACGGCGTGCATCCGATCTGGAAGATCACTCGGCACGGCACAGAAGTCGCTGTGTTCCACCCGGGCGTCGGCGCTCCGCTGGCCGCCGCCTTCCTGGAGGAGGCGATCGCGATGGGTGCCCGGAAGGTGGTGGCCTGCGGCGGATGCGGCACGTTGACGGACAAGGTCGGCGCGGGCGAGATCGTGATCCCGACATCGGCTGTCCGAGACGAGGGAACCTCATTCCACTATCTGCCGCCTTCGAGGGAGGTGGAGGCGGATCCGGACGGGGTGGCCGCCGCCGTGGGTCTGCTCGAGGAGCGGGGCGTGCCGTTCACAGCGGGGAAGGTGTGGACGACGGATGCGATCTACCGGGAGACGCGCCAGCGGGTCGCCCGGCGCCGCGCCGAGGGGTGCCTCGTCGTCGAGATGGAGGCTGCAGCGTTCTTCGCGGTCGCCCGGTTCCGCAGCATCCGGTTCGCACAGCTCCTCTATGGAGGAGACGACCTCAGCGGCGACGGGTGGGACGCCCGCTCATGGACGGTTTCCCCGTCGCGCGCCCGAACGTTCGACCTCGCCGTCGAGCTGGCAACTCGCCTCTGAGGAGATCCGCCGGCGGACCGCCCGGTTCCGGGCGGGATGGACGACCCCGCGACGAGAGCCGTTCATGATGCCCACGGCACGACCACGGGTTCGGCGTCCCCAACGCGGGCAAGGCTCCCGGGAAGTGATGCCGTGTACGTCACCAGAGGCCCAGACCCGGGGTTGCCGAGCCGGCGAACCGCACCGGCCGGGATGGTGATCGCGCCGTCCGCTTCTATCACCTGCACCCGGCCCTCGATCGTCGCCTCGAGCACGCCCTCGGCGACGGCGATCGTGTGCTCGCACTGGACAGCGTGCACAGGGCCAGCTGCCCCGGGCGCCATCTCGGTCCGCCAGAGCGCAACTTCCGCACCTGGATACCGGCGCATCGTGGCGTTGGGCGTTGTGTGCGTTTCCATCTCGTCTCCTCGCATAAAGACAACCGAGTTGACGGTAACAGCAGACAACCGGGTTGTCTACTCTTGAGGGATGGAGGACCTACCGCTCGCCCGGGCACTCACCCAAGCTCTGCGCCTGCTGGTCGACGAGATGCACACCCGGCTGGCCGCCCTCGGGTTCGAAGACCTCCGCCCGGCACACGGCTACGTCTTGAACGCCGCCGCCGCGCCAGGCGGCACGACATCCTCCAGGGTCGGCGAGCTGCTGGGGATGACCAAGCAAGGGGCCGCAAAGGTCGTAGCCGAGCTCGAGGCCGGCCGCTACGTCTCGAGGAAGGGCAACGGCGGCGACGGCCGCACCCGTCCAGTCACCCTCACGGCGAAGGGCCGCCGTGCACTGGCGGCCGCCGCCGCGGTGCAGAACGAGCTCGAGGCTGAGTGGGTCGAGCTCGTGGGAGCCCGTGACGTCAAGGCGCTGCGACGAGTCCTACACGCGGTGCTCGACCGGGGCCGAGACGAAAACGGAGACCTCCCGCCCCTCCGACCGACTTGGTAGGGACCGTGAATGTCTTCCGTGAGGCGCTTCCCGGTGAAGTCGATGCTGGGCGAAGGGCCGAGCTCGCACCCCGGGATCCGGTTCGATCGCATCGCTTCCGTCCGAACTTCGTCATCGAGACCGGCGGGGACGGCTTCCTGGAGACCCCATGGCAGCGTCGGACGTTGCACATCGGCAACGTCGTGCTCGACGTCTCCATCACGGTGCCTCGCTGCATCATGACGACGCTTCCGCAGGGCGACCTCCCGGCTGACCCTGGGGTTCTCCGCGCCATCTCCGACCACAACGCCGTGGACCTGCTGGGCAGTGGGTCGCGCTACCCATGTGGGCGTGTACGCCGACGTCGCCCATGCCGGGACGGTCCACGTCGGAGATGTGGTCACTGTCGACTGAGGATCGACCATCAATCCTCTCCCCACGCAGGCTCGCCCGCGGTCCCAGCGATGCAGCTCAACGAGTCGTTCGGGTTGATCACGGCGGTCGCCTGGTGAAAGGGTGCCGCCACTGGTCGATGTCGGCTAGCGGTGACCAGGGGGGCCTGAATGGCAGAGGGGTACATCGTCATCGTTGGCGTGGTCGTGGTGCTCGTGCTCCTGACCTGGCGATTCGGCACCAAGAGCCCCCGCCGCAACATCCCCGACCCCCAGGACGAGGCCGAGAGCGGGCGTTCCTGGAGCGGGGTGTTCACGCGGAACCGGCCGCCAAAAGCACAGGAACCCGATCCCGACAACGACCTGAACCGCTGAGGCCCAAGTCCTCGGACCTCCGGAGCTACTCCCCTTGGACGAAGAGGCAGAGCGGATGGCCGGCTGGATCCAGCACCACCCGAATACGGCTGGCGTTGCGGTCGGGCGGCTGCCACGGCGCCACCGTCCCACCAAGCTGGATGGCAAGGGCGACGGCCTCTTCCACGTCGTCCACCTGAACCTCGAAGTGGAGCATCTTCGTCAGTTCGCCCTGTTGCTCCGGCCAAACCGGTGCCTTGTACCAGTCGCCACCCTGGATGTTGAGATGGATGCCGCCTTGGGGGTCGAACAGCTGTGCCCACCGGCCGCCCGGTCCGAGATCCCGGATCTCGAACCCCAGAAGTCCTTCATAGAAGTGCGCAACCGGTCTGGCCCACTCACAGTCGATCGCCACTGCTACGAGCCGATTCGCCACAAGGCGGCATCGTCCCACAGTGGGTCGGACCGGCGCTCGTACGTCGAGAACGTCGGTGTCCGCCCCGAAGTGCCGCCGACATATTGCGCTACAAGTCGAAGATCTGGTGAGGCGCGCGGTATTCAGCGAAGAAGCCGAGCCAGGAGATGCCGAGCGCAGCGCAGAGGCACCACAGGAGAACCCACCCACCAAGTAGCGGTCGGCTGTCGGAATCCCTACCACGCGCTGCAGCGACAAGGGGCAGGGCAGCCACGGTGCCAAGCACAGCGACGACCGCCAACGAAGAGATCACGTGGCTCGGGCGTGCATCGAGACACGGCAGGGCGATCTCCGACCGGGTATCAGGAGAGACCACCGTCCCGCAGCGGACAGAACCGACACCCAGGTTCACGTGCATCGGCAGAACTGTCAGCGACACCACCAACACGATGGCCGTTGCAACGCCGAGGATCCAGGCGATTCGACGAGGCGTCATCGCCACATGTTGCCTCGATGGGCACCACGGGCACGCCGTCCCGAGCCGCTACCCACTGCGGGGCATGGGGCTACCTCCGAACCAGCGAACCGTGGTCCCGCCGCATCGTCATGCAGTAGGCGCCAGCCGGCCGGGTCGGTCGCGGTCGCGGTCGCGGTCGCGGACGATGGCGAGCCCGACCACGCCGACCATGAGTGCCCCGACGATCTCCAGCGTCGACGCCAGGTAGGAGAGCCAGACCCACGAGTCGATCTGCCAGACCGGGTCGCTGAGGGCGCTCCAGGCGGGCAACCAATGGGCGGCGAAGAAGCCGAGCGCGAGCGGAAAGCCGCCGGCGGCGGCAGCGATCGGCGCCCGTCGATCTCGGACGACGACGAGCGTCACGATCACGACTTGCACGATGAGCGCGACGTTGCCGGCCCAGTACAGCTCCTCCGTCACGCTGTCCTGGCCCCGGCGGAGGTGGTCCGTGAGGTGGAGCGCGCTGCCTCCGGCGAAGACGTATCCCGCCCGGGCGAAGCGCTGTTCCAACGGTCTGGGCATGTGCCCTCCTCACCTAGAGCGAACGCTCTAGAGCGATCACTCTAGAACAACCGCTCTAAGGTCTTCGAATGGAGGACACCAGAACGCGCCTCGTGACGGCGATGGCCGAGCTGTTTCGTCGGCAGGGCTTCAACGGGACTTCGCTCAAGCAGGTGATCAACGCGGCCGGCGTGCCCTTCGGTTCGCTGTACCACTTCTTCCCCGGCGGCAAGGAGCAGCTCGCCGAAGCCACGATTCGTTCGTCGGGAACGGCCTACCAGCAGCTCTGCGAGGCGATCTACGACGCAGCTGCAGACCCTGGCTCAGCTATCACCGACCTGTTCGACGGCGCCGCCGAGGTGCTCGAGCAGTCGGGCTATGCGGACGCCTGCCCGATCGGCACCGTGGCGCTGGAGGTGGCGAGCACGAACGCGCGGCTTCGCCAGACCACAGCGGACGTGTTCGGTGACTGGTGTGAGTCGATCGCGACCCGGCTGGGCCGGGCGGGCATCGATCCACCCGTTGCCCAGGAGCTCGCCACGGTGATCGTCGCCGCCATCGAGGGCGGCTTCATGCTGAGCCGCACGGCGAGGAGCCCGGAGCCGATGCAGATCACCGGCCGGTTCATGCGTGGCCTGGTCGAGACCGCCCTCACCGAGAGGGCCCGCCGCTGACGGCGCGGTCACGGGCGGCGGCCGGTATAGCCGAGGGGCTGACTCTCCCGTATCGAGCGAACCACACAGCAGGACGCTCCCGAGCGGCGCACCGAACGATCACCGTGGAGTCAAGATCGTCGGCTATTGCAACGCGACGGCCGACGTCATCGTCGCCGAGATCGCCTACTGGGTTCGATCCGACTTGATCGGGAGGGGGCTGGGATCAAGCACTGCCCGAGCCCTGCTCGTCTTCGGTGTCGAGCGGCCGCCGGCCTGAGCAGCTCGCCGCATCCTCCGTGCCCAGGAGGGTGACCCGACGTCTCCCCAAAAGGTGGAAGACGACGGTCGGATCCGTGCGAGCCTGTCGGGCGTGGTGCACATTGAGCCGGCGACGTTGCCGTGGATGGAGGCCTTGGACCAGGGGGACGAGGCGTTCACCGAGCAGTTCGGAATCCTCGTAGTTCCCGGTTGGGCCGCGTTCCCTGAGGTCATTCCCTTCGCACTACAAGCCGCACGGGCCGGCGAACCTGCGGCGTGGGGCGTGCATCTCATCTTCGACGCGGATGGCGCGCTCGCCGGCAACGGCGGGTGGAAGGATAGCGACCGCTTCCGTTCGCGAGCTGCTGGTGCGGCCTGTAGCCACGATCTTCAGCGTGTGGTCGCGCACACGCTCCCGGAGCCTTCAGCGTCGACGACGGTGCTCACCCGTTGCGGGTTGGTGCGGACCGGCGAGCTGGTTGACCCGAATGAAGGACTGCTGTGGCGTTGGGAGCTCGGGCTCGTCGACAGCCAGAACTGACCTCGTAGGTCGCCGGCTCTTCTGCGCACCGCACGGCAGAACAGCGCATGACGCCAAGCGACATCACCCGAAGAAGTTCGGAGGCTTCCGGGCTTCGCGAGTCCACAATGGCCGGATGCATCGTGACGACCAAGCGGTTGCCGTCCGTCGGTTAGGAGCGGATGACTGGCAGCTGTGGCGCGACGTACGGCTCCGTGCCCTCTCCGAAGCTCCGTACGCCTTCGGATCGACGCTGGCGTACTGGCAAGGCAGTGACCTCGAGGAACGATGGCGCGGGCGGCTGACCGATGTCCCGTTGAACCTCGTCGCGGTGGCCTCGGACTCAGCCGTGGGACAGGTGAGCGGCACTTCGCTCGACGCTGACGGCCGAGTCGAGCTGATCTCGATGTGGGTGGATCCGGCGTCGCGAGGTGCGGGCGTCGGCGAGGCGCTCGTCCAAGCCGTCGTCGATTGGGCAGAGGCAGGTGGTGCCACTGCGGTCGTGCTGTCTGTCAAGGAGGCGAACGCGCCAGCGGTCGGGCTTTACGCTCGAGTGGGTTTCCGGGTGACAGTCGAGCCCGCCGACGAGGGCGAGATGCGGATGCAACTGGAACTTCCGCTCTCGTAGATCCTGGTGCGCTCCACCATCGGCACTCGTACTCTGCTCGCGGTGGACGTCCAGTTCGACGGCGAGGTGTGGTTCTGGAAGGGACCTCCGCCCCACCACTTCGTCACCGTCCCGACGCACATGTGGCCGGCGTTCAAGGAAGCGGCGGAGCTCGTCTCATACGGGTGGGGTGTCGTCCCCGTCGCCGCCCAGATCCGAGGTACGACGTGGACCACCTCCCTCTTTCCGAAGGATGGCGGCTACATCGTGCCGTTGAAGGCAACGGTGCGAAAGGCGGAGCAGGTCGAGCTGGGCGACACTGTCACGATCCGCATCTCCGTGCACGTGCCCACGTAGACCTTGCGTGCCGCCCCGACCTGGCATGTGGGGCTCGACGCGACGCCGTCTCGAGGGAGGCGGATGCGGGACGGTCCTGCGACGGCGGGCGCCTCCCACGAATACTGTTCGCGCCGATGCAGCAGGCGAGGATCGGTCTCGGTTGGCGTCGGCAACCGCGTTGTGCTCTGGGAGAGTGCGCGCTGATGCACCGGTGGGACGACGTGTGACCGAGATCGTGCCGGTCAACGAGAGTGTGCTCGAGGACCTCGCGGACCTCTTCGAGAGCAACGGTGCGACGCGTGGATGCTGGTGCATGGCCTTCCTCATCCCTCGGAGCGAGTACTCCTCGGGGAGGCGAGGCGGGAACCGGGCTCGGTTCGAGGAGCTGGCCTGCGGAGCCGGCGAGCCAATGGGTCTGCTCGCGTACGAGGACGGCCGCCCCGCCGCCTGGCTCGCGGTCGGCCCACGATCGCGGTATGCGGTGGCAGCCGGAGGACGGTCGGTCCTGAAGGATCGCGACCCCGAGGAGGACGACGATGTGTGGCTCGCACCATGCTTCTTCGTCCGGGTAGGGCACCGGCGGGCTGGCCTCACCGAGCAGCTGCTCGCGAGAGCGGTCGAGGTTGCAACCGTCGCCGGAGCCCGTGCGATCGAAGGGTGGCCCATCGCCGACAGCTATGGCGGAGGCGAGTCGTTCGAGGGTCGGGAGCACGTGTTCGCGAAGTGCGGGTTCGAGTGCGTTGCCCGACCGTCCCCCCGGCGCGTCGTCATGCGGCGAACGCTCGCGGCGCCGATGTAGCAACGGATCGACGGATCGCGCTGCGCCCGCCTCGAACAGTTCGAGTACCGGCGGCGGCGACCGGATACCTTCTGCCGGTGGCGTTCCGCGGCTGGCCCGACGAAGCGATCGAGTTCTTCGACGGGCTGGAGATCGACAACTCGAAGTCGTACTGGCAGGAGCACAAGGACGTCTACGACCGATGCGTGAAGACGCCGATGGAAGAGCTCCTCGCCGAGATGGCTGAGGAGTTCGGTGCCGGCAAGATCTTCCGCCCGTACCGCGACGTGCGCTTCAGCAAGGACAAGGCGCCCTACAAGACGAACATCGCCGCCACCACCGCAAAGGGCGGGTACATCGCCCTCTCGGCGGCCGGCCTGGCGGCCGGGGCGGGGATGTACATGATGGCCACCGACCAGCTGGACCGGTATCGGCGAGCAGTGGCGTCGGAGGCTCAGGGACAGGCGCTGGAACAGATCATCACCGCCCTCGAGAAGCAGGGGCACGAGTGCACGCCGCACGGCGCCCTGAAGACGGCGCCACGCGGGTACCCCAGGGACCACCCGCGGATCGACCTCCTGCGAGCCAAGGGGCTGACCGCCTGGCACGAGTGGCAGCCCGGCCCGTGGTTGTCCACCGCCACGGCCAAGACCCGGGTCGTGTCGCTTCTCCGCGCCTCCGAGCCGCTGAAGGAGTGGCTGGGCGAGCACGTGGGAGATTCGACGTTGCCCGAACCCGAACCCAGGTAGACGCGCATGGGTGACATCCGCCACCGGTTCATGTCCAGCCCGGTGGGGCCCCTCGTCCTCGCCGGAGAAGGTGACACGCTGACTCACCTCCGCATGGATGCGCAGGCCCATCCACCCGCGGGCATCGACCAGTGGCGGCATGACCCGAGCGCATTCAGCGAGGTGGTCGATCAGATCGAGGCCTACTTCGCCGGAGAGCGAACCGAGTTCCACGTCGACATGCGCCTGGACGGCACCGGCTTCTACACCGAGGTGTGGAGGGCGCTGCAGGAGATCCCGTATGGCGAGACCCGTTCGTACAAGTGGCTGGCCACGCGGGTGAACCGGCCGGGAGCGGCACGAGCGGTCGGTACGGCCAACGGGCGCAACCCCATCGCCATCGTGGTCCCCTGCCACCGGGTCATCGGAGCCGACGGCACCCTCATCGGGTACGGAGGGGGCCTCGATCGCAAGCGGGCCCTGCTCGACCTGGAACAGCAGCACTTCACCCCCCGGCTGGCCCTCGGCGGCTGAGGGGCCCTCGCCTGCTGCCGGAACCGGGGCTACGGCAGGCGGAAGACGGCCGAGGTGTTGGCCCAGGCCGCCTGCTCGACCACCGCCACGTCCACGCCCTTCACCGCCGCCACACCTGCTCCGACCAGCGGCACGAAGGCGGGCGAGTTCGACTTGCCGCGGTGCGGCACCGGGGCGAGGTACGGGGAGTCGGTCTCGACCAGCAGGCGATCGAGTGGGCACAGCGCCGCCGCCTCGCGCACGTCACCCGCAGACTTGAAGGTGACGATGCCGCTGAACGACAGCGAGGCGCCTACATCGAGAGCGCGACGAGCCTCGACCTCCCCGCCGGTGAAGCAGTGGAAGATGGTGCGCTCGGGCACGCCTTCCGCCGCGAGGACGTCGAAGGTGTCGTCCCAGGCCTCTCGGGTGTGGATCACCAGGGCCAGGTCGTGGCGGTGAGCCAGGGCGATCTGCTCGGCGAAGGCCAGCCGCTGCACGTCCCGCGGCGAGTGTTCGTAGTGGTAGTCGAGGCCGCACTCGCCGATGGCCACGACCACCGGATCGTCGAGCAAGGCGAGCAGCGTGTCGACACCTGAGGTGGCGTCGTGGGGGTGCAGGCCCACCGTGGCCCACACGGCTTCGTGAGCCCGGGCCACCTCGATGGCGGCGGCGGACTGTGCGGCATCGGTGCCGACCGAGATCAGGCGCGTCACCCCCGCCTCGGCGGCCGCGGCGATCACGGCCGCCGGTTCGTCCATGCCCTCGTAGGGCACGTGGCAGTGGGAGTCCGTCCAAGTCATGACGCCGGGCCTCAGACCTTCTTGCGCGGGAAGAGCGGGCTCCCCTTCTCGACCGGCAGGCCGCCCGGGTAGCCGCCCCAGGCCGCGGCGGCCGGGAGCACCTCGTCGTCCGGCCGCCCGGACAGGCCCAGCCGGCGCCAGATCTCCGCGCACGCAGAGGGCATGGCGGGCGACGCCAGCAGCGCGACGATGCGCAGCGCCTCGAGGGCGTCGCCCATGACGGCGTCGACGTCCGGCCCCGGCTCGGCCTTCCACGGCTCGTTCGCCTCGAGGTAGGCGTTCGCCTCCCGGATGAGGCGCCACGTGCTCTCCAGCGCCTCGCTCGGTGCGGGCCGCGCCCATGACGCAGTGGCTGCGGCCAGGCTGTCGGCCGCCACGGCCTGCAGGGGGCTGCCGTCCTGGGGGGCGGGGCCGATGCCGCCGCACTTCTTGTCCACGACGGTGGCCACACGCGAGAGCAGGTTGCCCAGGTTGTTGGCCAGGTCGCTGTTGTAGCGGGCCACCATGCCTTCGTAGGAGAAGTCACCGTCCGGGCCGAAGGAGACGTCACGCAGGAAGTGGTGACGCACCGCGTCGACACCGAACTCCTCGACCAGGTCGCCAGGCGCGATGTGGTTCAGGGCCGTCTTGGACATCTTCTCGCCCCCAACCAGCAGCCAGCCGTGCGCGGCAACGGTGCGAGGCGGCTCGAGGCCCGCAGCCATCAGCATGGCCGGCCAGTAGACGGCGTGGAAGCGGATGATGTCCTTGCCCACGAGGTGGGTGTCGGCCGGCCACCACTGTCGGAAGCGCTCGTCGTCAGACCCGTAGCCGGCGGCGGTGATGTAGTTCGGCAGAGCGTCGAACCAGACCCAGGCCACGTGCTTCGGATCCCACGGCAGGGTGACACCCCAGTCGAACGAGCTCCGGCTGATCGAGATGTCCTGCAGGCCTCCCTTGATGAAGCCGAGCACCTCGTTGCGCCGGGAGTCGGGGTAGACGCCCTCCGGGTGGGCCTCGTACCAGTCGAGGAGGCGCTGCTCGTAGCGGGAGAGCAGGAAGAAGTAGTTCTCCTCCTGCAGCAGCTCGAGGGGCCGGTGGTGGATCGGGCACTCGCCACCCGGTGCTTCGTCCTCCGTGTAGTACGCCTCGCACGCCACGCAGTACAGGCCTTCGTACGTCCGCAGCTCGATGTCGCCGTGGTCGTACACAGCCTGCAGGAAGGTGCGGACGGCGGTGTGGTGACGTTCGTCCGTGGTGCGGATGAAGTCGTCGTTCGAGATCTCGAGCAGCTGCCAGGCGGACCGATAGCGCTCCGCGTTGTCGTCGGCGAGCGCCTGCGGGGTGACACCTTTGGCCTCGGCCGCCCGCATGATCTTGAGGCCGTGCTCGTCGGTGCCGGTGAGGAAGAACACGTCTTCTCCGAGCAGCCGGTGCCACCGAGCGAGAGCATCGGCCGTGACCGTGGAGTAGGCGTGGCCGATGTGCGGCGCGTCGGTGACGTAGTAGATCGGCGTCGTCACGTAGTAGCGCTGGGGCACCCCTCGATCCTACGGCCGGGGCTGGGAGGCGACGACCGGCTTCGTCATCCGCCGGCGACGTGCAGCGCGGCCCGGCCGACCTGGTGTCGGAAGAACGCCTCGTAGTCCTCCACGACGGTGTGGAGGTGGCCGAACAGCTCGAAGCTGATCGTGCCGAAGACCGTGGTCCACGCCAGGAGCACCCGGAGCAGCACCTCGTCGGGCAGGTCGATGGACGCGGCGACGCGGAGCCGGGCCATGTCCGATCGAGTCGCCTTAGGGATCGGCATCGGGCGCCGCACGCTCACGTCCACCTCCCCGGCCGCCGCACCGTCCGCGACGACCTGCAACGCGGCCAGGCTCACCCGCGCCGCCGGAGAAGCCGTGTCCCGCGGCGCGGCGTAGCCCGGCACCGGCGTGCCGTAGACGAGGGCGTAGTCATGCGGATGGGCGACCGCCCACGCCCGGATCGCCATGGCCACCGCGGTGAACCGCTTCACCATGGTGCCCTTCCCGGTCGCGGCGGCCTCTGCCACCTCCCCCACCGCGTCGTAGGCGTCGATGATCAGCGCGGTGAGCAGCTCGTCCCGGCTCGGGAAGTAGCGGTAGACGGCGGACGAAGCCATGCCGAGCTCGCGCGCCACGGCTCGGAGCGAGAGCCCGGCGGCCCCCTGCTCGGCCAGGTGACGGCTCGCACAGGCCTTGATCTCCTCAGTCAGCTCGGCCCGGGCGCGAGCTCGGGCGGTGGGCGCAGCGGAACCTGTGGGTTGCTCCATGCGAGCAGTGTACCCATTCGTGAGCACTGCTCTTGCTTCTGCTTCCCGCATGTGCAATCCTGGGCATCGAACAGAGAGCACTGCTCTCGAAAGGAGCCTCACGCATGTCTACAGACCGCTACATCCGACCGGACTGGTTCACTGCCCACGTCTTCAACCCGTCCGTGGGCTGGCTCACCCGCCGGGGGCTGAGCCTCCTGGGCAGCCGTGAGCTGCGAGTCGTCGGCCGGAAGTCGGGTGCGGTGCGCACGACGGTGGTCAACCTGCTCGAGCTCGACGGCCGGACCTACCTGGTTGCGCCGCGCGGCACGACGGAATGGGTGCGCAACGTCCGGGCGGCCGGCGGGAAGGGCGAGCTGCGGGTCGGGCGACGGGTCGACGGGTTCGCCGCCACCGAGCTGGACGATCCCGCCAAGGTGCCGGTGATCCGGGCCTACTTGGAGAAGTGGGCGTGGGAGGTCGGCAAGTTCTTCGAGGGCCTCTCGAAGGACGCCTCCGACGCCGAGATCGCTGCCGTGGCCCCGAAGTTCCCGGTGTTCGCGCTCGACCTCTGACGTTCGGTCAGCGGCCGGGAGCCAGGCGCAGGGCGGCTTGGTACACCTGCCGCCGCGGCAGGTGCAGCTCGGCGGCCACGGCCGCGATGGCGGTGCGCTTGTCGGTCCCTGCGTCCAGCCGGGCCCGCAGCGCGGCATCGAGATCGGCCTCGGTGGCCTCGACGTGGGCCGCCCCTTCGACCACCAGGACGTACTCGCCCCTCGGCTCCACGTCGGTGGTGTGGACGACGGCCTGAGCGAGCGTGCCGCGCCACACCTCCTCGAACCGCTTGGTGAGCTCACGGGCGAGGGCGATGCGGCGACCTTCGCCGCATGCCTCCGCCAGGGCGGCGATGGTGGCGGCCAACCGGTGCGGCGCCTCGTAGAGCACGGTGGTGCGCGACTCACCGGCGATCGCCGTGATGCGCTCGGCCCGCTGCCTGCCTTTGCGGGGCAGGAAGCCGTCGAAGCAGAACCGCTCTGTGGGGAGGCCGCTGATGGCCAGGGCGGCGATGACTGCGGAGGGGCCGGGGACGATCTCGATCGTGACCCCCGCCTCTGCGGCGGCCACCACCACCCGCTCGCCCGGATCCGAGATCGCCGGGGTGCCCGCATCGGTGACGAGGGCCACCACGTCGCCGGTCAGCATCCTCTGCACGAGCGCGTCCGCCTGACCCCGCTCGTTGTGCTCGTGCACAGCCACGAGCCGCTTGGCGTGCACGCCCGCCGCGGCGAGCAGGCGGCCGGTGCGGCGCGTGTCCTCGCACGCCACCACGTCGGCGTCCCCGAGCACCTGCACGGCGCGAGGCGACATGTCACCGAGGTTGCCGATGGGCGTGGCCACCAGCACCAGCTTGCCGGCCGGTACCTCGGCCACTCAGCCCCTCACCTCCAGCTGGTCACCCACGCGGAGCCTCCACCGCTCGAAGGCGCCGGCCTCCGCCTCGATGGCGCAGTGGGCTCGCATCCGAGGACGACCGAGGCGGTGGGGACGCATGGTGCAGACCGCGACCACGAGCATCTGGCGATCACAGAACGCCACGTCGATCGGGAAGCGCATGCCGAGGGTGTGAACGGACTTCGTCCGCAGCAGCAGGGCGCCGTCGATGCCCTTGCGCCCGAGGAGCCCGCGGAACCGAGCCCATGCCGAGTCGGCCACGTCGAGGGTGGCCAGCACCTCGCCGTCACGCAGCAGCCAGGCCACGCCGACTCAGACGTTGAAGCGGATGTCGAGGACGTCGCCGTCGACGACTTCGTAGTCCTTGCCCTCGACGCGGAGCTTCCCGACCTCCTTGGCCCGGTTCCAGGAGCCGAGCTCGAGCAGCGTGTCCCAGTGGATGACCTCGGCCCGGATGAAGCCTCGTTCGAAGTCGGAGTGGATCACGCCCGCGCACTCGGGCGCCTTGGCCCCGGCCCGGAAGGTCCACGCCCGGCTCTCCTTCTCGCCCGTCGTGAGGAAGGTCCGCCGGCCGAGAAGGTGATACGCGGCGTGCACGACCCGGGGCAGCGCCCCCTCGCCCAAGCCGAGTGCCTCCAACATCTCCGACCGCTCGTCCTCGGGCAGCTGCGCGGCCTCGGCCTCGAGCTGCACGCACATCCCGAGCACATCGGCCTTCCCGGCCATCTCTTCGACGACCGGCTTGATCTTGGCCTCGACGTCCTCCAGGTCCTCCTCGGCCACGTTCACCACGGCCAGCACCGGCTTGTTGGTCAGGAGGAAGGCGGGCTTGAGGATGGCGCGCTGGTCGTCGTTGAGGTTCGAGCGGTAGAGCGGCACGCCGTCATCGAGCGCCTGGCGCGCCGCGGTGAGGGCCGCCACCTCCGGGAGGAGGGACTTGTCGAGCCGGCTCAGCTTGTCCTTCTTCGGCAGCTGCGAGTCGACGGTGGCCAGGTCGGCCAGGCACAGCTCGGTCTCGACGGTGGTCAGGTGCTCGATCGGGTCGGGCGGTCCGGTGACGTCGTCGTCCTCGAAGGCGCGCAGCACGTAGACGATCGTGTCGACCTCCCGGATGCCGGCCAGGAACTTGTTGCCCAGCCCCTCGCCCTGGCTGGCGCCGGCCACCAACCCGCCGATGTCCATGAACTCACAGGCGGCGTGCACCACGTTCTTGGACTTCGACATGGCCGCCAGGGCGTCGAGGCGGGCATCCGGCACCCGGGCCCTGCCGACGTTCGGGTCCTTGGTGGCGAAGGGGTAGGGAGCGGCGAGCGCCCCACCGCCGGCGAGGGCGTTGAAGAGGGAGGACTTGCCGGCGTTGGGGAGTCCGACGAATCCGAAGCGTTCCATGAGTAGGACGAGGCTAGCGACCTCCGGTAGCGTTGCCTCCCATGTCGAAGCGCACCGTCAAGGCCAAGAACCGGGCCCGCCGGAAGAAGGCCAACCACGGCCGCAAGCCGAACCGCGGCCGCGGCTGACCCTCGGCCTACTTGCCGAGCAAGCCGCCGAGCCCCCCGAGCTTGTCGCCCAGGCCTCCCGGGAGCATCTTGATGAGGTCCTGCGGGTCGAGGCCGAACTTGCCGAGCAACCCGGCATCCTCGTGGTCCACCTGCTGGGGTAGCTGATCCTGCGCCTCGCGGGCCTTGTCCGGCTGTCCGCGCTTCTGCAGCAGGTCGACGATCATGTCACGGTCGATCTTCATCCTCCCCTGCTACCCCGGCCGGCCGATGCCAAGCGCGCCTGACGGTCGCAGCGAGAAGGTGGTGCGGCGCTAGGGTCCGCGCATGGCTGCCCTGGCATCGATGCTCATCGGCGATCCTCCCGAGCTCTGGGAGGACATCGGCTTCCAGATCGACGACGGCGGAGCCTGGATCAGCGGTGCGCACCACCGGCTCGGCGGTGAGGCGCCTGGCATCCGTGCCTTCGGGATGCGGGACTTCGAACCCGCCGACCTCGACGGGTGGGCCCCGACCCTCGACGCTCCGCCCGATCGGGAGACCCCGCAGCATCCCAACGGCGTGGTGGCCCTGGACCACGTGGTGGTGTCCACCCCCGACCTGCAGCGCACGATCGCTTCGTTCGAGGCGGCCGGGATCCGCCTGCGACGTACCCGTGACACCGGAACCGACGAGCGGCCCACCCAGCAGGCGTTCTTCAAGCTCGAGCACAACATCATCCTGGAGGTGGTGGGCTCGCGGACCCGGGCCGCCGAGGGCCCCCCGCGCTTCTACGGGCTGGCCTTCACCGTGGCCGACCTCGACGCCACCGCGGAGCACCTGGGCGCCAAGCTGCGGCCGGCCAAGGACGCCGTGCAACCGGGCCGGCGCATCGCCACGCTCGACCGCAGCGTCGGGTCGAGCGTGCCCATCGCCTTCATGTCGGCCTGAGCGCTCAGCCCTTGGGGCTGGTCTAGAGGTTGGTGACGATGAGGCCGACGCCGAACACGGCGAAGAGCACGGCCGAGCCGATGCGGATGGCACGCTCGGGCAGGCGCGCCCCGAACACCCGACCCACCAGCACGCCCAGCATCCCGCTGAGGACGATGCCGACCGTGGCCCCCAACCAGACGAGCACCGGGTTTCCCCTGGCCGCGAGCGTGGCCGTGGCCAGCATCGACTTGTCACCCAGCTCGGCGAGGAACATGGCTGCGGCGACCGACAGGAACACCGACCGACCGCCACGGACCTTCGGGATCTCCTCGCCGGCATCGGGTTCGGGCTCGCCCCGCAGGGTCCACAGGGCGAAGAGGAGGAAGAGCACCCCGCCGACCAGCCCGATGGCGTGCGTCGGCAAGGCAGCGCCCAGGACACCGCCGATCACCACTGACAGCAGGTTCGTGGCGGCGTAGGCCGCCACCACGCCGGCGAGCACCGTCGAGAGCCGGTGCCGAGCCCCGAAGCCCATGGCCACCAGCTGTGTCTTGTCACCCAGCTCCGACACGAACATCAGGCCGAGAGCTGCGAAGAACACGGTCATCTAGCCCCCAGGCGCCTCGGCGGCATCGGGTGCCGGGGGGTCCATCCGGAGCACGAGGAGGGCGAGGTCGTCTCGTGGCCGGCCGCCCTGGAAGTCCCGGATGGCCGCCTCGATGGAAGCGGCGATGCCCTCGGCGTCCTGCCCGACCGCCTGAGCGAGCACCTCCTCCACGAGCCCCTGCCCGGCGAAGCGACCGTCGGGCGCACGCGCCTCGGTGACCCCATCGGTGAACAGCACGAGTGCGTCGCCCGGTTCGAGGCTCAGATGCACGTCGGTGGCCTCGAACTCCGCGAAGAGGCCGACGGCCGAACCGACCTCCCCCACGGCGCGCACCTCACCAGCCGAGGTGAGCAACAGGGGGAACGGGTGGCCACCGAGTGCGAGGGTCACGGCGACCCGGCCCTCTGAGGCCTCGAGGAAGGCGTGGGCGATGGTGCAGAAGCGCTCGCCGACGTCCTGGGCCTCGATGGCGCGGTTCAGCACGCCGAGCACCTCGCTCGGAGCGGTCTCCCTCATCGCCGCGGTGCGCACGGTGTAGCGAGCGAGGGACGTCAGCGCGGCCGCGGGGATGCCCTTGCCGCACACGTCGCCCATCACGACGCCGTACCTGCCCTCCCCGATGGGGAACACGTCGTAGAAGTCGCCTCCCACCTCGGTGCCCTCGCCCACCGGGTGGTAGCGAGAAGCCAGCTGGAGGCCGGGGATGTCGATCAATGCGGGTGGGAGAAGGCTCTGCTGCAGGGTGCGGGCGACCTCCGTGCGCTCCTGGTGCGCCCGAGCGTTGGCGATGGCCGACGCCGCCCGCCCGGCCAGCTCCTCGAGGGTGGCCAGATCGATCGCGTCGAACCGCGCCTGGTCATCACCTCTCGTCGCGACCAGCACCCCGATCGGTCGGCCGCCGGCTCGGAGCGCTACGGCGATGAAGGACCGGATCCCGAGGCGCCCGGCGGCCAGGGCCCGACCGGGATTGCCACCGATGCGCTCACCGAGCATCGCCTCCGGCATCTCGGAGAAGAAGATCGAGCTGCCGGACGTAGCGACGCCGGCCACCACCGGCGTGAACTGGCCGGAGGCCACCATGTCCCCCACCAGTCTCATCAGGCGCTCCTTCTCAGGGTCCTGGCTGGCCACCGTCACCAGACGGAAGGTCTCGCCTGCGGCGAGGTAGACCCAGCTCGTCTCCGCCATCCGGGGCACCACCAGCCGGCAGAGCTGGCTCAGCGTCTCGTCGAGGTCGAGCGACGACGCCAGCTCGCGCCCCGCGTCGGCAAGGAAGGTCTGCCGCTCGACGGCCCGGCGTTCGGCTTCGGCCAGTCGGGCCCGCTCGAAGGCCTGGGCGCACTGGCGGGCGACGGCCATGAGGAACTCGCGCTCCTCTCCGGAGAACGCCCGAGGCTCCGTCCAGCCGACCGTGAGCGCACCCAGGGTTCGGCCCTCGACCACGAGCGGCAACGTGGCGAAGGCGGCGTACGTGTGCTCGTGGGCCAGGTGCGGGTAGCGAGCGTCGCGCTCCTCGATGGAACCGATCACCACGGGCGCGCCGCTCCGTACCGCGTCGCTGGCCGGTACGGCCGCTGACACCGGGAGGCGTCCCCACTCGGCCGCCGTGGTGGACGAGAGGCCCTGTTGATTCGCCAGCAGCAGCTCTTTGCCGGCGGCGTGGAGCAGGGAGACCGACACCATGTCCGCGAGCAGCTCCGCCCGCACCTCGCTCGTCACCACCTCGGCCACGTCCTGGCGGACCCGGATGCTGGAGAGCGCGGCGGTGACGGCCTGCAGCCGGGCCAAGCGGGCGGCGGTGGCCTCAGCCTTCAGGCGCGCGTCTCCAGCCGCCGAGTACAGCCTCGCGTTGTCGATGGCGATGGCGGCCTGCGCGGCGATGCCGTAGGCCAGGCGCTCGTCCCGTTCGTCGAAGACCTCCACCGCCTCGTGGCCGAAGAACAAGCCGCCGAGCACCTCACCGCTCCGCGAGACGACCGGAACGGCGAGGTAGCTGCGCACCGGCAGGTGGCCCGGCGGCATGCCGAAGTGAGGCGCCATCCGGCCGAACCTGGGGTCCTTGGTGATGTCCGGAGACCGCACGATGTCCTCGCCCCGGAACGTCGGGCCGAAGACCGGCGTGGCACGTGGCATGGGGAACTTCGAGAAGTGGTCCCGTGATGCGCCGGCGACCGTGTACAGCGTGTAGCGCTCGCCCGCCTCGTCGATCACGTTGTAGAAGAAGGCTCCGAACTCCGCCCCCGTGACCACCGTGGCCGCCTCGGTGGCACTGCTCACCAGGCGGTCCAGCTCCAGCTCGGCGGTGAGTGACGACCCGACGTAGTGGAGCGTCTCGATGATCCGGGCCTCGTCCTCCAGGCGCTGGTGCGACCGGGCCAGCTCGGCTGCCTGGTCCCGGATGTCCTGCATGGTGCGCTCGGCCTGTCGCGTCTGCTCGAAGGCGGTCGCTTCGTGCACGTCGAGAAGCTGCTGCAAGGCGTCAGCGAGTGACTCGGCCGACGCGCGTCGAGGGCCGAGCGGGATCCGGTCGTCACCTGCGAAGACACGCCCGTCCACGAAGGGCAGCAACGCCACCTTGACGCTCACGCCCACGGCCCGGAAGAGGTCGGCCACCTCGGCCGAGATCACCGACCGCGAGAAGATGACGACGGCGAAGACGTCGCCGGAGGGAAGGGCCCCGCCGAACCCGAGCGCGGAGCGGACACCGTGACGACGCACGAAGTCCTGGTCCGGCACGAGCTCGCTTCCCTCCACGTCCTCCACGTGGAAGACCCCGAAGGCACTTCGATCCATGCTGGCCACGGCCCCGGGATCACCGTCCACGTCGATCACCGCCTCGAGGTCGACGCCCAGGCTGTGCAGCAGGGCGGCGATCATGGGCGACTGGGCCACGATGTCGGCGCCAGGCAACGGGATGACGGCGTGGGCTCTCGACCGGGTGCGGTCGCACCACTCCTCCTCGGCACCCTGGGAGGCGAGGAGCACGAGGCACTTGACCGCGTTCGGGTCGGGATGGCCCTCGAGGAGCTGGTGAGCCCTCTCGTGAAGAGCTCCTTCGAGCGAGCTGGTGGGATGGGTCTTGAACAACCGCACCATCGCCGACGACAAGGTGCCGCTGGCCGGATCACCCAGGTGGTCGTAGAGGTAGGAGACGACGGCGGCGGCCGCCTCCTCCAGGCTTCCCGCGTCGGATGCGCTGCGACGGACCTCAGCCGAGCAGCGAACCATGTCGCTCAGGGAGAAGCCGCTCAGGTCGAACACTCGTCGAGACGGTACCGGAACGGGTGAGCGATGAGCGCTGGGCGGCACGCTTCAGGAGCGCGCTAGCCGAGGTACTGCAGCCCGCGCTCCCGCAGCTGGTGCTCGAGCAGCGACGGGCGGTCGGTCATGATGCCGTCCACGTCGAGATCGAGCAGACGCGCCATCTCGTCGGGTTCGTCGATGGTCCAGACGTGCACGGCCAGGCCGTGCTCGTGCGCCCGGGTGACGAAGGTCTCGTCGACGATCACCACCTCACCGAACGACGCCGGCACCTGCAGCGCGACATGCCGTGTGTCGGGCAGCTGCTCGCCGTTGCGCACGGCCCGGAGGAACTCAGCGGTGCCGGCCACACCGATGGACGTGGAGATCTGTGGCGCGGCCTCGGCGAAGGTGGCCGTGCTCTGGTCGGCGAAGGCGGCGACGATGACGTCGTCCACGCGGCCCCGCGCCAGAAGGACCTCGGCCAGCACCGCTTCGTAGGCCGGCACGAGCGGAGCCGTCTGCTTGATGTCGAGGTTCATGAAGACGCCGGGGAACGCATCGAGCACGTCGTGCAGCGTCGGGATGGCGAAGTCGGGGTCGGCCGGCGCCTTGCCCCGGTGGACGTAGGCGGCGTCGTCGGCTTCGTGGTCGATGACCGATCCGGGCACCCACCAGAAGGCGTTGTCCAGCTGCTGCACCTCCGCCAGTGACAGGGCGGCGATGGCTCCGGACGCCGCCGTCGTGCGGTCGACGGTGGGGTCGTGGCAGACGACGAGGTGGCCGTCGGCGGTCATGTGCACGTCGAGCTCCAGGGCATCCGCCCCGGCCGCCACCGCGGCGCGCATGGCGTGCAGCGTGGACGAGGGGCCTTCCTTGGCCCCGCCCTGGTGGGCCCAGTTCAGGACTCGGCGCTCGAGCCAGGGGTTCGCGGGCATCACCGGAAGGTAGCCCGCGGCTGGGGAGGCCGGGGTCAGCCCTCGTCGAGATCGAGGAGGTCGAGCCCCGCCTGCACCCGGGCCGTCACCTCTTCGACCGAACCGGTGCCGTCGACCTCGAGGACGATCTCCCGGCTGCGGTAGAACTCGAGCAGCGGCTCGGTCTGCTCGTTGTAGACGCGCAGACGCCGGAGGATGGTGTCCTCGGTGTCGTCCATGCGCCCCTCCTGGTGGCCCCGCAGCAAGAGGCGCCGCACGAGCTCGCTCTCGGGCACGGCCAGGGAGATGGCCGTGTGGAACTGCTTGTCGTTCCGCTTGGCCCACCGATAGGCGGCCTCGGCCTGGGCGAGCGTGCGGGGGTAGCCGTCGAGCACGAAGCCGGGCAGCGGCTCGGGGCCGGCGATCTCGCTCGCGATGAGGGCCACGACCAGCCCGTCGGGCACGAGGTCGCCTCGGGCCATGTAGGAGGCGGCCTCGAGCCCGAGGGCGGTGCCTTCGGCGACGTGGCGGCGGAGGATGTCGCCGGTGGCCACGTGCGGCACGCCGTAGATGGCGCCGAGCCGCTCGCCCTGGGTGCCCTTTCCTGCTCCGGGAGCCGCCAGAAGCAGCGCGCGCAGCAGCTCAGGCTCCCAGGATCTCGGCTGCGAGCCGGTCGAGCGGTTGCTCCGGCCGGGCTCCGACGTGGGAGATGACCTCGGCGGCGGCCGCGCTGCCGAGCTGGCCGACGATGCGCAGGTCGAGGTCGCGGGCCAGGCCGAACAGCACGCCGGCGGCATAGAGGTCGCCTGCGCCCGTGGTGTCCACGACGTCGGCCGGCACCGCCGGAACCTCCTCCACGCGATCGCCCTGCACGAGCACCGACCCCTTCTCGCCTCGGGTCAGCGCGGCGACGTCGACCATCGACCTCACCCGGCCGAGCGCCTCTTCGAAGCTCTCCGTCTGGAAGAGCGAGCAGATCTCCGTCTCGTTGGCGAAGACGATGTCGACCGATCGCTCCACCAGCTCGACGAACTCGGCCCGGTTGCGTTCGACGCAGAAGGGGTCGGACAAGGTGAAGGCCACCTTCTTCCCTGCCTCCTTGGCCAGCTCCATCGCCCTCAGCATGGCCTGCTTGGCGTGGGGCTCCTCCCAGAGATAGCCCTCGAGGAAGGCGGTGTCTGCGCTGCGCACGACGTCAGGCGGCACGTCGGCCGGCGAGAGCTGGCCGGCGATGCCGAGCGCGGTGCTCATCGTGCGCTGGGCATCGGTGCTGATCAGCACCAGGCACCGGCCGGTGCCGGGTCCGGAGGGAGCCGGCGTGGCCTGGAACTCGACACCCGCGGCCCGGATGTCGTGGGTGAACACCGTGCCGAGCTGGTCGTCGCGGATCTTGCCGACGAAGCCGGCGCGCCCGCCGAACGAGGCGATGCCGACCATGGTGTTGGCCACCGAACCGCCGGAGCGCTCGATCCCGGGGGGCATGGCTGCGTACAGGGCCCCCGCCTCCGCTTCGTCGCAGAGCCGCATCGACCCCTTGACCAGCCCGTGGTCATCCAGGATCGAGTCGTCCGTCACCTTCGCCAACACGTCGACGATGGCGTTGCCGAGGCCGACGACGTCGAGGCGCATGTCGCTCATGACCGGCGAGAGTAGGCCGTAGGCTCGCTTGCCGTGCCCGACGAGCTTCTGTACAGACTCCCCAACACGGTCGTTCCGGACCGCTACGACCTCACGCTGGCCCCCGACCTCGGCTCGGCAACCTTCGAGGGTTCGGTGGACATCACCTTGCGGGTGATCGAACCGGTGCAGGAGATCGTGCTCAACGCCGCCGACCTGCAGGTGCACGATGCCGGGCTGCGCACCGGATTGGACCCCACGCAGGGTCGGGTTGCCCTCGACGAAGCCACCGAGCGGCTCACCGTCGCCTTCGACGAACCCGTCGGCGCCGGCGACCACGTGCTCTCCATCCGCTTCTCGGGCACGCTCAACGACAAGCTCGAAGGCTTCTACCGCAGCACGTTCAAGGACGCCGATGGCATCGAGCACGTCATCGCCACCACGCAGTTCGAGTCGACCGACGCCCGCCGGGCCTTCCCCTGTTGGGACGAGCCGGCGTTCAAGGCCGTGTTCGCCGTCACGCTCGAGGTCGATGCCGGCCTGATGGCCATCTCGAACGGGCACGTCGTGTCGGAGGAGCCCCTCGGCGACACCAAGCGCCGGGTCGTCTTCGGCGACACCATGAAGATGTCCACCTACCTGGTGGCCTTCATCGTCGGCCCGCTCGAGGCCACCGAGCCGGTGGACGTGGACGGCACGCCCCTGCGGGTGGCGTTCGTGCCCGGCAAGGCCCACATGGCGCCGTTCGCGCTGGAGATCGGCGCCCACAGCCTGCGCTTCTTCACGGACTACTTCGGCATCCCGTATCCCGGCTCGAAGCTCGACATGATCGCCCTGCCCGACTTCGCCTTCGGGGCCATGGAGAACCTCGGGGCGGTCACCTTCCGGGAGACGGCGCTGCTGGTCGACGAGACGACGGCGTCGCGCCTCGAGCGGGAACGGGTGGCCGACGTCGTGGCCCACGAGCTGGCCCACATGTGGTTCGGCGACCTGGTGACCATGAAGTGGTGGAACGGCATCTGGCTCAACGAGGCCTTCGCCACGTTCATGGAGCTCTTGGCCGTCGACGCCTTCCGGCCCGACTGGGACCGCTGGGTCAGCTTCGGGGCGAGCCGCGCCGGGGCCATGGTCATCGACGGCATGCGGTCCACGCGACCCATCGAGTTCCCCGTCGTGGCACCCGAGGAGGCGGAGGGCATGTTCGACGTCCTCACGTACCAGAAGGGCGCGGCCGTCGTCCGGATGCTCGAGCAGTACCTCGGCACCGAGCCGTTCACCTCCGGCATCCGCCACTACATCGAGAAGCACTCCTACGGGAACACCGAGACCACCGACCTCTGGGACGCCATCGAGCACGCCAGCGGCGAGCCGGTGCGCTCGACCATGGACTCCTGGATCTTCCAGGGCGGCCACCCGGTGCTCACCGTCGAGCTCGGTGAGGATGGATCGTCCGTGCGGTTGGAGCAGCGCCGCTTCCGCTACCTGCCGTCGGACGACGACGGTGAGATCCGGTGGCAGGTGCCCGTGCTGGTGCGGGCGAGCGTGGGCGGGAAGGTCACGACGTCGAAGGTGCTGCTCACCGAAGCGTCCCAGAGCATCGACCTCGGTGGGTCCCCCGATTGGGTCGTCGTGAACTCGGGTGGCTCGGGCTTCTACCGGGTGCGGTACTCCACCGACCTCCTCGGCCGGCTCACCGGTGACGCCTTCGCCGACCTCTCCGCGATCGAGCGCTTCAACCTGGTCAGCGACGCCTGGGCGACCGTGTGGTCCGGCCTTGCGCCGGTGGAGGACTTCCTGGCGTTGGCCCGCCTGTTCGAGGGTGAGACCGACCCGACGGTGTGGTCGATGGTGCTGGCCCCCTTCGGCCTGCTGGAGCGGACGCTCGGTCGGGGCCACGAGGCGCCACTGCGGGCCTTCGTGCACGCCTTGGTGTCGCCCGCGTTCGACCGCCTGGGATGGGAGCCGCAGCCCGGCGAGGACGAGAAGACGGCCACGCTCCGGGGGCTGCTGCTCGGAGCGCTGGGCACCACGGCCGGTGACCAAGCGGTGCGCACCCGGGCCGTCGAGCTGCACACGGCGTACCTCGAGGACCGCAGCTCTCTGTCGCCCGACCTGGTGCCGGCCGTGGTCGGCATCGTGGCGGACTCGGGTGGCGAGGCCGAGTACCAGCAGTTCCTCGAGCGGTTCCGCTCGCCGGCGACTCCCCAGGAGGAGGTGCGCTACCTGATGTCCCTCGCCGGCTTCCGGAACGAGGCCCTCGTGCGACGCACCCTCGACCTGGTGCTCACCGAGGTCCGCAGCCAGAACGCGGCCTTCTTGGTCAACTCGCTCCTGGCCAACGTCGACCATGGCCCCTTGGCATGGGAGTGGGTGAAGGAGCACTGGGACGAGCTGCAGGAGCGGCTCCCGGACAACGCCCACGCCCGCATGGTGGAGAGCGTCTCCACGCTGTCCACGCCTGCCCTGGGCGACGATGTGCGGGCCTTCCTGTCGGCCCATCCGGTGAAGGCCGGCCAGAAGACCGTCGACCAGACGCTCGAGCGGCTTGCAGTGAACACGGCGTTCCGGGAGCGCAACGCTTCCGGCCTGGCCGATGCGCTTGCGGGCTGACCGCACGCTCGTCCGCCTCGAGGTCTTCGCCGTCGAGGACACGTCGGCCCAGGTGTGCTGGGCATCGCTGCCCCCCGGGCCGGTGCGGTTGGAGGCGGCGGGTCGGGCCGTGGAGATCGAGACGAGGCCGGGGCCTGGCTCCGTGGTGCTCGACGGGCTGCCCGCCGGCGAGCGCCTGACCCTCCAGGTGTCCGGGGCGATCGATTCGGGAGGTGCCCCTCTCGCTGAACGGTCCTTCACGACGCTGCCGCCTCCGCCCGGCGCACTCCTGGGCCGGTTCGCGGCCATCACCGACCTTCACATCGGCGACACCAAGTTCGGCATCCTGCCGACCCGCAAGGAGTCCGGCCCGGCCGAAGCCCACCCCCAGCGGAGCCTGCGGGCCGCCTTGGCCGAGGCCGTCGACTGGGGTGCTGAGCTGGTGGTGGCCAAGGGAGACCTCACCCGCTCCGGTCGGGCCCGCCAGTTCGACGGCGTCGCCGGTCTTCTCGGTGCCGCCGGCGTGCCGGTGCACGTCGTGCTCGGCAACCATGACGTGGGCCCTCGAGCTGCCGATCCCACCGCCGCCTTCGAGCGAACGGGTGTGCACTACGACCCCCAGCCGTCCGCAGTCGATCTCGACGGGATCCGGCTCGTGTTCGGGCACAGCTCTGTGCCCGGCCGCACGCCCGGTCGCATCGACGCCCACCAACGCGCCCGGCTGGCTCAGCTCGTGGGCGAGGCGGCCGGCCCCGCCTGGCTGGCCATGCACCACTACCCCCAGCCGTTGCCGTTCCGCACCACCAAGCCCGCGGGATTGCGATCGCAGGACGCTGACCCTCTGTTCGAGGCGCTACGAGACGCCAACCCGAACACCATGGTGACCACCGGCCACAGCCATCGGCACCGGCTGCACCGCCGCCGAGGGGTGCTGGTGGCGGAGACCGGTTCCACCAAGGACTATCCCGGGACGTGGACGGGGTACTCCGTCTACGAAGGGGCGATCCGCCAGGTCGTCCGGCGCATCGCCGAGCCGTCGGTGTTGGCCTGGACCGAGCGCACCCGGTCCACCGCCCTGGGGGTCTGGGGTCCGTACGCGGCCGGCCGGTTCGAGGACCGCTGCTTCACCGAGCTCTGGAGCTGACCGACAAGGGGCATTCCGCTACACCGTTCAGCCAAGCGGCCGATGAGGCAGGGCGAGAGGCAGATCGCCGTCGGGTTCCGTGGGTGGCTCCGCCCATGCGCGCCCGCCTGGGCATGGAGGTGGTGCCGAGGGAAGGGAGACGGACCACCAGCCCCGAGATCCTTCGGGACCTGGGCTGCGGCGTGGTGCAGGGGTTTCTGTACGGTCGGCCGGTGCCCGCCTCGGAGTTCGGGAGCCGTCACTCCTGTGCCGCGCCGGGCGACCTCGGCATGGTCGCAGCCTTGGCCTGACGGAATGGCCGCTTCCCCACGCTGTTGCACGAGCCCATGGGAAACGCGGAAGTGGCCGGCGCCGAGCGTGCGGCGCTCATCGAGACCTTCGAGCGGCTCGGACCCGGTGCGCCGACGCTGTGCGTGGGCTGGACCACCGACGACCTCCTCGCCCACCTCCTGGTGCGCGAACGTGATCCCATCGGATCGCCCGGCATCCTGGTGCCGGCGCTGGCCGGGTGGACGGAGCGCCGGATGGAGGTGGCCAAGCGGCAGGGCTACGCCGCCAACCTGGCCCGGCTACGAGCGGCTCCAGGCCCGCTCGACCGGCTGATGCCTGCCATTGCCAGCACGGCCGAGTACTTCATCCACACGGAGGACGCCCGGCGTGGGAACGGGGAGGACCCCCGCCCCGCCGTCGCGGCGCGGGAGGCTCTGCTCTGGCGATGGCTCGGCCTCATGGGCCGGCTCTTCGTGCGAGGGGTGCCCTCCGGCGTACAGCTCCGAACGGAAGACGGCCGGATCCGCACGCTGAAGAAGGCCGCCGCCACCGTCGCCCTGACCGGGGCACCGTCCGAGCTGCTGCTGTACCTGTCGGGGCGGCGCTCGGCGGCCCGTGTCTCCATCTCGGGAGCAGCGGATGCCGCAGCTGCGCTCCGGGATGCCGACCTCTCGCTCTGACGGCCTGCGTCTCGTCAGCGGCCGAGGAGGTCGAGCAGCTCTGACGCCACCCACCACCGCCGGGGGCGGCCCGGGCGATGGCTTCGGTCGGCAACCTCCACCACGATTCCCCGCGCACCCAGCTGCGCCAGCGCAGCTCCGGCTGCGGCCCTGCTCACGCCCACCAGGGAGGCGGCGGATGCAGCCGAGAGCACGGGACGCCCGGGAAGCAGCCCGACAAGGGCGTGAGCGGCTGCGTCGGCCCGCACGTCGGCGAGCCGGACCCTCCACGTCTCCTGGAGCGCGCCCACCGCGTCGAGGACCTGGCCCGATCGCTCGGCGGCGTCGGCCACCGCGTCGGCGAACCATGACACCCATGCGTCGACGTCGCCCTGGCGGAAGAGGGTGAGGCCGGACTGGTAGCCGCCGACGTCGCGAGCCATCTGCAGCGACACCGGTGGGGGCACGGATACACCGAGCCGCCGGGCGAGCACGGAGCCCACGAGCACGCGCCCGAGACGCCCGTTCCCGTCCGCGAACGGGTGGATCGTCTCGAACTGGGCGTGCAGCACCGCAGCCGAGGTCACCGCGTCGACGTCCTCCCGGGCTGCGAAGGCGAGGAGGTCGGCCATGGCGGGACCGATGAGCTCCGGGGGCGCAGCCACGTGAGCCGCCACCTTCGGGTTCGAGCCGCCGACCCAGCCGAGGGTGTCGCGGTAGCACCCGACGTGTCGCAGCTCGATCGTCGGGCTGTTGCGCATCAGGCGCCGGTGAAGGTCGAAGAGCGCGACCTCGTCCAGGGCTCCGTCGTGGCCGAGGGCATCGGTGACGACGGCCAGGTTGTCGGCGACCCATGCGGACACGTCACCTTCCGGGCTGCCACGCCGCTCCGCCGCTGCCTCGGCCAGGGCCACGTCGGCCGCCGACGCCCGGAGTCCCTCGATGGCGGACGACGCCAGACCCTCCGCCCGCAGCAGCATGCGGGCGGCGGCCTCCAGGCCGCCGGCGATGCGGTCGGCGCTTCGCCGCACCTCGGCTGCCGCCCGTTCCGTGCGGCGGACAGTGGCGATCGAGAGCTCCGGCACCCATGCGGCGATGCGGTTCGGCACCGTCGCCTGCACGACCATGCCCCGCCAGTCGACCGGCACCATCGTCGTCCTCATGGGCCCAGCCTTTCACAACTCCGAGAGTTCCGAAAGGATCCGGATGTAACCTTTCATAACCAGCGGACTTGCGCGACGTTGCTACTCGGCGCCCTGCTGACCGGCCGGGCTGGTGAGCCGTTCGATGCGGGCCTGGATGCTGGCCAGGCGGTCGGCGGCCAGGGCGTGGAGCCGGCCCGCATGCTCATAGAGCTCGGTCGCCTCCTCGATGCCGATGGCTCCGCTGGCCATGCGGTCGATGGTGCGCTCGAGCTGTTCGACGAGCTGCTCGAAGCTGAGCGAAGACGGGTCGGCGTCGCTCATGCGATGACCTCCTCGACCCGAACCCCGGCCCGGCCGGACGCCAGCTGCACCGACAGCGACTCACCGGTCGACAGTGCTGCCGCATCTCGCACCACCGCCCCGTCGGCCGCACGCACGACGGCGTAGCCGCGCTCGAGCACCCGCACCGGACTCAGCGCGTCCATCTGCTTCCGGGCACCGTCGAGCACCGCGGCTGCGCCGGGCAACCGCCGCTGTGGGTGCACGAGGGCCAGGTGACTGCCGGCCTGTTGCAACCTCGCGCCGGCCCGGGCGAAGCCCTGGGTGATGGCGCGCGTGCGGTCGATGCCCGCCAGCTGCCGTCGAGCATCGACGTACCGACGCTCGAGGACGATCGCGGCCCGCTCGCGGTGGGCGGCCAGCTCTGCCTCGAGCAGGGCGCGGTCGGGCACGACTGCGCCCGCGGCCAGGGACGGAGTACCGCAGCGGAGGTCGACCACCTCGTCACAGAGGGGCCGGTCGCCTTCGTGGCCGATGGCCGCCACGACAGGAGTCGACGACGCGCAGATCGCCCGGCAGAGCGCTTCGTCGCTGAAGGGCAGCAGCTGCGTCGCGTCTCCGCCACCGCGAGCGAGGATGATGACCTCGACCTCCGGGCGTCGGTCGAGATCCGCCACCGCCTCGATGATGGCGTCGGCCGCACTCGGCCCGCTCACCGCCACCTCACGGAACAGAAGCGGGTACCCGGCGAAGCGCGCTGCCACCACCGACTCGATGTCGGCCCGCACCGCGGCGTCGCTCCCGCACACGACGCCGATGGCCGTGGGCAGGCGCGGCAGGCGACGGCGTGGCCTGTCGATCAGCCCCTCTGCCGCCAGCCGGGCCCGGGCCTCGGCGATCATGGCGGCGACGGCGCCGGCGCCCACGGGCACGACCGAATCGGCCACCAGCTGCAAGACGCCCCAGCCGCTCACCCACTCCAGCCGCCCGGACACCTCGACGCGCTCACCGGCCACCACCCGGCACCGCTTGGCCCTCGCGGCCGGACAGGTGACCGTGACCTGCGCAGCACGGTCCTTCAAGGTGAAGTAGATGCGGCCTCCGGGCCGGTTCGACGGGCGGTGCACCTCCCCCTCCACCGCCACCCGGCCCACCGAGGCCGCGGCCCGGGCCACCTCTGCGCTCAGGCGCACCAGGCTGACGCGGCGCACCTCCGGCGCCGGAGCAGGCGCGTCGAAGAGGGTCATGGGTGCGACGGTAGCCGGGTGGTGTGACGCCCCCGCTGAGCCTGCGAGGTGAGCTGGCTCCGTGTGCCGACACCAAACGGCAAGCCCCAGGCGACCGTCATGCCCCGACGCCGGGCGTGCCCGGCCATCCGTCATGCTGTGTGCCAGGCCTGAGCGCGGGCCATGGGCTTCGGCCGCAGCACGACGGGGGATCCAGGTGCTCGCAGGAAGGCGTGGACGCAGGGCAGCGCTTGTCGCGCTGCTCGCCGTGACGTTCGTCGGCTTCGGCGTGATGGCGGTGTCGGAGCAAGAGACCGATGACGGGGATTTCCCCTTCGTCGAAGCCACCCGACGGGCTGGGAGGTACACCAACGGGCCCGAGATCGGCGCTGTCGCGATGATCTCGGCGGATGGCCTCCAGGCTCGGGTCGTGTCACGGGACGGGGTCGCGACAGGGGTCTTCGCCGACGGGCTCGAGAACGAGGTGGACCTCTACGTGCAAGGGGGCATCGTGGCCGACGCTCGACGGGGCGGCGCTCTCGAGTCCAGGCTGGTGACGGTCCATGACATGCCCGCCGGGTGGCAGATGGTGCTTCCAGGCATCGACGAGCCGATCGTCTACCCCGCTGGAACCTCACAGTGCGAGAGGGGTTTCGCCCCCGTCTACGTGGCTGGTCCGAACGGGTCGCTGCCGGCCCGCGTGAGTGGTCCCGCCTATGCACGGGAGATCAAGGAGATCGCGGCGGCCGAGTTCGACTCGGGTGACCGACACGCGTCCAGGGGCAACGGGACGAGTGGGTACGTGAGCCACTCCCTGTACCGGTATGACAGCGCGGCCGACGCCAACAAGCAGCTGACCGCTTTCGCCGACTACGTGAAGCGCTGCAGGACGAGGACGGAGGAGGGCGGCGAAGGGTACGCCGGGGGCGTCGAGTCGTGGTCGCCGCTGTCGTTCCCCAACCTGGGTGACGCGACCTTTGCGGCACGCGTGTCCTACGACGGCACCTTCGACTCCACCGCAGACCGCGTCCTCGTCCAGAAGGGCAACCTGGTCACGGCGATCTACCACAGGGCAACGCAGGGTGAACCTGACTCCGCCCGCACGCGGGCACTGGTGGAGAAGTCGGTCGCCGAGGTCTGAAGACGCCGTCAGTCTTCGAGAGTGCCGCGGCCCCCCGGCGTCGAGGATCGCCCACGAAGCACCGAGCCGGATCTCACTCGACCCAGGCGCAGCGCCCGCCCGGAAGGCGAGGCCGCTCACTACTGTGCGGCCATGGAGACTCGCACGCTCGGCAGCCTGACCGTCTCGCTCGTCGGCCTCGGCTGCAACAACTTCGGTGGTCGGATCGACGCGGATGCCACGAGGGCCGTCGTGGACGCCTGCCTCGACGCCGGGATCACCCTGTTCGACACAGCCGACGTCTACGGCGGCACCAAGTCCGAGGAGTTCCTCGGGCAGGCGCTGGCCGGGCGCCGGGACCAGGCGATCGTGGCCACCAAGTTCGGGGCGCCGTTGAGCGGAGGTACTGGTGGGGCCAAGGCGTCCTACGTCGCCCAGTGCGCGGAGGACAGCCTCCGCCGGCTCGACACCGACCACATCGACCTCTACCAGATCCACCGTCCGGATCCCGAGACTCCGATCGAGGAGACCCTCGGCGCCCTGAACCAGCTCGTCGTCGACGGGAAGGTCCGCGAGATCGGGTGCTCCAACTTCTCCCCCGAGCAGATCGAGGAGGCGGCCAAGGCCAGCGATGCCAACGGGTGGGTCCGCTTCGTCACCGTGCAGAACCAGCTCAACCTCCTGCAGCGCAAGGGCGATGCCGAGCTCGTGGCCGCGTGCCAGCAGCACGACCTGAAGATCCTCCCCTACTTCCCCCTGGCCAGCGGGATGCTCACCGGCAAGTACAAGCGCGGTGAGGAGCCGCCGGAAGGCACCCGCCTCGCCGGCACCCCGGCCGAGCGACGCGAGCGGGCCATGAGCGACCGCATCTTCGACAAGGTCGAGGCCCTCACCTCGTTGGCCGAATCCCGTGGACACACGCTGCTGGAGCTGGCCATGTCGTGGCTGGCCACCATGCCGGCGATGGGGTCGGTGATCGCCGGGGCCACCAAGCCCGACCAGGTGCGGTCGAACGCGGAGTCGGTGGCTTGGCAGCTGACCGACGAGGACCGGGCGGAGATCGACCGCATCACCGCCTGAAAGATCGTACGAGGGGGAAGAGCCATGGTCGAGACGTACGGGCTGACCCACCTGGCGCTGTCGGTGTCGGAGCCGAGCCGGTCGGCGCAGTTCTACGTCGACGTCTTCGGGTGCACGATCGCCTGCCAGGACGACGACAACATCCAGCTGCAGACGCCGGGCCGCCACGACGTCCTTGCCCTCGAACGGGAGACGACCGGCGTGGGCGTGGCCGGAGGCATCACCCATCTCGGGTTCCGCCTCGTGCGGCCGGAGGACATCGACGCGGCGGTAGAGGCGATACTGCAGGCGGGAGGCACCATCGACGAGCGCGGCGAGTTCTCTCCCGGCTTCCCCTTCGCCTTCGCGCGCGACCTCGACGGCTACATGGTCGAGGTCTGGTTCGAGTGACCGCGTTTTCGGTCAGCTGGGAACGGCCAAGCCGTGCGTCTCGGTCCACGGCGGCTCGGTGAGGTCCAGGTGTTCGCCGAGGAGCGCATCCGCGAAGCGACGCGTACGGGCGGCAAAGGCCTCGACGCCGTGCTGGTCGGTGTTGGCCAGCACGACGATCGACACCCCTAGGCCCCTGAAGCGCACGAAGGACGACAGGTAGCCGTCCATCGAGCCCCCGTGGCTCTCGATGCGAAGCCCGTGGTGGGAGCGCACCGAGATGCCCCACGCATCGTGGGTCAGCCGGCCGCCGGGCAGCACCGGCCGGTTGCCGAGCACCAGGCCGGCCACCGGCGAGGTCGGTAGCCACCCGTCCCATCGAGCCAGATCGGTGACGGTCGAGACCAGTCCCCCGTCGCCCACACACGTGAAGCCGATGGTGACCCGCCGCACGCCGTCCGCCCAGCCGGGTACGGACGCAGGACCGCCGACGTCGAGGAACCCCGTGCCGGACATGGCCAGCGGCTCGAAGATGCGCCGCCGGGCGAAGCTCCCCAGGGGTTCGCCGGTCACCCGCTCGACGATCTCGGCCAGCAGCACGTACCCGTGGTTGCTGTACCTGTGGGTCGTTCCCGGCGCGCGCTCCAAGGCTGACGTGGTGATCAGCGCCACCCGGTCCCTCGTCGTGAACGGGCGCTCGGCGGCGAAGCCGGCTCGCGCATCGAGCGGGTCGGAGTCGGCGAGCCCGGCCGTGTGCTCGAGCAGGTGGTGCACGCGAACAGCCGCCCACGACGGCCCGAGCTCCGGCAACCACCGGTGAGCCGGGTCGTCGATGGTGAGCGCTCCGTCGCCCACGAGCAGGGCGATGGCCGTCGCCGTGAACTGCTTGGCGACGGACCCCACGTAGAAGGGTGACGAGGCATCGAGCCTCGCACCGCCGGGCTCGACCGCCCCGAACGAGCGCCATGCGTCCACTGCACCACCACGCACCACGGCGGCGACCACACCGGGCCGGTCGCGATGCAGGTCGTCGAACGCGCCCCACTCGACCGCGACCACGGCGCCAGGCTACGGCCGCACGCGGCCGGTCGGAGTTGCGTTGTGGCGCCGGTAGGGTCCGCCGCCGTGCTCCAGGTGCTCCTCGACGTTCTGCTGCCGGTGTTCGCCGTGGCCGTCATCGGTGGCATCGCCGGACGCTGGCTCGGCTTCGAGGTGCAGACCCTGTCCCGGGCCGTCCTGTTCGTCTTCTCGCCGGCGCTCGTCTTCACCTCGCTGTCGACCGTGGAGATCCCGGCGGGTGACCTGGCCGGGGTGGTGGGGGTGACCGTCGCGGTCTTCGTCATCCACACGCTGCTCGGGCTGGCATGGACCCGCTTGCGAGGCACCGACCGGGCGACCGAGTCGGCGGCCGTGCTGGCCGCATCCATGGCCAACCAGGGCAACCTCGGGCTCCCCATCGCCAGCCTGGCCTTCGGGACAGCCGGGTTCGACGTGGCCGTGCTGATCTACGTGACGGGGGTCGTGCTGTGGTCCTCGGCCGGCATCGCCTTCGCGTCGCTCGGGCATGCGTCGGCGCGGAGGGCGCTGCTCGCGCCGCTGAAGTACCCCGCCTGCTACGCCGCCGTCGCCGGAGCCGTGGTGAACGTCAGCGCCATCGAGCTGCCGGAATTCATGCGGCTACCGATCTCCACCCTCGCTCAGGCCGCCATACCGACGATGCTCGTGGTGCTCGGGCTGCAGTTCACCGTGCCCAAGCTGACCGGGCTCCTCGATCCCGTGGTGATCAGCGTCATCCGCCTGGTGGCCGGGCCGTTGGCGGCACTGCCCCTGGCGGCGACGATGGGCCTGTCCGGCGTCACCGCCGACACCGTGGTGCTGCTGGCCGGCATGCCGACGGCCGTGATGGCCATCGTCGTGGCCGGCGAGCTCAAGGGCAGGGTGGACCTGGTGGCCCGCACGGTGGTGCTGAGCACCATCGGCAGCGGGCTGACCCTCGCTCTCTGGATCACCTACCTGCGCTGAGCCGAGTCCCAGCTACACCGTGATGACGACGGCATGCGCCGGCACGACGAGGCAGTCGCCCTCGATCCGACCGCCCTCGCCGGACCAGAGCAACAGATCGGCACTCGCAGCATCGGCGAGCGGAACAGCCACCGGTTCCTCGCCGAGGTTGACCGCAGTCGTCACCCGGCCACGGCGGATGACGATCCAGCGCGCGTCCTCGTCGTAGCGGACCTCGGTCGCGTCCATCGGCCCGGGGGCCAGCTCGGGCCAGTCGCGGCGCAGCCCGATGAGCTCGCGATGCCACTCGAACAGCTCGGCGTGCGGCGCCTGGCCGAGCTCCGACCAGTCGAGCTTCGACCGCTCGAACGTGGCCGGGTCCTGCGGGTCGGGCACGTCCTCGGGCTTCCAGCCGAACGACGCGAACTCGCGCCGCCGTCCCTCACTCACCGCCCGGCCGAGGTCAGGGTCACGGTGGTCGGTGAAGTACTGGAACGGCGTGCTGGCGCCCCACTCCTCCCCCTGGAAGAGCATGGGGACGAACGGAGATGTCAGCACCAGGGCAGCACCGATCTTGAGCAGGTCGGTGGAGAGCAGGTGCGAGGACCGCTCTCCAGTGGCCCGGTTCCCGACCTGGTCATGATCCTGCAGGTAGCCCAGGAACCTGGACGTCGGGATGCCCACCGGCCGGCGGCCGTGGCGGCGGCCGCGCTCGGGGGCATAGCCACCGTCGTAGACGAAGGCCTGCTGCAGTGCCTTCGCCAGCTGGGCGATGGAACCGAAGTCGGCGTAGTAGCCCGAACGCTCCCCGGTGAGGACGGTGTGCAGGCAGTGGTGCAGGTCGTCGCTCCACTGCGCATCCATGCCGTACCCCCCGACCTCGCGGCGGGCCACCACCCGGGGGTCGTTCAGGTCGCTCTCGGCGATGAGGAACAGTCGACGACCGAGCCCGGCGGCCAGTCGCTCGACCTCGAAGGAGAGCTCTTCGAGGATGTGCATCGCCGACGTGTCGACGATGGCGTGGACGGCGTCGAGCCGCAGCCCGTCGCAGTGGTAGTCCCGCAGCCACATGGCGGCGTTGTCGAGGAAGAACCGCCGCACCTCGTCGCTGCCCGCATCGTCGAAGTTCACCGCGTCGCCCCACGGGGTGCTGTACCGGTCGGTGAAGTAGGGACCGAACTCACCGAGGTAGTTCCCCGCCGGACCGAGGTGGTTGTAGACCACGTCCATCACCACGCCGAGACCGACGACGTGGGCCGCATCCACCAGGCGGCGAAGCCCGTCCGGACCTCCGTACGCTGCATGCGGCGCGAAGAGGCCGACACCGTCGTATCCCCAGCCCCGGTCCCCCGAGAACTGGTTGACCGGGAGCAGCTCGATGACGTCGACGCCGAGCGAGACGAGGTGAGGCAGCTTCTCGATGGCCTCGTCGAACGTGCCGCCGGGGGTGAACGTGCCGACGTGCAGCTCGTAGATCAGCGCGGACTCGAGCTGCACCCCACGCCAGGCGCCGTCGCTCCACGGGAACACGGCGTGCTCCACCACCTCCGACGGCCCGTCGATGCCGTCGGGCTGGTACGGCGACCGGGGGTCGGGCCGGGGCGGGCCGCCGTCGACGGAGAAGCGGTACCGGGTGCCGGGTCCGGCGTGCTCGACGCCCGCCTCCCACCAGCCGCCGCCGGCCGGGGCCATGGCGACCGAGACCTCGTCGAGCACGACGGAGACCTGCTCCGCCGCAGGAGCCCACACCTGGAACATGTGCAACGCGCTACGCCTTTCGGAGGACTGCGACCGGCAGTCGGTCGAGCAGGGTCCGCAGCCCTACCCCGCCGCCGGCGTGCGAGGCATCGGACAGAACGTCGACCCACTGCCCTTCGGGAAGCGTCAGCGCGGTGTCCTGCCAGTCGCCGGCCAAGCCGATGTGGAGCCGCGACACCACCACCACGTGATCCGACCCCCGGAGATAGGCCACCACGTGTCGGGCCTTGGGACCCTGCGCCGGCAACGGCGTGTAGGGCAGCAGCGGGTCGAGGCGCAGGCCGAGCAGGCGCTGGACGGCCCAGAGCTTGGTGGCGCCGTCGTCCGCGCGCGCCAGGGCGGCGTCGAGGCCCCCACGGTCGAGCTCGTCGAGAAGCTCGCTCCGCAGCCGGTAGTCCACCGGACGCCGGTTGTCCGGGTCGACCAGCGACAGGTCCCACAGCTCGGTGCCCTGATAGATGTCAGCCACGCCGGGGGCCGTGAGCTTGAGCACCGTCTGAGCCAACGACGAAGCCCGGCCCGGCTCCACGAGCTCGGACACGAAGGCGCCCACCTCGGTGGTGAAGTCCTCGTCGGCCAGCACCGCCTCCACGAAGCTCCGGACGGCAGCGTCGTAAGCCGGCGAGGGGTCCACCCAAGACGTGTGGACCTTGGCCTCCTTCGTCGCCTTCTCCGCGTAGGCGACCGCCCGGTCGACCGGCAGGGGCCACGCCCCGACGAGCGTCTGGTAGAGCAGGTAGCGGAAGTTGAGGTCGGGTGCGCCGTCGACCAGGTGCCGCTCGTGCATGGCACCCCAGCGCTCGACGGCGGCGCCCCACCGGTCGGGCATCTCGGAGAGCAGGTTCAGGCGGGTCCGCACGTCCTCGCTGCGCTTGGTGTCGTGGGTGGACGTCGCCCGCAGCGAGCCTCGCCACGAAGCGGACGCCCGGCGCCGGTGGTACTCCTCGACCGAGGTGCCGAAGTGATCGGGCTCGCCACCGACCTCGTTCAGCGAGACGAGCCGGTTGAAGCGGTAGAAGACCGTGTCTTCGACACCCTTGGCCATCACCGGTGATGTGACCTGCTGCATCCGGAGGCACAGCTCGGACTCGGCGGGCCCGTCATGTCGACCGAGGGCGACGTCGGCCAGGAAGCGCATCAGGTCCGCGTCGAGGTCGGGGCGCCGAGCGAGGGCCGTGGTGACCGCCGCGTCCACCTGGGCCACGTCCTCTGCGCTTGCTTCCTCCCCTGGCCGGACGTAGGTGCGGTACACGCCGAAGGCCGCGATCAGCTCCCGCAGCGCGTCTCGCAGCTCGGCCCGGGTGTGGTCGCGGTAGCGGCGATGCCGCTCGACCACGTCAGCCGCCAAGGCCGTGAGCCGGTGGATGTCGGCGGCCAGCACCGTGCGCATGATCTGCTGCTTGGCGTTCCAGCAGATGTCGGCGTAGTCGGTCGGCTCACCGGTGAAGCGGGCGTAGACCTCTGTCATCGCCGCCTCCCTTTGGGGGTCGACGAACAGCCCGTTCACCTCGTTGAGGTAGTCGTAGCCGGACGTACCTGCGATGGACCACCGCTCCGGCAGCGTCTCGTCGCCCTCGAGGATCTTCTCGACCACGAGGTAGGTGCCGCTCGTCGCCGAGTGCAGCCGCTCGAGGTACTCGTACGGGTCACGAAGCCCGTCGACGTGGTCGATGCGGAGCCCCTCCACCGCTCCGTCGGCCACCAGCGCGGTGACGAGCGCGTGGGTCTCCCGGAACACCGGCTCGTCCTCCGTGCGCAACCCGACGAGGGTCGTGATGTCGAAGAACCGGCGGTAGTCCAGCTCCTGGCCGGCCGTGCGCCAGTAGGCCAGGCGGTAGTTCTGGCGCTCGAGCAGGTTGTGCAGCGCGTCCGGGTCGTCGTTGACCGCCTTCACCTCTTCGTCGACGGCGGACGCGAGGTCGACGCTCGAGGCGCACAGGTCGGCCAGGCGGTTCTTCAGGATCTCCTTGTCGCGGTGGCGCTCGTCGACGCTGGCCCGATCGGTGATGAGGGCATGCGGGAGCCGGCCGAAGGCGGTGGCCAGGCTGGCCACCTCGTCGGACTCGCAGCGCTCGGCCGCGGCGCTGAGCAGGTCGTCCACCGACCTCGGCGAGATCGGCACCTCGTGCTCGTGGTAGGCGACGAGGAACGACCCGCCCTCGCGACGCAGCTCGAGCTGGCCATCCTCCAGCACGCGGCCGTACTGGTCGCCGAGCACCGGCACCAGCACCTGGGCGACGAGCTTGCGCTCCGGCGGGTCCCAGTCGATGTCGAAGAAGGAGGCGTACCGGCTGGCCGGCCCGTTCTCCAGCACGTCCCACCACCAGGCGTTGTCCCGGCCGGGGATGGCCATGTGGTTGGGCACGATGTCCAGCACCTGGCTCATGCCGTGGGCGGAGAGGGCCTCGACCAGCCGGCCGAACGCCGCCTCGCCACCAAGCTCCTCGTTCAGCCGGCTGTGGTCGACGACGTCGTAGCCATGGGTGCTGCCCTTGGCCGCCTGGAGGTAGGGCGAGCAGTAGAGGTGGCTGACACCGAGCCGGGCCAGGTACGGCACGGTGGCGGCTGCGTCGTCGAACGTGAACCCGGCGTGCAGCTGCACCCGGTAGGTGGCGCGGATGCCTTCCACCTCAGGCGATGCGTCGCAGCACGACGACGGACCGATCCGCCATGGGCACGTCATCCCCGCCCTTGTAGATCATCTCGCCCTCGATGAGTGCGGGCTGCGCCGTGTCGATCAGCACCTCCCACTGCTCGCCGTAGGGCGCGCCGGGAAGGGTGAAGGCGAGCGGCTCATGGTGTGCGGTGAACAGCAGGAGCATCGAGTCGTCCGTGATCCGCTCGCCACGAGGGCCACGCGTGGCCAGCTGCTCCCCGTCCAGGAACATGCCGAGGGACTTGGCGAAGCCGGCGTCCCAGTCCGCCTCCGTCATCTCCTTGCCGTCGGGGTTGAACCAGGCGATGTCCTTGACCTCTGCGCCGAACAGCGCCCGGCCCTGGAACCACCGGTGCCGGCGGAGCACGGGGTGGGCACGGCGGAGGTCCATCAGCTTCCGGGTGAAGCCGAGGAGGAGCAGCTGCTCGTCCCGCTGCGACCAGTCCACCCACGACAGCTCGTTGTCCTGGCAGTAGGCGTTGTTGTTGCCGTCCTGCGACCGGCCCATCTCGTCGCCGCCGAGCAGCATGGGCACGCCCTGGGACAGGAACAGCGTGGCCAGGAAGTTGCGCTGCTGGCGACTGCGCAGCTCGCAGATCTCCGGGTCGTCCGAGGGGCCCTCGACACCGCAGTTCCACGAGCGGTTGTGACTCTCGCCGTCGTTGTTGTCCTCGCCGTTCGCCTCGTTGTGCTTGTCGTTGTACGACACGAGGTCGTTGAGCGTGAACCCGTCGTGGGCAGTCACGAAGTTGATGCTGGCGAAGGGCCGGCGGTCGTCGCCGTACAGGTCGGAGCTGCCGGTGAGGCGGTAGGCGAGCTCGGCCACGCCCGCCTCCTGGCCGCGCCAGTAGTCGCGGATGGTGTCCCGGTACTTGCCGTTCCACTCCGACCACAGGGCCGGGAAGTTGCCGACCTGGTACCCGCCCTCACCGACGTCCCAGGGCTCGGCGATGAGCTTCACCTGGCTCACGACGGGGTCCTGCTGGATGACGTCGAAGAAGGCGGAGAGCCGGTCGACGCTGTGCAGCTCGCGAGCCAAGGTGGAGGCGAGGTCGAAGCGGAAGCCGTCGACGTGCATCTCCGTGACCCAGTACCGCAGGCTGTCCATGAGCAGCTGCAGCACGTGTGGGTGCCGCATGTTCAGGGTGTTGCCCGTGCCCGTGTAGTCCATGTAGTGCCGGCGGTCGCCCTCCATCAGCCGGTAGTAGGACGGGTTGTCGATGCCCTTGAAGGACAGGGTCGGCCCGAGGTGGTTGCCCTCGGCCGTGTGGTTGTAGACGACGTCGAGGATGACCTCGATGCCGGCCTCGTGCAGTGCCTTCACCATCCCCTTGAACTCGTTGACCTGCTCGCCTCGCTCTCCTGACGAGCAGTAGGCGGAGTGCGGTGCGAGGTAGCCGATCGAGTTGTAGCCCCAGTAGTTGTGGAGGCCCCGCTCCTGCAGGATGTGGTCGTCCACGAAGTGGTGGACGGGCAGGAGCTCGACCGCCGTGACACCGAGCAGGTGCAGGTGCTCGATGGCCTCGGGGGTGGCCAGGCCGGCGTAGGTGCCCCGCAGCTCGGGCGCCATGGTGGGATGGCGCATGGTGAAGCCGCGCACGTGCAGCTCGTAGATCATCGACTCGTGGAGCGGCACGTCCGGCCGGCGGTCACTGCCCCAGTCGAAGTACGGACTCGTGACGATCGACTTCGGCACGAGCTCGGCACTGTCGTCCTCGTTGCGGGACAGGTCCTGGTCGTCGGCGCCGAAGCGGTAGCCGTAGACCGCCTCGTCCCACAGGACGCCGCCTTCGATGGCCTTGGCGTACGGGTCGATCAGCAGCTTGTTGGGGTTGAACCGCAACCCGCCTTCGGGGGCGAAGAGGCCGTGTACCCGAAAGCCGTAGCGCTGGCCGGGTGCCACGTTCGGCAGGTAGCCGTGGAAGCAGTGGGCGGTGGATTCAACGAGGCGGACGCGGGTCTCAGTTCCCTCCTCGTCGAAGAGACACAGCTCCACCCGCTCGGCGCGCTCGGAGAAGAGAGAGAAGTTCGTGCCCGACCCGTCATAGCTCGCGCCGAGCGGATAGGGGCGTCCAGGCCAGACGTCCATCGGCGGGACGCTACCCACCGGACACCGGAGAGCAACAATGACGCCATGCATCGCTACGACGTCGTCATCCTCGGTGCCGGCTCCGCAGGCACTCTGCTCGCCACCCTGCTGGTCGAGCAGGGCCGGTCCGTCGCCCTCGTGGAGCGGCGGCTGGTAGGTGGCGACTGCCCCTACCTCGCCTGCATGCCCAGCAAGTCGCTCCTGCGGTCCGCCGCGGTGCGACGACTGCTCTCCCGGGCTGGGGAGCTGGGGGCATCAGCCGCGCCTCAGGTACCGGACGACGGAGCCGCCGCCTACGCGGCCGCCGTGGCCCGCAGGGACGAGGTGGCCGACCATCGCGACGATGCCGCCTACGCCGAGGAGATGACGAAGGCGGGCGTGCACCTGCTTCGGGGGCACGGCGAGATCACCGGCCGGGGGACGCTGGCCGTGCACGGCTCGGACGACGGCGAGCTGGGCTGGGGCGACCTGGTCGTGGCCACCGGCAGCCGGCCGGTGCGGCCGCCGATCGAGGGCCTGGACGCGGTGCCTTCGTGGACGAGCGACGAGGCGCTCTCCTCGCCCGAGCGCCCGCGGTCGCTCGCCGTGCTCGGCGGCGGAGCGGTGGGCTGCGAGCTGGCCCAGGTCTACGCCGCGTTCGGGTCGGCCGTGACGCTGATCGAGCCGGAGGGCCAGCTGCTCGCAGGGCAGGAGCCGGAGGTGTCGGCGGCTGTGCTCGACGTGCTCGAGGCCGACGGCATCGACGTGAGGCTCGGCCTCCGGGCGGAGCGGGCCGAGGTCGGCGCCGGTGGGCGCGGGGCACGTCTCAGCTTGGGCGGCGGGGTGTCGGTGGAGGCCGATCGGGTGCTGCTGGCCACGGGACGCGAGCCGGCGGTGCGCGGTCTCGGGCTGGAGCGCCTCGGCATCGACGTCGACGGCAGCGGTCTCGAGGTCGACGACCACGGTCGGGTGTCCGGCGTGCAGCACGTCTGGGCCGCGGGTGACGTCACCGGTGTGGCTCCCTACACCCACGCCGCGAACTATCAGGCACGGGTCATCGCCGAGAACCTCCTGGGCGGCGACCGGCGAGCCGACTACCGGGCCATCCCGCACGCCGTCTACACCATCCCGCCCGCGGCCGGCGTGGGCCGAACGAGGGCGCAGGCGGAGGAGGCGGGCATCGAGGCGGTGTCGGCTTCGATGCCCATGAAGGAGACGGCTCGGGCCTCGACGGAGGGCGAGGACGCCGGGGCCCTGGTGCTCGTGGCCGACCGGCGGAGGCGGGTGCTCATCGGCGCCTCGGGCTTCGGCGGCCACATCGACGAGATGATCGGCGAGGCCACCCTGGCCATCCGGGCCGAGATCCCCCTGGAGGTGTTGGTCGACGTGGTGCACGCGTTCCCGACCTTCGGAGAGGCCTACGAGCCGGTACTGCGGGATCTCCTCAGCCAGATCTGAATTCGGTGCCAGCATCGGGGGGTGGCACCGGCCGACGGCAAGCAGCTCGTGATCGCGGACTACGACCCGGCGTGGCCAACCCGCTTCCTGGACATCTCGAGGCGGCTGCGTGAGCAGCTCGACGGCCCGGTGCTCCTCCGCATCGACCACATCGGCTCCACCGCGGTGCCGGCTCTGGCGGCCAAGGACCTCATCGACGTGCAGATCACCGTTGCGCACTTCGACGAGGTCGACGAGTGGCCCGACGAGCTGCTCCCGGGGCTCCTGCGTCGTCCGGGCAAGACCACCGACCATGTCCCAACGGGTGCACCCATCGACCCCGCTGAGTGGACCAAGCGGTACTGGTCAGATCCCGAGCGCGTCCATCTCCATGTTCGGGAGCAGGGTCGTCTCAACCAGCGCTACGCGCTGCTGTTCCGTGACTACCTGCGGGCCGACCCGTCGGCCGCCGGCGCCTACGGGCAGCTCAAGCGGTCGCTGGCGGCGGTAGCCCGAAGCGACCGAGAGTCGTACTACGCGGTGAAGGACCCAGCATGCGATCTCATCATCGCGGCGGCGGAGCACTGGGCCCTTCGCGTCGGCTGGATGCCGGCGTGAAGTGGCGCGGCCGGCAGCCGCAGCGCGCGACGGTGACGGGATGCGCAGCGTCTATGTCATCACCCACACCGAGGCCCAGCACCACGTGGACGGCTTGGTGGGCGGTTGGTACGACAGCGAGCTCACTACTCGCGGCCATGCCCAAGCGGAGTTGGTGGCGAGACGGGTCCGGAGCCTGATCCCAGAGGGCGCCTCGGTTCCGGTCTTCTCGTCGGATCTCCGAAGAGCCGCGCAGACCGCAGCTCCGGTGGCGGCCGAGCTCGGGTCTTCCGTCGAGGAGATGGCGGGACTTCGGGAGATGTCGTACGGCGAGGCCGGAGGGCGGCCCGACGCTTGGCTGCGGGAGCGGTTCACCGCCGCGCCGCCGGCCGACCGGATGGACCACCGCAGCGGCCTCCCGGGAGCCGAGACCAAGCGTGAGGTGGCCACGCGCGTCTACGCGGCGGTGGAGCGGATCCTCGATCGGAACGAACCGCACCAGGTGATCGTGACGCACGGCGGCACGCTGACGTTCGTGGTGATGGCATGGGCACGGATCCCACTGGACGGAATCGGGTGGATCGCCCTCAGTGCGTCGCCCGGCGGCATCACGCACCTGGTGGAGGACGACTACTACCGCAATCGCCGCGTCGCGTTCCTCAACGACGCCGATCACCTCCGTCACGCGTGACACGGGCCGCGGCCCAGGCAGTGGTGCGTGCCCGCTCGGCGTACGACCGCGACAGGAGGACGAGCATGACGTCTCGCGGTATGGCGCCCCGGAAGTCGGCGGCGACATCGATGACCTGAGCTGCGCCGGAGGCGACTTCTGCCTCCCCGATGACTGCGATCACGCAGTCGCGGCGTCGGCGGCTGGCGCTCACCCGGGCGCCGAGAGAACCTCCGTAGTCGATGACGGCACGCAGGTCGGCGCGCAAGGCGTCCTCGACAAGGGCGCGTGCCGCGTCGTCCTGCGCTGACGTGACCGGCAGCACGCAGAGCTGCACCGGCGCCAGCCAGAGGGGCAGCCGACCTTGGTAGCGCTCGAGCAGTGCCGCCACCACGCGCTCCATCGATCCGACGGTGCCCCGGTGGATCATCACGGCGCGTTGTCGACTGCCGTCCTGGGCGGTGTAGGCCAGATCGAAGCTGTCGGGTTGGCTGAAGTCGAGCTGGACGGTGGCGATGCTGTCCTCGTGGCCTCGGCCGTCACGAACCTGCAGGTCCAGCTTCGGGCCGTAGAACGCCGCCTCTCCCTCGGCCTCGACGAGCGGAAGCTCCCCGGCCTCCAGCACCGCGAGCCCGGCCACACGGAGCGCGTGCTCCGCTTGCCGCCACTGCTCGGGCGAGCCGAGGTATCCGGGCCCCGCGTCCCGGCGCGAGAGCCGGACGTAGTCGACTGACAGCCCGAGGACACGTTGGGCTCCGAGCGCCGAGCGCAGCGCGAGTTCCACCTCGCCGGCGATCTGGTCGGGGCGACAGAAGACGTGCGTGTCGTCGAGGTTGATCTGGCGGACCCGGTTCAACCCGGAGAGGACGCCGGAACGTTCCGCTCTGAACATCGGAGCCAGCTCGTTCAAGCGAACAGGGAGCTCCCGGTAGGACCGTTGCTGGGCGGCGTAGATGAGGGCATGGTGTGGACAGCTCGCATGGCGCAGGACCAGCTCCTCCCCGCCGACCTGCATGGGCGGGAACATGTCGTCGCTGAACTTGGCCCAGTGGCCGGACATCTCGAACAGCGCGCGCTTGGCGAGCACGGGTGAGTACACCGCCATGCAGCCGTCGGCTCGTGCGATCTCCGATGCGAGCAGCTCGAGCTCGCGTCGGATGACGGCCCCGGCCGGCGACCACATGGGGAGACCCGACCCCACCAAGGGGTCTGTCGCGAAGATCGCCATGTCGCGGTTGATGTCGCGGTGATCGAGAGGGTGCGGGTCGGACGAGATGCTCACAGTTGCTCCTCGGCTGTAGGCCGGAGCACTGGGGCGGGACGACGACTCGGCCCCGGAGCAGTGCTCCGGGGCTGGTTGAGTGCGTTAGTGCAGCACGCAGCGCCGGAGGTGGACCGGCGTCGTCGTCGACTGCAACATGCACATGTCGGCAACGGTAGCGCCCGTCGCGACGGCTCATCCGACGAATTCACCGGCCTCGGCTGCTCGCCGGCAGCCCACTCGGATGCCGGCATGACCTCGGGCAGGAAGTCCGCGGTGCGAGCCCGATGAAGCCGATGAGCTGCTTCGTGGCCTTCACCTCCACCGCCCACTGCGACCACCCGCGATCACGCCACTGGCCGATCTTGCGGTTGAGGTGCCCTTGGTCTCCTCTCGCCTCCACCCGCACCACGCGCCTGGCCCCCAGGGCGAGAGCGCTTCGTAGAGTCTCGGCCGTGGACGCATCGGAGGTTCCCCGAGCGGTAGCCGCGTGCACTGCCGTGGCCGCCGCCTGCGGCCTGCACGTGCAGGACGCGGTCGTGCTGAACGACTCGAACCGGCTCGCGGTGCACCTTCGGCCGTGTGACGTGGTCGCTCGGGTCGCTCCCCGCTCCCGGCAGACCGGCGCCCAGTTCGAAGTCGAGGTAGCGCGTCGCCTGGCGAAGACCGGTACGCCGCTGGCGACGCTCGATCCCCGAGTCGAGCCGCGCGTCTACGAGCAGGACGGCTTCGCGGTGACGCTCTGGACCTACTACGAACCCGTGCCGCCGCACGAGATCGCGCCCGACGAGTACGCAAGCGCGCTCGAGCGGTTGCATGCCCTCATGCGATCAGAGGAGCTCTCCGGTGAACGGTTCCCGCACTTCTTGGATCGGGTGGACGAGGCGCAGTGCCTCGTCGACGACCCCGCCAACAACCCCGAGATCGCCGGTGCCGACCGCGAGCTGCTCGGCACGACGTTGCGAACGATGAGGCGTGCGATCGTCGACCGGGGCGCCCCGGAGCAGCTGCTGCACGGCGAGCCGCACCCCGGCAACGTGCTCAGGACGAGGGGTGGGCTGCTGTTCGTCGACCTCGAGACATGCTGTCGGGGGCCGGTCGAGTTCGACATCGCTCATGCGACCGTCCACGCGACGGGGCCGCCGGTCGAGGTCGGCGCGCACTATGCCGGCGCCGATCGGGCACTGGTTCGCGAGTGCTGGATCCTCATGCTGGCCATGGTCACCGCGTGGCGCTGCGAGCCCGGCGACGATCTCCCGAACGGCGATGCCATGGCCAGGGACTGGATCCGTCAGCTTCGCGACACGCTCGGCCCATGAAGGGTGACGCAGCAAACGTCAGGTGGATGTGGTCGGGGGCACCGAGCCGGGAGGGGACAGGTCGTCGAACGACCTCCGGGTCACGGGCCCCGAGCCCAGCGAGCCGCCTCCTTGGGGGACATCGAGCAGTGCGCCGGCCAGCGTGAAGTTGACCCCGGTCACGCCGGGCACGCCGGTGATGGTGAAGGTCATCTGGGCCAGGGCGACGCGCCGCTCGGTCTCGGGCAGCTGGGAGAAGAGCGCTCCCCGGATCTCCACCCACGCCGTGGGTCCGTCGACGTAGGCGAGGAAGACCTGGACGTTGGGGTTCAGCGCGCTCCGGGCGCCGACGTCGGCCTCGGCGTCGATCGGGCCGAGTCGAAGTGCCTCGAGGACGCTGCGGCCGAGCATCAGCGCGTCCCTGCGGTCATCCCCCGGCGTAGCCGGTACCTCCCTCGTCACCTCGAACAGCCGGCCCTCCCGGTAGAAGAAGACGGACTCCCGCGTGACGGCCACCGGAGGAGCATTCGTGGGACGAGGGGCGCTCGTGGTGGTCTCCTCTAGCAGCTGGTACGGCACGGCCCCGGGTTCTATGCGCCGGGGGCCTTCGTCGTAGCCGACACCGCACGCAGGCGCGAGCACCAGCACGGCGCACGACGCCAACGCCAGTGCGCCCAGAGCCGACGCTCGACGGCGAAGCATCACGCGCGAGGCACCTCGACGACGAAGCGGGCGCCCCGGGCCCCGTTCCCATCCTCCACCCACACCCTGCCGCCGTGCAGACGGACGTGCTCGACGACGAGGGCCAGCCCCAGGCCCGAGCCCTGCCCCGCGCCGCGACGGCCGGCCGCCGAGCCTCGGAAGAAGCGGTCGAAGATCTGGCGGCGCTCCTCGATGGGCACGCCGGGGCCGTGGTCGACGACCTCGAGGCGCACCCCTCCTTCCACCGCCGCCACCTCCACCGTCGTGGCTCCGCCCCCATACGCCCTGGCGTTGTCGATCAGGTTCACGATCACCCGCTCCATGCGTCGCTTGTCCACCTCGGCCGGGACCGTCGACCTACCGCCCCGCACGACCACGGGCACGACCTCCCCGGCGCCCCGAACGGCGTGGCGCGCCAGCTCGGCCAGGTCGACCTCCTGCAGGTCGAGCTCGGCCATCCCGGCGTCGAAGCGGGAGATCTCCAGCAGGTCCTCCACCATCCGCTGGAAGCGGCGGACGTCGGCCGCCAGGAGATCGAGCGCCTCTCGCCCCCGGGCCGACAGCTCGCCGCGCCGCCCTTCCAGCACCCCGATCGAGGTCGACAGCGTGGTGAGGGGTGAGCGCAGCTCGTGGCTCACGTCGGACGCGAAGCGGGCGTCACGGTTGATCCGATCGGCGAGGGCGTCGACCATGTGGTTGAACGACGCGACCAGCGGAGCCAGGTCCCGGTCCCGGGCACCCAAACGGATGTCGAGCTGGCCCCCGGCGATGGCGGCCGCGGCCTCGGACACGCCCCCGAGCGGCCTGAGCACGCGGCCACTGGCCCACCGCCCGACGCCGGCCCCGGCCACGACCGTCAGAAGGGCGACCGCAGCCAGCGAGTACCCGAGGATCTCCAGGGTGCGTTCGACCTCACCCAGGGAGAAGACGCCGAAGACCTCCGCTTGGAAGCGCGGCATCGGGACGCCGACGGCCACCCACGACTCGCCACCGGCCTCGAAGCGCTGCGTGGCCGCCACGCCCGCCGCCACGTCGTCCCGGAGCGCCGCGGGGAGGGTGTCTCGCCCCACGATCACCGAGTTGCCGAACCACCGATCGGCCTGTCGGAGCACGACACCGCCCCGATCGGGAGTCTGGAGGTCGGTGAGCACCGAGCCTGCGCCCGTGCCGCCCCGAAGCCCGTCGCGCAGCACCCGGGCGTTGAGGTACGTCTGGCTCGCGGCGGCCCGTTCCTGCTGGGACACCAGCTGCGTGCGCACGACCGTGTAGGTCGCCACCGACAGCACGGCCGACAACGCCAACGCCCCGAGGGCGAAGGCCACCGTCACCCGGGCCCGGAGGCCCAGGCCGCCTGAGGCGGCGGGTCCGGAGGGCACCGACCGCGCGGTGGTGGTCACGGCTGGAGCTTGTAGCCGATCCCTCGCACGGTGACGACGTAGCGGGGCTCGGCCGGGTTCGGCTCCAACTTGGCTCGCAACCTGCGCACGTGCACGTCGACCAGGCGCCCGTCCCCGAAGTAGTCGTAGCCCCACACCCGGTCGAGCAGCTGCTCCCGGCTCAGCACCTTGCCCGCGTTGTGGGCGAGCTCGCAGAGCAGACGGAACTCGGTCTTGGTGAGGCGCACCGGCGCTCCGGCCCGCAGTGCCTCGCCGGCCTCGGGTGACACCACCAGGTCACCGTCCCCGAAGGTGGACGTCTGCGACAAGGGGTCGGTGACCCGGACCCTTCGGAGCAGGGCGCGGATGCGGGCGGCGAGCTCCTTGGCCACGAACGGCTTGGTGACGTAGTCGTCGGCTCCGGCTTCGAGCCCGGCCACGACATCATGGGTGTCGGCCTTGGCCGTCACCATCACGATGGGGACGTCGCTCGACCGGCGGATCGACCGGCACACCTCGAACCCGTCGATGCCCGGCAGCATCACGTCGAGGAGCACGACGTCGGGGTCGGCCACGGGCATCAGCTGGAGCGCCTGCTCCCCGCTGGCCGCCTCGTGCACCTCGTAGCCCTCGTCCTCGAGGGCCAGGCGCATGGCCGACCGGATCCGCTCATCGTCCTCGATGGCGAGGATGCGGGCGCTCACGGCCTGCACCTGCGGCTCACGGCCCCCACGTACGGGGGCTGCCCGGTGGAGGTGATGGGAATCGAACCCACGACCTCAACATTGCGAACGTTGCGCTCTGCCAACTGAGCTACACCCCCGGGAGCCGCCCAATCTACCGCGCGGCCAAGGCCGTCCGGCGAGATGCCGGCCACCCGTGCACCGGAGAGCGGAACGGTGACTAGTTGGCCGAGCGGTGGAGGAGGAAGGCTCCGTCGGCGTGCGCAGGGCGGGGGAGGTACCGCACCTTGGCCTCCCGCTCCGCGGCCAGGTTGCGGCGGTGGACGAGCGCCCACAGGTAGGCCACGAAGGCCACGTCGGCAACGACGTGCACGGTCCATGCGATGCGCAGGGCGGGGATGAGACCGAGCAGCAGGGACGCGCCCATGACGACGAGGAGGCCGAGGAGGATGTCACGCCGGCGCTTCACACAGCGGCGGACGCGGACGGCCCGCGAAGGCGCGGGCACTGCCACCATGCCGCCCGGAGTCGTGCGCCCGAGCACGTGCAGCTGCCGGCGGAACTGCTGGATGGAGCCGCTCGGGCGGTTGTCCCGCCGGGATCGCACCAGGGGCGGCACCAGCAGCGCCACCCATACACCCGCCAACACGATGAGCAACAAGATCCGCAACCCTTCGATCCGCCTTCGTGCTCGTGGACCGTAGATGTGCCCGGTCCGGGATGGGTGGATGGGGCAGATCGTGCCGCCCCGCCGTGGGGCCGGAGACTAGTAGCGGGAGGTGGCCGTGTCTGCGGAGGTGGCGGCCCGCTTGTAGACGCCGTTGCGGCCGCCGGTCTTCTCCCACAGGGTCAGCTCACCGATGAGCATCGAGCGATCGGTGGACTTGCACATGTCGTAGATGGTGAGAGCGGCCACCGAGCAGGCCGTCATGGCTTCCATCTCGACGCCGGTGCGATCGACCGTCTCGACCTGCGCCTCGACCTCGATGAAGTCGTCGTCGAGCTGGAAGTTCACGTACACCGAGCCGATGGTGAGCTGGTGGCAGAGCGGGATCAGGTCGGGCGTGCGCTTGGCCGCCTGGATGCCGGCGACCCGGGCCACGGCCAGCACGTCGCCCTTGGTCACGGCGTTGTTGGCCACCATGGCGGTGGTCTCAGGCGTCATGAACACCTTGCACCGGGCGATGGCCCGACGGTGCGTGGGATCCTTGGGGGTGACGTCGACCATCCGGGCCCGGCCCAGCGGGTCGAGGTGGGTGAAGCCTCGATCGCTCATCGAACGGGAAGTCTAGGGCGCGAACCGGCTGGCCCGAGGCTCGGAGCGACCCTCAGTAGTGCCTCGCCGAAATACGTGTGACGTGCCCATCGGCAACTTGGCCCGTCTCAGGCAAGCCCGGGATACTCGAGCACGTCACACGTAGTTTCGACTGCGGCACTAACCGCCAATCTGGGACATGGACCGGGCGGGCCGCGTGAACGTCACGGCGCCGATGTCATGGCCGGCCCACTTGGTGCCGACCTCGGCCTCGATGGCCGCCGCCAGGGCGTCATCGTCACCGCCGGCGCGCAGGACGCTGCGGAGGTCGGCCTCGCCGGTGGCGAACAGGCACGCCCGGAGCTGGCCGTCGGACGTGAGGCGGATGCGATCGCACGTCGAGCAGAAGCTGCGGGTGACGCTGGCGATGACGCCGACCTCACCGCGGCCGTCGCGGTACCGGTAGCGCTCGGCCGGCTGAGAACCCCGCTGATCGAGCGCTTCGATGCCGAACTCCCGGTCGAGCACCTCGAGGACCTCCTCGGACGGCACCACGATGGCCCGCTGCCACGCCTGCTGGGCATCGAGGGGCATCCACTCGATGAAGCGGATGCCCACGCCCTTCTCGCGGCCGAAGCGGGCGAAGTCGATCAGCTCGTCGTCGTTCACCCCTCGCTGGAGCACGACGTTGACCTTCACCGGCGAGAACCCGGTGGCCAGCGCGGCGTCGATGCCCTCGAGCACCGCCTCCAGCCGGTCCCGCTTGGTGATGGCGAGGAACCGGTCGCGACGCAGCGAGTCACACGAGATGTTGATGCGGTCGAGACCGGCCCGCCGGAGGTCGGCGGCCACCAGCGCCAGGGTGGACCCGTTGGTGGTGAGGGCGAGGTCGGCGCCCAGCGCGGCCAGCTTCTCCACGAGCACCGGCAGGTGGGCCCGCACCGTGGGCTCCCCGCCCGTCAGGCGCAGGCTGGTGAAGCCGAAGCGCTCGACGCACACCCGGGCGACCCGCTCGATCTCCTCGAAGGTGAGGATCTCCTCCCGGGCCATCCACTGCATCCCCTCCTCGGGCATGCAGTAGGTGCAGCGGAAGTTGCAGCGGTCGGTGACCGAGATCCGCAGGTCGCGAACGGTGCGTCCGTGCGGGTCGACGAGGGGGACGGTCACAGGCACAGGCTAGGTCAGGAGCATCACTTGCACCTCGGAGCCCGCGTCCACCCCCTCGCCGTCGGGGAGCAGGGCGAGCGCATTGGCCAGGGCCATGGCCCGAAGGAGGTTGGACGCCTGGCCGCCGGACGAGCGCACGTGATACCTGCCGTCGTCGTCGAGGGCGGCGACCACCCGCACGAGATGGAGCTTGCCGTCAGGGCTCCGGCCGAGCCGCTCGTCGGCGACCGCGCGTGCCGTCGGACGGTGGATCGCGGGGTGTCCCATCATCTGCCGCAGGGCCGGGCGGGCGAACAGCTCGAAGCTGACCATGGACGACACCGGGTTGCCCGGCAGCCCGAACACCGGTGTGTCGTCCACCACCCCGAACGAGAGCGGCTTGGCCGGGCGGATGGCCACCTGCATGGAGGTCACGGGGCGTCCACCCCCGCCGGCCAGCTCGTCGAGCACCTTCTTCACGAAGTCGAGCTCGCCCATGCTGACGCCGCCGGAGGTGAGCACCACGTCACACGACGCAACGGCCTCGACCAGCGCGGCGCGCACCGCGTCCTCCTCGTCGGCCACCAGGCCCAGGTCGACGGGCTCGCAGCCGGCTTGGGCGACCAGGGCGAGCAGGGTGGACCGGTTGGCGTCCCGGATCTTGCCCAGGGGCAACGGGCCGGGACCGTCGACCAGCTCGTCACCGGTCGACAGCACACCCACCCGAAGACCGGGGAAGACCGGCACCCGGCGCATGCCCAGGCTGGCCAGCACCCCGAGGTGACCGGCCTGGAGCACGGTGAAGGCAGGGAAGACCTCCTGGCCCGGCCGCAGGTCCTCCCCGGCCGGACGCACGTGGTTGCCGGCCGGCACCGCCACCTGCACCTCGACGGTGCCGGGCACCGAGCCGGGGCCGGTGCGCTCGACCATCACCACCGCGTCGGCACCGGGGGGCATCGGAGCGCCGGTCATGATCTGCACCGCCTCGTCCTCCCCCACGTGCATCCCAGACGGGTCGACCCCGGCGGGGAGCAGACCCACCACCCGCAGGGTCACAGGGGCGCCTGACGTGTCGGCCGCTCGCACCGCGTAGCCGTCCATCGCCGTGTTGGCGAAGGGCGGCACCTCTTCGTCGGCGAAGAGCGGAACCGAGGTGACGCGGCCGAGCGCGTCGGCCAGCGGCACGGCTCGGGGGTGCACGCGCCCGCACGCAGCCAGCACCGTGGCTCGGGCTTCCTCCAGGGGGATCATGGCGGCGCAGGGCTCCTTCGTGCTCGTCGAGCTCGGCGCGGTATTGTTAGCAGTCGCCGTGGTTGAGTGCTAACGCTTCTCGTGCACCCGTCCCGGCGCAACCCCCCTCGAGCCTCGGAGCCCGTTCGCGATGCCTACCTACGAATACGCCTGCCGCGCCTGTGCCAACCGCCTCGAGGTCGTGCAGTCGTTCTCCGACGCCGCCCTCACGGTGTGCGAGTCCTGCGGTGGCGAGCTGCGGAAGGTGTTCCACCCCGTGGGCATCGCCTTCAAGGGCAGTGGCTTCTACAAGAACGACAGCCGGTCGAAGAGCGACGCCTCGTCGACGAAGGCGGATGCGCCCAAGGCGGATGCCACGAAGGGCGACTCCTCGTCGACCAAGGGCGACACGCCCAAGGCCACGCCCGGTGAGTCGAAGCCCGCCGCCGCCGCCAAGGAGTCGAAGTCGTCGACGCCGGCGAGCTCGAGCTCCTCTTCGTCGTCTTCGGCACCGGCTTCCTGAGAGCCTCCCGGTAAACGGGGGGGTGGTGCCGGTCTCGGCCCTCCCCTACGCTTCGCCCGCTTCGACGATCGCTTCCCCCTTCGTCAGCCGTCCTCCGACGACGAGGTGCTTCCGATGCGACGCCGTCGCCTTCGTTCCCTGCTGCCGTGGCGCATCCGCCACGTGCGGCTCCTTCCGTGGGTCCTCATCGCGGTGCTGGCCGGGCTCACCGGCACGACCGTGCACGGCCTGGCCGACCGAGCCGAGACCGAGCGGTCCCGCTGGGGTGAGGTCGTCTCTGTGGCCGTGGCGCGCCACCCGCTCGAGGCGGGCCGCACCCTGACGACGGCCGACGTCGACCGGCGGGACGTGCCCCGGCACCTGGCCCCGCCCGGGGCGCTCGCGGGCGCGGTCGACGGGCGCGCCACCATCTCGGCTCTGGAGACCGGTGAGATCCTGCTGCGCTCGCGCGTCGCGCCCGATGGTGTGCGAGGTGTGGCGGCCCTGCTCCCGCCGGGCCGCCGAGCCATGGCCGTCACCACCGGCGCGACCGGGCGCCCCCCGTTGCTGGTCGGAGACCGGGTCGATGTGCTGGCCAGCGGTGGCCCGCCGGCGCCGGCCGACGTGGTGGCCCGGGCCGCACCCGTGCTCCACGTGGACGCCGACGGCGACCTGGTCACGGTGGCCGTCACCCCCGCGGAGGCACCGGTGCTGGCTGCCGCGCTCGCATCGGCCGCGGTGACCCTCGCCCTCACCTCGCCGGCCTAGAGCATGGGCCGGCCCTACGTCAGCGGGAGATGCCCACGCCGCCGGGCGTCGAGGCGCCGTAGCGGCCCTGCTCCCGGGCCAGGTCGAGGGGTCGCACGGATGAGCGACCGGCCATCGCTTCGTCGTCGAGCAGGTCGGCCGGGATGATCCAGGCCACCTCGAACTCGAGGCCGTCGGGGTCCTTGGCGTACAGGCTCTTGGTGGTGCCGTGGTCGCTCGCACCCACCAGCGCACCGTGCTCCCGCAGGGTGTGGGCCAGGCGGGCCAGCTCGTCGAGCGTGTCGACCTCCCATGCCAGGTGGTACATGCCCACGGTGCGGCGACCGGCCTCGGAGGGGGCGGCCGCATCCCCCACGGAGAACAAGCCGAGGTCGTGGTCGTTGGTCGAGCCCGGCGCCTGGAGGAACACCGCACCCTTCATGCCCTCGGCGATGGCGATCCGGCGGAAGCCCAGCACGTCGACGTAGAACTCGGCGCTGCGGTCGGCATCCCGCACGTACAGCACGGCGTGGTTGAGACGGTTGATGCCCATGACCGCCACGCTACCGACGTGGCCCCCGTACGGTCAGAGCGCCTTGGTGGACGGCACCACCCGGGGGCGCCACCGACGGGGCATGTCGTAGGTGTGGCCCACCACCCGTCCGGCGGTCAGCCCGGCCAGGAACGACGGGGCATCGGTGAAGTCGGGCATCTCCACGTAGGCGGCGCCGATGGCCGAGGGCTCGTGGGCGTCGGAACCCGAGCCGGCGGCGATGCCGTGGTCGGACGCGAACTCCGCGGCCTGCCGGTTCAGCGAGGGCAGGGACACCTTGGCGTTGAAGACCTCGAAGGCGTCGAGCAGCCCTTCCGCGGTCAGGGCATCGATGGCCTCGGGCTTCATGCAGCTGCGCATGGGGTCGAAGGGATGCGGCACGTACACCAGGCCGCCCTGCTCCCGGATGTTCTTGGCCGCGTCGATGGCCGTCAGACCGATGGGGAGCCGCTCGACGAGGAACAGGCCGATGAGCTCGCCCTGGTTGGTCTTGACCTCCTGGCCGACCACGACCCGGCAGGGCAGCTCGCCCTGCAGCTTCACCGCGCCGTTGATCGTCGCGTGGTCGGTGACGCAGAGGACGTCGATCTCCGACTCCTCGAGGGCCGTGACCAGCTCGTCGGGCGTGGTGGTGGCGTCGCCGGACCACATGGTGTGCATGTGCAGGTCGACCCGCACCGTGCCCTCGGGCCGGGGCTCGGAGAGGTGGGGATGGCGATCCTCGGCGCTCGGCACGGGCGCAGGATATCGGTCCGGCTGCTACTGCACCGAGGTGAGGAGGTCGTTCTCGAGCAGGAGGCGGAGGGACAGCGTCTTGTAGCCCACGTCGTCGAACAGCACGGTGATCGTGTCGGCGTCCGCCCTTACCAGCAGGCCTTCGCCCCAATCCCGGTGGGTCACCCGGGTGTCGGGCGCGAAGGGCACCGCCCGCTCGTCGAGCCCGTCGGAGCCCGACTTCTCACAGCAGTCGCAGTTCCCGCAGGAGCCGCCGACCTGCTCGCCGAAGTAGTTGAGCAGGTACTCCCGGCGGCAGGACCTCGACTCGGCGTAGCTGCGGATCATCTCGACCCGGCTCTGGTCGACCCGCTCCCTCGACTCCTCGGCCGCCGCCGCCGAGTCGGCCGCTTCCACCGGGTCGGCGCCGGGCACCGGGCTCGGTCGGCCGGACCCGTCCACGCTGATGGCCCCGGCCTCCTGGAGCCGCGACAGCGCAGACGTCAGGCGGCTCTGCGACAGACCGGTGACCTCCTGGATCTCCTGAGGATCACAATCCTCCCCTCGCCGGAAGACGGCCACGGCCACCCCGAGCAGCGTGTCGCGACCCAGGTCGCCACCCGATGCGAAGAACCGCCGCAGGCCGATGTCCTCGGAGCGGAAGAACAGCCGCGCCTGCGCCGGCTCGCCGTCGCGGCCGGACCGGCCGATCTCCTGGTAGTACGAGTCGACCGAGTCGCTCACGTCGTGGTGGAACACGAAGCGCACGTTGGGCTTGTCGATCCCCATACCGAAGGCGGTGGTGGCCACGACGACTTCGAGCTCGTCGCCCAGAAACCTCTCGTGCACCTCGTGGCGGCGCTTGGCGGCCATGCCGGCGTGATACGGAGCGGACCGCAGGCCGCGCTCGCCGAGGGCCTCGGCCACGGACTCGGCCGTTTTGCGGGTGGCGACGTAGACGATGCCGGGGCCGGCCGTCTCGACGCAGCGCTCCAGCAGGGCGCGCTCCTTGTCCGCCTCCTCGTGGAACTGCTCGACGGCCAGGTGGATGTTGGGCCGGTCGAACCCGCGCACCACCACCTCGGGGTTGCGCATCCCGAGCCGTTCGATGATCTCCATGCGCACCGGCGGCGCGGCGGTGGCGGTCAGGGCCAGCACCGTAGGGTGACCCAGGGACTCGATCACCGAGTCGAGCAGCAGGTAGTCGGGGCGGAAGTCGTGGCCCCAGCCGCTGAGACAGTGGGCCTCGTCCACCACGAACAGCGACGGCTTCGCGTTGGCGAGAGCCTTCCGCACGTCGTCCCGCCGGAGCTGCTCCGGCGCCAGGAACAGGAACTCGACCTCGCCGGCCCCCATGCGCTCGAGCGCGTTCCGGCGGGCCTTGCGACCCATCGACGAGTTGGCTTCCGCCGCCGTCCCCGGCTCGGAGACGCCCTCGAGGCCGGCGAGCTGGTCACGCTGGAGCGAGATGAGCGGGGAGACGACGACCGTCGGCCCGTTCAGGACGAACGCGGGGATCTGGTAGATCGCCGACTTGCCGGCACCCGTCGGCATCACCGCGAGCGTGTCGCGACCGGCCAGCACAGCAGTCATCGCGTCGGCCTGCCCCGGTCGTAGCTCGTCGTAGCCGAAGCGGTCTCGCGCTACGGCGAGCAGTTCCTTGAGCTGGTCTGACATGCGGCTGCGGAACTACCCCGCCCAATTCACCGACAATCGCACGCCCGTGCCGGCTCAGCGGCCGCCGATGCTGATGTCACGGACGGCCAGCGACATGCCGGCGCCGCCGCCGAACCAGCGCTGGTCCGCCCCGACGTTCACGATGTCGCGGCACATCCGCTGCAAGGTCGACGCGAGCGTCATGCCGCGCACGGGCTCGGCCAGGGCGCCGTTGCGGATCATCAGGCCCTCGGCTCCCACGGAGAAGTCCCCGCTCACCGCGTTGACGCCGGATCCGAGCCCGGTCACCGACTGCACGAGCACCCCCTCACCCACCGAGGCGATGAGCTCCTCCTGGGACCTCGTGCCGGGCACCAGGCTGAGGGCCCGCGGGGCCACCGTGGGGGTGGACGAGTAGCCCCGCACGGCCGACCCGGTGGAGCCGGCCCCCGACCTGCGGCCGGAGTAGCTGCTGTGCAGGAAGCGCGCCAGCACGCCCTGTTCGACGAGGACGTTGCGCCGGCTGGCCAGGCCCTCGTCGTCATCCGGCCAGGCCCCGAACGACGAGGGATCGGTGGCGTCGTCGACCAGCGTCACGCCGGGCGCGGCGACCTCCTCGCCCAGGCGGTCGGCGAAGAGCGACCGGCCCTTCAACACGGCTTCACCGGAGAGCGTGCGGCCGATGATGCCGAGGATCGAGGCGGTCACCGAAGGCTCGAACACCACGGTCATCCGGCTGGACGCGGGCTGGGTGGCCCCCAGCAGCCGGGTGGCGTGCGCGGCCGCCTCCTCGGCGGCGAAGTCGATGTCGAGCGTCGTGGGCGATCGGCCAAGGTCGAAGCCGCTCCCGGTCCTCGTCTCACCGTCGGCCTCGGCCATGGCCGCCACGGACACCGATCACGTGGTGGCCCGGCCCCACGACCGGATGCCGGTGGTCGACGCGATCGCCTGCTCGCCCGAGAAGTCGCTGTAGGACGACGACCGCACCCCCCGGACGCGGGCATCACGAGCCAGGACCGCCCGCTCGAGGTCGAGGGCCAGCTGCACCTTCGCCTCCGTCGGGAACTCCGCTGCCTCCGGGTCGAACAGGTCGAGCTCGGGCCGGGCCAGCCCGTCCGGTTCGGCCAGCCCGTTGTCGGCGTCCTGCTCGCCGAAGGACATGTTGTCCCGCGCCTCGGCGAGCGTCTCCCGGATGATGGCCTCGTCCAGCGAACCGGCCCAGGCGAAGCCCTGACGGCCGCCGAGGATCACCCGGATGCCCACGCCGGCCGTGTCGGCCGACGTGAACGACTCGACCTCGCCACGGAACGCGCGCACCGACTCCCGCCGACCACGAGATGCGAAGACCTCGGCGGCCTCGCCGCCTTCCGCCTCGGCTGCCGCCAGCTCCACGGTGCGGGTGACGAGGTCGAGCAGCTCAGGCACCAGCGGTGCCGCCGATGGTGAGGGCCGACACCCTCAGGGTCGGGTTGCCGTCCCCCACCGGCACGCCCTGGCCGTCCTTGCCGCACGTGCCGGGGCTGCCCATGGCGAAGTCGTTCCCCACCACGTCGATGCTCCGGAGCACCTCCGGGCCGTTGCCGACGAGGTTCGCGTTGCGGAGCGGCTGGGTGATGCGCCCGTCCTCGATCATGTAGGCCTCGGTCATGGCGAAGACGAAGTCACCCGTGGCCGTGTTGACCTGGCCGCCCCCTAGCTTGGCCACGTAGACCCCGTGCGGGGTCTGGCGGATGATCTCCTCCGGGTCCTCGGTGCCGTTGGCGAGGAACGTGTTGGTCATCCGCACCATGGGCAGGTGGCGGTAGCTCTCGCGACGCCCGTTGCCCGACGAGTCCCGGCCCTCCTTCCGGCTGCGGATGTGGTCGTACATGTAGTCGGTCAGCACACCGTCCTCGATGAGCACGTTGCGGCCCGCCGGGTGCCCCTCGTCGTCGATGGAGAACGAGCCCCACTCCGGGCCCATGGTGCCGTCGTCCACCAGGGTGACGAGCGGGCTGGCCACCGACCTGCCCCGTTGACCCCGGTAGACCGAGGCGTCCTTGCCCACCAGATCGGCCTCGAGCCCGTGCCCGCACGCCTCGTGGAACATCACCCCACCGCTGCCGTGGTTGATGACGACCGGCATCGTGCCCGACGGCGCCGGGCGGGCCTGGAGCTTGGTGAGCGAGAGCCGGCCGGCTTCCCGGGCGAAGTCCTCCACCTCGACGGTGTCGAACAGCTCGAAGCCCACGGTGAAGCCGGTCGAGTTGTACCCGGTCTGCATGCCGGTGTCGCCGGTGGCGACCGCGGTCACCGCGAACAGCGTGCGCACCTGGTCGTCCTCGGAGAGCAGGCCTTCGCTGTTGGCCACCAGGATGCGGCGCCGGCTGTCGCCGTATCGGGCCTGCACCTGCTTGATGGCGCCGGCCATGCCCCGCGCCGCCGAGTCGGCCCGCTTGAGGATCTCCACCTTCGTCGCCTTGGCCACCTCCTCGGGGAAGATCTCCACCTCGGTGTAACGGGGTGCCGGGCGGCGGGTGAGCTCGACGGTCCGGACGCCCCCGCCCCCACGCTTGGCCGCGGTCGCGGCCGCATCCGCGGCGGAGCGCAGGCCGTGCTCGGTCAGGTCGGCGGTGTGGGCGAACCCCGTCGTGTCCCCCACCACAACCCGGATGCCGGCGCCACGGTCACGGCCCGACGTGAGCTCTTCCACCTTGCCGTCGTCGAGGCGGGCGCTCGAGCTGCGCCGGTCCTCCACGAACACCTCGGCGAAGTCGCCACCGGTGCGCAGAGCGGCGCCCAGCACCCCTTGGAGAACTGCTTCTTCGAGCACGGGCGAAGCTCCTTCCTGCACCCGGTCCCGGGTAGGCGCACCGTACAGGGGCCGGTCGTTAACATGCAGCGGTGCCACTCGAGCCGGGCCGCTCGGCCGCCGTGGACCTCGAGGTCACCGAAGCCGACACCGCACTCGCATGGCGCTCAGGCGACGTGGCCGTGGTCGCCACCCCCCGGGTGCTGGCGCTCATGGAGGAGGCCACCTGCCTGGTGGTCGCCGACGCGCTCGAGCCCGGCCAGACCACGGTCGGCGTGCGCGTGCAGATCGACCACCTCGCGCCCGTGGCCGTCGCGGGACACATCCGGGCCGAGGCGACGCTCGAAAAGGTCGAAGGGCACCGCCTCGTCTTCGCCGTCTCGGTGCGCAACGACCGCGGGCTGGTGGCCGCCGGACGCGTGCATCGCGTGATCGTCGAGATCGAGCGCTTCCTCGAGCGGTCGCGCTAAGCCTCGGCCCCCGTCGAGGTCGACAGGAACCCGAGGACGCAGTCCCGCCAGACCTGCGGGTTCTCGAACTGTGGGGAGTGGCCGGCGTCGGGGAGGACTCGGAGCGTCGCGTTCGGAATGGCGGCGGCCATCCGGTCGCACGGTGCGCGGAACGGACCGTCCTGCTCGCCCACGATCACCAGGGTGGGCAGGGCGAGGTGCGACAGCGCCTCCAGCCGATCCTCGTGGTCGAGCAGCTCGTCGGCCATGGCCAGCCACATGGCGGGCGCCACGCTCAGGGCCTTGCGGTCGCCGTACTCCCCGTGGCCGGGACGCCGCTGGCGCAGCAGCTCGGCGGCGGGTGTGTCGAGCACCTTGTCGTACTGGCGCTGCACCTCCACGAGCAGGGCCATGCCGCCCTCACGGACGACGGTCTTGCCCAGCTCGACCAGCTCGGGGTCGATGCCCTTCACGGCGCCGTGCCCCGTGTCCATGAGGATCAGCCCGTCGAGCCGGTCGGGCCAAGAGACGGCGAAGACCTGCGCCGCCATCCCTCCCATGGAGTGCCCGAGGAGGGTCAACCGCTCCCAGCCGAGGGCCTCGGCCAGGGCCCGGAGGTCGGAGGCGAAGGTGGCGAGCGAGTAGCTCTCCTGACCGTCGGGCTTGGAGGACCCGCCATGACCGCGCAGGTCGGGCGCCACCGCGTGCCAGCCGTGGTCGGCGAAGGCGTCGAGGTGGTCCGCGAAGTCCTCCTTGGCCCCGCCGAAGCCGTGGACCAGGAGCAACGGCCGGCCGCCGGTGCCCGATTCCAGCAGGGCCAGGTCGACGTCCCCGAGACCGACAGAACGGGATCTCATCGAGGCGCCTCGGGTCCGCTTTCGAAGTCGAACAGGTCGATGGTGGTCACGAAAGGGAGCCCCCGGCGGTCGGTGGTGGTGGTGCGAGCTCGAGGGTCGTTGCCGGCCTGGATGCGGCGGACGCGACCTTCGGGGTCGATCCAGACGTCGACCTCCAGGACGGTCGCGCCCGAGTCGAGGGCGGCTTGCAACGGCGGCCGCCGCTCGGCGGGCGTGGCCGCGAGGGCCCGAGCCAGGTCGACCTTGGTGGTGTAGCGGAAGGCGGCGGAGCCACGCACCAGGTTGCCGCCGTAGCTCTCCACCGACGTCACGCCTCGGAGGGTGTCCAGGATGACCAGCGGGTTCCCGGGCTGGAACCCGGCGCCGACCAGCTGCGAGGGCACGGCCGCAGCCACCCTGGGGTTGTCCACCACGACCGGCGCCGACGCGAGGGCGGCCGTGCCGTAGTCGACCTCGACAGCCACGTCGTCGATGCCCAGCACAGCACTCCTGGCGAAGCCCGAGCCGCGCCCCGACGGGAGCTCGATGGTGGCCTCGACGATGGAGTCCCGTGCCCCGGCCGAGACGCCCATGCGGGACGCGGCGAACGTGGCGTCGGGCGCGGCCTGCACGATCGCGACGGGAGGCGGGCGGTTCGTGTCTCCTGCGTCACCCGTGCACGACGCGAGCCCGAGGACGGCCATCCATGCCGCGAGGGCGACGCTGAGCCGCCGCCTCGGCGTTGGTATCCCGCCCGCCTGTGACCCCATTCGCCACGTACGCTAAACGGTGGTGCGCGGGGATAAGGAAGTTACGGGACGGTCCCGCCTCTGGGCGGCGACCCGGGTGGTGATCAGCCTCGTCGCGCTCGCCGTGCTGTTGCCCCGCTCCGCGCGCCTGATCGGCCCCGTCTGGTCGCCGACGGCGTTGCTGTGGCTGGCGGCGGCCATCCTGGTCACCCTGGCCGGCGTCGGCCTGGCCATCGTGCGGTGGCAGCGGGTGCTGGCCGTCCTGGAGGTGCCGGCGAAGACCCGTGCGCTCCTGTCCCACTACATGGCCGGTCTCTTCGTCAGCAACTTCCTGCCCACCACCATCGGCGGAGACCTTCTGCGGGTGAGCCGGTTGTCGGCGAGCAACGGCGAGTCCCCTCGCTCCTTCGCGTCGGTCGTGCTCGAGCGGCTCAGCGGCTGGCTCGTGCTGCCCGTGATCTCCCTGGTCGCCTTCGCCGTGAACCCCGGTCTGCTCCGGGCGCCGATCTTCGAGTCGAGCCGGCTGGTCGTCGTCATCTCCGTGGTCACCCTGGTCACCCTGGCCGGCCTGCTCGCGGCCGCGTCGAGCAGCTGGGTGGGCGACCGGCTGGTGGCAAGGTCGGGCTGGCGCCAGTTCGCGAATGCCGTCCACGTGGGCATGGCTCGGTTCCGGAGACGCCCGGGCATGGCCGCGGAGGTGCTCGTGGTCGGGTTCGCCTATCAGCTGGCCGTCGTGCTGGCCGCCTTCCTCGCGGCCAAGGCCCTGGGGCTCCAGATCAGCTGGACCGCGGTGCTCGCGTTCATGCCCGCCGTGGCCATCGTGCAGGTGCTGCCCGCCCCCACCATCGGCGGCTTGGGCGTGCGGGAGGGGGCCTTCGTCCTCTTCCTGCACCCGCTCGGGGTGAGCACCGACCAGGCCATCACCCTGGGTCTGCTGGTCTACGGGCTCAACCTGCTGGCCAGCCTGCTCGGCGCTCCGGCCTTCGCCGCCGGTGGTCGAGCGCTCGGTGCCGCCGGCGTCGACACCAGCGGCCTCGACACGACCGCCACTCGCGCCGCCGCCCCCGGGTGAGCCCGGCCGGCGCCGCCACCGCGGACCCCGGCACCCCGAGCCGCAGCCCACGGACGCCGGGGCGGCCCCGCTGGTGGATCGAGGTGGCGGCCATAGCGGTCTTCTACGTGGTGTACTCCGCCGTGCGGAACCTCGGCACGGGTGCCGGTGCCGAGGCCGAGGCCTTCGCCAACGCCCGCCGCATCATCCGCATCGAGCGCTTCGTCGGCCTGTACCACGAGGAGACGGTGCAGGACTGGTTCCTGTCCAGCGAGTGGTTCATCCGCCTGTGCAACATCTTCTACGGCAGCTTCCACTTCGTCGTCACCGCCGCCGCGCTGGTGCTGCTCTTCCGACGGGCTCCCGAGCGCTACGGCCTGTGGCGCAACACGCTGGCGATCACCACCGGGTTGGCCCTCATCGGGTTCGCCGCCTTCCCGCTCATGCCCCCCCGGCTGCTGCCTCCGAGCTACGGCTACGTGGACACCCTCGCAGCCATCGGGGGCCTCTGGTCGTTCGACTCCGGGGCCATCGCCAAGGTGTCCAACCAGTACGCGGCCATGCCCAGCCTGCACTTCGGCTGGTCGACCTGGTGCGCCCTGGTGTTGAGCTCGTTGGTGCAGCGTGGCTGGGCCAAAGTCGCGCTGGCCGCCTATCCCGCCGTCACCTTCTTCACGATCGTCGTCACCGCCAACCACTTCTGGCTGGACGCGGTGGGCGGCCTGGTGGTGCTGGTGATCGGCTACCTGCTGGCGTCGGCCATCTCGGCCCGCCGTAGTCGATGACGGACGACGACCTGGCCGAGCGGGGCGACGCCAACCTGTTCGAGAGCTGGCGGATCATGGCATCGGCCGCAGCCAGCGGCCACGTGGAGGAGGCGGACGGGCTCCTGCTCGCCTCGTGCGGCGTACCGGTGGGCCCCTTCAACGGCGCCTTCATCACCTGTCCCACGGACCGACCAGGGCACGCGGTGTCCCGGTCGGTCGGGTACTTCGGGGAGCGTGACCTGCCCTTCCTCCTGCGCATCCGCGAGGGGCTCGATCGGCGCGTCGAGGCCGAAGCGCGAGCCGCCGGCCTCGTGCCCGTCGAGCCCCTCCCGGCCATGGCCGTCCAGCTCGACGAGCTTCGGCCACGTCGCACGGTGCGCAGCATGCAGATCCGCGCCGTGCGCGACGCCGCCGGACTCCGCGACCACGTGTCGCTCCTGGTGGCCGCATTCGGAGTGCCGTTCGAGCTCGGGATGAGCGTCATGGGACCAGGCGTGGTGGCCAAGGGCCTCCGGCCGTACGTGGGCTACATCGACGGGGCGCCGGTGGCCACGGCGGCCCTGCTGGTGACCGGCAGCACCGCCGGCATCTACAACGTGGCCACTGCGCCGTACCTCCAGCGGCGGGGGTTGGCCGGCGCCATGACCTTGCACGTGCTCGCCCAGGGAGCCGAAGAGGGATGCGTGGCCGCCATCCTGCAGGCATCCTCGATGGGTCGGCGGCTGTACGAGCTGATGGGCTTCCGGGACTCGGCGACGTACCTGCAGTTCGCATCTCCCTGACGGGCCAAGGACTGATAGCGGTTCAGTGCGAATAAGGTCGGCTCAACCTGAGAAGGAGGAACGACGTGCGAGTCCGCCCGGTCACCACCATCGCCCCGGCCGGACTGGTCGACATCGCCACTCGTGTCGAGCGCCGCGTCGACTCCCTGCTGAGCGCCGAGATCGAACGGTGGACCCAGGTCGATCCGAGCCTCGACGAACCGCTCTCGTCCCTGCGGAACCTCGTGCTCGCCGGTGGCAAGCGGCTGCGGCCGGCCTTCTGCCACTGGGCGTTCGTCGGGGCGGGCGGCGACCCCGACGACCCGATCGTGGTCGATGCCGGCGGGGCGCTCGAGCTGCTGCACACCTTCGCCCTCATCCATGACGACGTGATGGACGGCTCCGACACCCGTCGGGGGCTCGACGCCGTGCACGTGGCCTTCGAGGCCGCCCACACCATGGCCGAGTGGCGGGGCGAGGCCCGGCGCTTCGGCGAGGGCGTCGCCATCCTGGTCGGCGACCTCGCCTTCGTCTACGCCGACGTGCTGCTGAGCGACGCTCCCCGCGTCGCCATCGACGTCTTCAACGAGCTGCGCCTCGAGGTCAACATCGGGCAGTACCTCGACCTGGCCGGCACCGTGCGGGGCGACGTGAGCTCGGCGACGGCGCGGCGCATCTCCTGGTACAAGTCCGGCAAGTACACCGTCGAGCGCCCCCTGCACCTCGGCGCCGCGCTGGCCGGGCGGTTCGAGGAGCTGGCCGGGAGCTTGTCCGCCTTCGGCCTGCCCCTGGGTGAGGCCTTCCAGCTGCGCGACGACCTCCTCGGCGCCTTGGGCGAGGAAGCCGTGCTCGGCAAGCCGGTGGGCGACGACCTTCGCGAGGGGAAGCCCACCGCCCTCGTCGCCCTGGCGCGAGAGCGAGCCGAGGGAGCGGCGGCCAAGCTGCTCACCGACCGGCTGGGCCGGCCCGACCTCTCCGACGAAGAGCTGTGCGCGATCCAAGGCGTGCTGGTCGACACCGGCGCCGCGGCGGAGATGGAGCTGCGGATCGGCCGCCTCGTCGACGAGAGCCTGGAGGCCCTCACCCGGTCGGCCCTCACCGAGACCGCCCAGGCGCACCTGGTGGAGCTGGCCTGGTTCGTCGCCGGTCGCAACCACTAGCCACTTGCGAGTCGTCGTCGTAGGAGCAGGGCTGGGCGGCCTGTCCGCCGCCTGTCACCTGGCCGGACGCGGGCACGAGGTGGTGGTGGTCGAGCGCAGCGGGTCGCCGGGCGGCCGGGTCGCCGTCGTCGAGGACGGGGGCTACCGGCTGGACATCGGCGCCACCGTGCTCACCATGCGGGGCATCCTGGCCGGCGTCTTCGAAGCGGCCGGCACCTCCCTCGAGGCGCACCTCGAGCTCGTGCCGCTCGATCCCATGTACCGGGCGACGTTTCCCGGTGAGGACGAGATCCTGGTGCGGCAGGGCATCCCGGCCATGACCGAGGAGATCCGCACCAAGTGCGGCGCCGCTGACGCGGCGGGCTTCGAACGCTTCTGCCGGTGGCTGACCGGGCTCTACCAGCTCGAGATGCCCAACTTCATCGACCGCAACTTCGACACACCGCTCGACCTGGCCTGGCCCCTCGGCCCGCTGGTGCGTCTGCTGCGCACGGGAGCGCTGCGCCGCCTCGCGTCCGTGGTCGACGAGCACTTCGGCGACCCGCGGCTTCGCAAGCTCTTCTCGTTCCAGGCCATGTACGCGGGCCTGTCGCCGTTCGACGCGCTCGCCGTCTACGGGGTCATCACCTACATGGACACGGTAGAAGGGGTCTACTTCCCCATGGGCGGCATGCACGCCGTGGGCGAGGCCCTGGCGGCGGCGGCCGTGGGTGCGGGCGCGACCGTGCAGTACGACACCGAGGTCGAGCGGGTGCTCCGCCGTCCCGGGGCCGGAGGCCGCGAGGGCGGCGGCGAGGTCGTCGGCGTGCGGCTGGCCAGCGGCGAGGTGCTGGCCGCAGACGCGGTGGTGGCCAACCCCGACCTGCCGGTGGCGTACCGCAGCCTCGTACCCGAGCTGCCTGCGCCCCGGATCGCCCGTCGCGGCGAGTACTCGCCGTCGTGCGCCCTGTGGGTCGCCGGCGTGCGGGGCGGCATGCCCGATGGCGCCGCCCACCACAACATCCACTTCGGCGGCCAGTGGGAGGAGGCGTTCGACGCGCTCCTGGCCCAGGGGCGACGGATGCCCGACCCGTCGATCCTCGTGACCTCCCACTCGTTCTCCGACCCGTCGCTGGCGCCGCCGGGCTGCTCCACGCTGTACGCCCTGGAGCCGACGCCCAACCTCAGCGGTCGGGTGGACTGGATGGACGAGCGGGAGCGCACCCGTGCGTCGCTGATCGCGCGACTGCACTCACACGGCTACCCGGTCGACGACATCGAGGTCGAGCGGTTCTACGACCCAACCGACTGGGAGCGCATGGGGATGGAGCAAGGCACGCCATTCGGCTTGTCGCACCGGTTCTTCCAGTCCGGGCCGTTCCGCCCGGCCAACGTGGAGCGCCGGGCGCCGGGGCTGTTCTTCGTCGGCTCGTCGACGGTGCCAGGGGTTGGCGTGCCCATGGTGCTGCTGTCCGGCCGGTTGGTGGCCGATCGCGTCGAGGGCATCCGACCATGACGGTCACCTTGGACGAGTCGTACGAGGAGTGTCGGCGGCTCAACAAGCGCTACGGCAGCACGTACTACTGGTCGACCTACCTGCTCCCCCGGGTCAAGCGGCACCACGTGCATGCCCTGTACGGGTTCTGCCGCTACGCCGACGACATCGTGGACGACCTCGGCCCCGCTCCGGTGACCGAGCGCGACCAGGCCCTGCGGGCCTTCGGCGAGCGCTTCTTCGTCGACCTCGAGCGGGGCACCTCGGACGACCCCGTGCTCAAGGCGGTGGTGCACACGGTGCGGGCCTTCGCCATCGATCCGGACTGCTTCCATCGGTTCCTGCGGTCGATGGCCATGGACCTGTCGATCGCCTCGTACGAGACGTGGGAGGACCTGCTCGGCTACATGGACGGTTCGGCGGCGGTCATCGGCGAGATGATGCTTCCGATCCTCGAGCCGCCGTCGCCGGCCTTGGCGCTGGGGCCGGCCCGGGCGCTCGGCAACGCGTTCCAGCTGACCAACTTCCTGCGGGACATCGCCGAGGACCTCGACCGGGGACGGGTCTACGTGCCCCAGGCCGACATCCGGAAGTTCGACGCGGAGTCCGCCTTCGCCGAGCGCCGGGTGACGCCCGGCCTGGTGGACCTGCTGCAGTTCGAGATCGAGCGGTGCCGGGAGCTCTATGCCGTCGCCGAGCTGGGGGACGAGCTGCTCCCCCCATCGTCGGCGCGCTGCATCGCCGGGGCTCGAGCGCTCTACTCCCGCATCCTCGAGCGCATCGAGGCCCAGGGCTACGACGTCTTCGCCGGCCGCGCCCGGGTGCCGACCCGGGAGAAGCTGGCGGTGGCCGCCCGGCTCGTCCGCCACCAGCCGGCCACCGGGAGGGGTGTGCCAGAGTGAGCCCCATGGCCGACCACGGTTCGGGACCGTCGCACCCGCGAGGAAAGGCGATCATCCTCATCGTGGGCGTGACGCTGCTCATCTTCGCCCTCTCCCTGGGCAGCGCGATCGCAGGACGCTGACGGGGCGGCAGGCGCTGCCCGGGGCCCGAAGCTCAGCCCCCGGGCAGCGGTGGGGTGACGCCCACGTCGTAGAAGAGGGCGCCGTCGTCCACCCGCACACCCTCGGTGGGCGCGTGCGGTGTGAGGCGGCCGTCATGCATGAGGTGCACCACCTCGACCTGCCGCACGAGCACCAGGTGGTCGGCCAGCAGCCGCCGGTGGCAGCGCCACCACACCGACTCGCTGCACATCACTGCGGCCGAGCCCTGGTCGGCGTCGGCCAGCTCGAGCAGCTCCTCCACGCCGGTGAGGAACTCCGCAGTCTCCATGTGGTCGGCGTAGGCCCGGAACGCGGTGTGGCGCAGGGCGATGTGCTTCGAGCCCTCCAGGCCCCGCCGCCGGCCGCCGAGGTTCTGCATCCAGCGGTAGTCGAGCCCCGCCTCGGGCACCCAGTGCTCCATCTGCTCCCGCCCGAACTGGGGGTTGTGCCGGCTGCCTGGGAACGAACGAACGTCCACCAACTGCGTCACCCCAGCCGCGTCGAGCAGGGCGGCGAACGCTTCCTGCGGCAGCGTGCCGTGACCGAGGGTGTGAAGCATCACAGGTTCTCGTACACCCGAGCTCTTGGCTGCCCGGCCTCGTCGATCCAGGTGACGGTCATGCGTCGCGCGGCAGCGCTGTCGAAGTGCTCGGAGGCGAGCACCGCGCCGTCGGCGGCGAACGCCTTGATCTCGAACTGGGACCAGGCATCGCTGACCTCCAGCGGGAAGTAGGCGAAGCCGTGGTACGGGCGCTGCCACTGCGAGCCGTCCTGGGCCACGAGACCCACCGCGACGGCATCCGCCGGCACGTTGAGCCAGACGAGCGACCGGCCGACCGCGAACGTCGACGGCTCCCCATGTGCATGGCCCGCCATGCACCGGCTCGCTGCGGTCTGCAGGCAGGTGGGTCTCTCTCCGGGCCCGTGGTCGACTCGATCGAAGACAGCGACGGTCTCCCCCTTCAGCGCTCCCAGCACCCGGTACGAGCCGGGCACGGCGTCCGCCGGCTCCGACGGGTGCGGCTCTGGCGCGGGCGTCATGATCAGCTCGCGACCGTACGGCGCGAGAGCGGCCCCCAGCGGATTCGCGGCCGTGATCGTCGTGCGCTCGACGTCCCGGTTCTGGAGCACCACAGCGCCCGCCACGGCGAGGAGCAGAGCGAGCGGAACGGCCGCCGTGGCGGTGCGCCGGTTGCGACGGCGGCTGACGCGCTGCGCCAGCTCGTGCATCGGCGGCGGGTCCGGCAGCACGCCGGCCGCATCACCGAGTGCAACCTCGAGGTCAATCATGACGTGCATCCTCCAGCTCGCTCATGGCGGTCCTGAGTGAAGCCCGTGCTGCGTGCAGCGAGGCTGCGACCGTGCCGGGCCGAACTCCTATCCACTCCGCTATCTCGCTCTGGTGCAGGCCCACGACGTACCGCAGGACGATCGCCTGGCGCTGCCGTTCCGGTAGCCGGGCGACCGCGTCCCACACGGGCGCAGGAACACCCGGGGGCTGCACCAGCTGCACCTCGGTGCGCGAGCGCAGCCCGAGCTCGAGCGTGGCCCGCCGCTGCCGCCGCTTCGCGCCGTTGACCGCCACCCGGTAGACCCACCCCTCCGGGTTCGCGATCCGTGAGACCCGGGGCCATCCGCTCAAGGCCTTGGAGAACGCCTCGGCGACGACCTCCTCCGCCTCGTCTACGCCGACACCAGAGCCGATGACGGCGCGGAGCACGGGTCCCCACGCTTGGCCGTACCAAGCCTCGAAGTTGCGACGCACACCGGGAAGAGTCACATCGCCGCCGTTCTGTTTAGCGCCCCAGCAACTTCCCTCGACCGGATACGCCACTCGCCCTCAGTCCCAGGCGAGGTGCAGGGCGTCGAGCTGGTAGATGCCCTGGACGGTGCCGTAGGCCGGCGCGTCGGTCATGCGCAGGCCGGGCATGCGCGACGGGAGGAACGCCAGCACCTCCTCCAGCTCGGCTCGGGCCAGGTTCGCCCCGAGGCAGTGGTGGATGCCGGCCCCGAACGTCATCAGGCGCGCCCCCGTCCGGTCGGCGGTGATGTCGAAGCCCGGGTCGCCCGCCCGGTCCCGGTTGCCGGTGACGGCGCTGATCATGACGACGGTGCCGGCCGGGAAGGCGACGTCCCGGTAGGTCACTTCCGCGGTCAGCACCCGAGCTGTGAAGGGCGTGATCGGCTCGTGCCGCAGAACCTCCTCGACGGCCTGGGGCACCCGCTCGGGCTCTCTGGCCAGGAGCACCCACTGGTCCGGGTGCTCGGCGAACAGGCGCACCCCATGCGAGAGCTGCGCCTGCGTCGTGTCGACTCCGCCGATGAGCACGTTCAGCACCAGGTTGACCAGCTCCACGTCGCTGAGCCGGTCGCCGTCCTCTTCGGCCGCGATGAGCACCGAGACGAGGTCGTCACGGGGCGACGTGCGTCGTGCCGCGAGCAGCTCGTCGCACCATGCGTAGAACTCCTCGACCGCTTGCTCGATGCGGGGCCGCTCGACGGCGAGGCTCGGGCCGTCGAACTGCCGCTGGATCCAGTTCGACCACTCGTGCAGCCGCGGCGCGTCAGTGGTGGGCGCCCCCATGACGGTGGCGATCGTGAGGGATGGATACGGCTTGGCGAACGACTCCACGAACTCGCACGAACCGGGGCCCGCAGCCGCCCACAGCTGCTCGAGGAGGCCCCGCATCGCCGGACGCCACCGGTCGGATGCCTTGGGGCTGAAGAACGGGTTGACCAGCTTGCGGAGCCGGGCGTGGTCGGGCCCGTCGATGTGAAGGATGTTGCGGTCGATCTCCTCTCGGAGCGGACCACGATCGATGCCGTAGAGCTCGGCCAGCAGCTGGCCCGGGAAGGTGGCCGACCGGTGGCGCAAGAAGAACTCGCCGGCGTCCCGATCGAGCGTCAGGTAGCC